>JBOGTU010000097.1:0-52537 GCA_050695655.1 Chloroflexota bacterium | reverse complement strand
GCATGGTGCCGGGGTGGTGGCGCGGCCACGGAGCTATCAGCGATGGTGGTGAATATCGTCCAGCAGGCGGGCCACGAATTCGGCTGGCGGCATGGGGGGCAGTTGCTCGCCGCTGCGCAGGCGCACGCTCACGGTGCCGGCTTCCTCATCGCGCCCGCCGGCCAGCACCATGTAGGGCACCTTCTCCGCCTGGGCCTCGGCGATTTTACGCTGCATCTTCTCGTTGCGGCCGTCCAGCGTGGAGCGTACGCCGGCCTCCAGCAGCTGCGCGTGCAGGGTGCGCAGGTAGGGCACGTTCTTTTCTGTGATGGGGATGAGCCGCGCCTGCACCGGCGCCAGCCACACGGGGAAGGCGCCGGCGTACTTCTCGATGAGAAAGGCCATGATGCGCACCAGCCCGCCAATGATGCCGCGGTGGATCATCACCGGCTGGTGTGGCTGCGCATCCTCGCCAATGTACTCCAGCCCAAACTGATTGGGCAGGTGAAAATCAACCTGAATAGTGGAGATGCTTTCGCTGTGGCCCATCGGGTCGCGCAGCTGGATGTCGATCTTGGGGCCGTAGAAGGCGGCCTCACCTGGCGCCACCGCGTACTCCAGGCCCAGCTCATCCAGCGCCTGGCGCAGGTAGCGCTCGCCCCGCTCCCACATGGGCGGGTTGTCCACGTACTTGGCCTTGTCGTTGGGGTCCCACAGCGAGAGGCGGTACCAGTGCTCGGTGATGCCCAGCGTGGCGTACACGTCCTCGATCAGCTGCACCACACCCTTGATCTCGTCCAAAATCTGGTCCGGCGTGCAGAAGATGTGGGCATCGTTCAGGTCCACGCAGCGCACACGGGAGAGGCCGCTCAGCTCGCCGGACTTCTCGTAGCGCCACATGTTGCCGAACTCGGCGATGCGCAGCGGCAGGTCGCGGTAGCTGTGCTGGCTGTGCTGAAACACGAGGATGTGGTGCGGGCAATTCATGGGCCGCAGTACCAGCTCCTCCTCGCCGGCGTGCATCACGGGGAACATGGCATCACGATAGTGGTCCCAGTGGCCGGAGGTCTTGTACAGCTCCACTTTGGCGACGTCAGGCGTCACCACATGCTGGTAGCCACAGCGCAGCTCCACATCGGTCATGTAGCGCTCCAGCTCACGGCGTACGGCCGCGCCCCCGGGCAGCCAGAAGGGCAGGCCGGGCCCCACGTGCTCGCTGAACATGAACAGGTCCAGGTCGCGGCCAATGCGCCGGTGGTCGCGCCGCTTGGCATCCTCCACGCGCTCCAGATACGCATCCAGCTCGGCCTGGGTGGGCCACACGGTGCCGTACACACGGGTGAGCTGCTCGCGCTGCTCGTCGCCCCGCCAGTAGGCGCCGGCGATGTTGAGCAGCTTGAAGGGGCCAATGTCGGCGGTGTTGTGCAGGTGCGGTCCGGCGCACAGGTCCGTGAAGTCGCCCTGGCGGTACAGGCTCACGGTGGCATCCGGCAGCTGGCCGATCCACTCCACCTTAAAGGGCTGGTCGTGCTCGCGGAACCAGGCGATGGCCTGCTCCTTGGGCCAGTCCTGCTGCACGAAGTCAGCCCCGGCGGCAATGCTGGTGCGCATCTCCGCCTCAATGGCGGCCAGATCATCGGGTCCAATGGGGCGGGGCAGCTCCATGTCGTAGTAGAAGCCGTCCTCCGTATCCGGGCCAAAGGCGAACCTGGCGCCCGGCAGCAGGTGCTGCACCGCTTGCGCCATCACGTGCGCCGTGCTGTGGCGCATGCGCGCCAGGGGATCGCCGGAGTGGGAACCGCTCATCAGTGTCCCGCTAAGAGTACAAGGTCGCGCCGGCTGGCCACGGCCGCGGGGCCGTGTTGCGTTACCATAAGCAGCGATACCCCGCGGTACAGGGCGGTTAGCTCAGCTGGTTAGAGCGCAGCGTTGACATCGCTGAGGTCGAGGGTTCGAGCCCCCCATCGCCCACAGAAAAATCACACGATCACCCGGCGGCCATAGCCGCTGCGTGGTGTGCAGACAGCCGCGCCTTGCCGCGGGCGGCAAGATTCTCGGCCTGCCCGATGGCGCCCAGGCCCAGCGGAAGGTGCAGCACCTCCACGATCCAATGGAGCGAGCCGGTCAGAACCTGCGCCTGGTTCAGGCCGAACGCTACGACTACAACGCCCCACACGCCGGCCAGCGCCCAGAGCGCGAGCACCAGCAGGATGCCGGACAGCATGTGCAGCGGGACGAGCCCCAGGGCCATGCCGGTCCAGAACAGCGCGCCTAAAGCGAGCTGAATAACACCCGTGATACGTACGATCCACTGGCTGGTGGTGAGGGCGATTCGCATGCGCGTAGGACCTCCCTGGAATCTTCATTCCGGCTGGCGAGCCGGTTGGCGATGGGTGGCCGGAGACGAAATGCACAGGCCGGCGATGATTCCGACCAGCAGGACAATCAGCACGATGTGGTAGGCGATGTCGCCGGTGCGTACGGTGCGCAGCGTGGTGTAGAAGCCATAAGCGGACAGCAGCAGCGTGAAGACGGCAACTGCCACCGCCATCTCACGGCCGCCAGGCCGGCCCGTGATCAGGAACGCCGTACCCAGGGCCAGCAACAGGCCGAGCACAAGTTCCGGAACCGCCGCGGCCTGGAAGGGATCCGTGAGGCCCAGCGGCGCGCCTACGCCAAAGTGAACCAACGAGGCTGCTATGAGCGTCCCGGCCGTCACCAGCATCAGCCGGAGCATGCCGGCTGAGCCAGTGTAGCGGACGACATTCGTACGATCTCCGGAGGCGGGCCGGTTGGTCCAGATGAGCAGGCCGAGGGTGTTCAGGGCCAGCGGCACGAGGATGAGGTGCACTTCCCGTTCCGGACCGCCGCGCGCAGCCGTGGCGACGAGGCCGAAGGCAATGCCGCCAGCCGCGAGCCAGAAGCCTAACCAGGCCATACCGCGGCGCAAGGTCATAGCGCCGGCCAGCAGCGTGCCGCCAATCACCGCCTCCACAACGCCCACCGGCAGGATGCGGAGCGGGAAGGCCAGGATAGTGAAGCCGAGTGGAACGCGGGCGCCGAAATTCAGCGCGGCAGCCACCAGGAATGTCAACCCCTCCAGCACGAGCGCAATGCGCAGAGCGGCCAATCGCTTGCCCATAGAGCCCACTTTCCCCCGCAGCGGTCGCCGAGCGGTCGCGGGAATGTCGCAGTTCTGTCGCAGACGGGCTCCCGAGCCTGGAACGCCTCGCCTGGCGAGCTACAACTAGCCTCACGTGGCAAGCATTCTGGTGGTGGAGGACGAGCTCGAACTGGGCCGCCTGCTGACGCGCGAGCTGAAGGCGGCTGGCTATCGCGTGCGCCACGCGCCGGACGGCGAGACGGCGCAGCGGCTGTTCGCGCAAGAGCCAACCGACGCGATCATCCTGGACTGGATGCTGCCAGACTTCGATGGGCTGGAAGTGCTGCGCCGGCTGCGCCGATCGTCGGCGGTCCCGGTGCTTATGCTGACGGCTCGGGCCGAGGAAGTGGACCGGGTGGTGGGGCTCGAAGTGGGCGCGGACGACTATCTGACGAAGCCATTCGGCATGCGCGAGTTGATTGCTCGCGTACGCGCGCTGTTGCGCCGCCAGGAACGACTCCAGGAGACGCTCGCGGCCGACCGATCACCGGGCCACGCGCCGCTGCGCATCGGCGGGCTCCAGCTCGACCCCGAGGGGCACCTGGCGCAGCTGGATGGGCACGTTCTGGACCTCAGCCACTCCGAGTTCGATCTGCTGCACCTACCGCAACTGCCGCGTGCACCGCTACGCCGCCGACGGCACGCTGCTGCACTCCTGGGGCGAAGTAGGTCACGCGCGTGACCTGCGCGATACGCGCGAGAGCCCCATGCTGGCGCGCAATCGCGGGCGAGCTTTCAGCCGAACGTATCTGCGCGACGCGCTCCGCGGCGAGCCGCACGTCGAAGGCGACCGCTCGGTGGACAACGCCGTGCTGCGCTTGCGGCGCAAGCTGGGCCATATGGGCGAGGCCATCGAGACGGTGTGGGGCGTTGGCTACCGCTTCTCGCGTGCCGAGCCGTGAGGCGCGGCCTGCGCTTGCGCTGGCAGCTCACGCTGTCCCATCTCGCGGCGGTGGCCGTCACGCTGGTGGCGATGATCGCGGCCATCGTGCTGCTGGCTACGTTGGTGGTCGCGCCACATGCGAATGGCCGGCAGCAGCCGGTGGACGATGCCCGCACGGTGGCCCTGGCGGTTGGGGGCATGCTGGGGACGGCTGGTCCGGGTGAGCTCGACACGACCCTGCGAACGATCGCCAACCCCAACTTTCGCTTTCCAAACGCTGGCACTGGCTTTGGCCGGCCGGCGCAGTTCGGCGGCGGCGGATCGCCGCTTCGGAACGTCATGTACATCGCGCTCATCGGGCCCGCTGGGCACGAGCTGGGCAGCTCGGACCCCTCCGGCGCCGCCTTCTCACCGCCCGAGCGGAGCGAGTGGACGCCGCTGGCGGCAGCGGCTTTGCGAGGCGGCACGCGATCCATGGACCTCCTGATGGGTCGAACCGGCACCGGTCCGGCGGCGCTGGCCGCTTACCCTGTGCTGGATGCTGCTGGCCGGCCGGCGGCAGCCGTCATCCTGGCTGTTTCGGCTCTGCCGGCGGCGTCCGGCGGCCTTGGCTTCCCCCAAGCGTTGGCGTTTTTCGGCGCGGCAAGCCTGGCGGTGCTGCTGGCCGCGTCCGTGTTCGCGCTCGCGTCCTCCTCGCTCGTGGCCTATGTGCTGGCCCGCCGCGTGGTCCATCGCCTGGAGCGCCTGGGTGCGGCTGCCGAGGCTCTGGCAAGCGGGCAGCTTGGCGCGCGAGTCGAGGGCCTGGGGGACGACGAGCTGGGGCAGCTCGGCGGGCGGTTCAACCAGATGGCGGCGGACCTGCAGGCGTCGCTGGTGCAGCTGACCGCGGAGCGCGACCGCGTCAGCGGGCTGTTGACTGCTCGGCGCGAGCTGGTGGCCAGCGTGTCGCATGAGCTGCGCACCCCGGTGGCGACGGTTCGCGGCTACGTCGAATCGGCTCTGCAGCGAACAGACCGACTTCCAGCTGATGTGCAGGCCGACCTGCGGACGGTCGAGGCCGAAGTCCGGCGGTTGCAGCGGCTGATCGAGGACCTGTTCACGCTGGCCCGCGCCGAAGTCGGCCGCCTTGAGCTCAGGCTGGAGCCGACCGACATCGCAGAGGTGGTGCAGCGCGCGGTGAGCACGGCCGCGCCGCTGGCCTGGCAGCAGCGCCGGGTGCAGGTGATTTTAGAAGCTCCGGCCGGCGTGGCCCGCGGCCGAGCCGACGCCGCGCGGCTGCAGCAGGTGCTCAGCAATCTGGTGAGCAACGCGGTGCGCCACACGCCGCCCGGCGGCCTGGTGTCGGCCAGCGTCGCGACCGAGGACGGTATCGTGCGGGTGGACGTGCGCGACACGGGCTCCGGCATTGCGCCGGATGATCTGCCGCGCGTGTTCGAACGCTTCTATCGCGGGCGCGATGAAGACGGGCGAGATGGCGCCGGCCTCGGCCTAGCCGTCTGCAAGGAATTGGCGGAGGCCATGGGCGGAACGGTGGAGGCTGCCAGCGTCGCCGGCGAAGGCAGCTGCTTCACCATCCGCCTACCTTGCGCCTAACGCAGATGGTCGGCGCGTTCGCGGTACTCCTCTGAGGACAGCTCGCCGCGGGCGTAGCGCTCGTCCAGGATGCTCCTGGCTCGGTCGCGGTGGGCGTCCCTGAAGTTTCGTACCAGCAGGAATATGCCCACGGCGATCAGGCCAATCCACAGCAGACACAGCGGCCCGCCAATCCATGGCCCGCCGTGCGCCCACATTTGCGCACCGGGACCTCCGCCATACCAGCTCATCGTTGCACCTCCAAGCGCGTTGTTCGGCGTGCCAGCCGCCGTCACTTCGAGTTTGGCGGCCAGCTGTCGCCGGCCCGTCGCTCAGCTGTCGCAAATCTGTCGCGAATCGGGCCACGGGGCCTTGGCAATCGGCGCATCCGCCGGGCCTTCTGGCCAGGTTTCACCGTCAGAACTGGCGGCCCTGGACCAAGGGCTGGCGTTGTTTTTGGGGCTCTGAGCTTGGAGGTGGGCCGGCCAGCTATTGCACGCCGAAGGCCTCGCCATCGGTGCTGGCCAGCACCACCGTGTACCCATCCGGATCCTTGATCCAAAGCTCGCGGTGAGCGGGGCCGTTGATGTGCGGCGGCACCATGACCGGCGCCTGCATCTCGGTGGCGCGCTGGACTACGGCGTCGAAATCGGCAAGCTCACCGAACCACAGCAGCACGCCGTTGCCAACGGCTTGGGTGGGGTCGCCGATGCGCCCATGATCATGTTCCACCTCCCAATCATGGAGCTGCAGCACCAGCCCCGCGTTGGACACCAAGCGTTCGTACTGCTGGCCACCGTGGTCGCTCCGCAACCCCAGCAGACGCTGATACCAGCGGCTGGATGCTTCCACATCGCGCACGGCGATGAGTGTTTGCGCCCGGGGCGGGCGCGCCTCCACGGAGATGCCCAGCCGGTTGCCGGCGACGTCGTCAATCTCCACCAGCCAGCGCTCGCCGCCATCCAGCTGAGGGCGGCCATGCACCTTGCCGCCGTGCTCCACCACGCTGTTGAGGGCGTGCCACAGGCTGGCGGCACCCAACCACAGCAAGGGTCCACCGGCTGCGGCTGGGGCGCGCTCCGTAGTCCACTGGCCGATGATGCCGGGTGCCTCGAAGCTCGCTGAGCCGGCCTCGACCGACCAGCCGAACACTGCCTCGTAAAACGCGGCCGATGCCGCGATGTCGCGCGCGGGCAGCTGCACGTACTCCACACGGCCGTGAGCCATGAAACTGCCCTCGCTCATCGTGTGTTCACTCTCCCGCGTCGAGATACAGCTCTCGGGCTGCGTGCCGACAATCCGAAATCATGACACGCGCGCCTTTGCGCAGATGAGGCCCGCAATCGGAGTGACACTCCAATTCCGGGCCTCGCTTCATGGTCAGGTCACGCGAGATGATCGGGTTATACGAGCTGGTATGCGCGGCTGCTCAGGACTTGCCACCTGAACCTTTGGACGTGATGCCCGCCGTGACGACGCCAGGCGAGCTGTTGCCAATGCCGGTGATGGCGCTGTCTCCCTGGCTGGTGGCGGCGCCACCGTAGGCCGCCGCCCAGTCCCAGGTGGTGCTGCTCCCCAGCTGGCCGTTGTCTGCTCCAGCCGTACCGCCGTTGGCCCCACCAACCGCGTTGACCCCAACAATGGTGAGACCTGTCAGGTTGCTGCCTACTTGACCCCAGGACATCGCCGGCCCCGTCATCACGGACGACGTTCCGGAGTTGGCGACAGTGCTGCTGTTGCTCACGCTCTGCATTGCCGAGGCGCTGCCGCCGCCAAGCAGACTAGTGGTGGTATTCATGCCGGATGTCGCGGGCATTCCGTCTAGAGCCCCGGGCACCCCCATCGGCTCCGGCAGTGTCCAGGTTCCCATCGATCCGGTAGTGCCGGTTGGCACGGTGTTGCTGAATGGCAGCGTGGGCCACAGGGGGCCTGTGGTGCCGGTGCCGCCCATGCCGTCCCCAGTGGATGACGAGCCAGTGCCACCTGCTCCGCCGGTTGCTGACACGGTGCCCACCCCGAGCAGGGTCATGTTGTCGCCAGCCTGGCCGATTGCCTCTGCCATGCCAGTCATCGCGGACGAGTCACCCGTATTGGTCACGGTGTTGCTGTTGCCGATAGTCTGTGTCGCGGTGGCTGTTCCGCCAATGCCAGTCGGGCCGGAGGAGACGCTGCCCAGGGCGCTGTTGGTGATGCCGGTGATCGCCGCCAGACCCTGGCTGGTGGCGCTGCCACTATCGGCCAGTGCACCATCCGTGGTGAGCGTCAGCCCAGCCTGCACGTTGCTGGCTGTTGCGCGGCCGCCACCGCTGCCCGCGCCGCCGGTGGCGCTCACGCTCGTAGCGGTGACGTCGGTTTCGTTAGAGCCCGCCTGACCTTCCGCCATGGCCGCGCCCGTGACCGCCGCCGCGTGGCCGGTGTTGGTGACGCTGTTGGTGCTGGCCAGGGTTTGCGTGGCCGTGCTGTGGCCGCCCAAAGGCGCCCCGCTCGAGTGCACGCCGCCACTGCCGGAGGTGTTGGTGATGGTGGTGAACACGGCCGCTCCCTGGCTGGCGGCCTTGCCTGTGGAGGCTTTCGCGGTATCGCTGGTGATGGTTGCCTCCGCCTGGTTGTTGGTGGCGTGTGCCGTGCCACCAGGGCTGCCTTTGCTGCCGCTGGACGGAGGAGTGGTGGCGCTGGGGCCCGGGGACGTGGTGGGCGTACTGACACCACCGGTCGCGGCCATCGTGCCTGCCGCCACGGTCGCTCCATTGCTGCCAGTTTGCCCCACCGCTGTTGCCGGGCCCGTGGTTGCGCTGGCCGTGCCACTGTTGCTTACGGTATTGGTGCTGGTTGTGCTCTGGGTAGCGCTGGTGGAGCTGGTGCTGGTGCCGCCACTGGCGCCGGATGAGGTACCGGAAGTGCCCCCGCTGTTACTGATGCCGGTAGTTGAGGCTAAGCCCTGGGCGGATGCCTTACCACTAGTAGCGGAGGCACTGTTGCTGCTGATCGTGGCGGCTGACTGAGTGTTGCTGGCGGTTGCACTCGCCGCCAGCGCGGGCCCGGCAGCCATCAGCGAAAGGATGGCTGCCGTCGCGCCTGCCGCGCTCGCGCCCAGGGGCAGGCTGCCCCGACCGGGGAACCTGCCCTGGCGCGTCATGCGCGACCCGGCCTGCTTGGAAGTTGCTGCATTGTGTCGACCCATATTGGCCTCTGCTCTCCTGCCTTTTGCATGGTTTCACTACCGCTGTGAGGTTTTGCTCTCCGAACCTTGCCGGCCCATGGGTCCGGCCCCGAACGGGGTGGCGAAATAGGCGACCCTCCTTCTCGAATCTGCATTCAGCTGCCCGCGATGTGGGAGGACGTGAAGCGAAGAATCAGGCGGGGGCCGAGATCTTCTGAAGCTCCGAATCGGCCGTGGTTTTCACCTTGGCGTCGGTGGCGAAGCGGCTGGCGTTGCGAAAGTCCACTACCGCCTCTTCCTGATGCAGCAGGCCGCGGTACAGCAGCGCCGGCCCGAATTGTGGGTCCAGCTGAATGGCCTGGTTCTCGTCCTTCATAGCCTGTTGGAAGTTGCCGTTGGCCACGCTGGCGATGCCAAGGTTGGCATAGGCCGACGGATCGCTGGGATCGAGACTGACGGCTTTGGCATAGTCCTGCAGCGCATGCGCGTAGTCCTTCTGCGAGGCGTACAGCACGCCCCGATTCACGTAAGCGGGCTCGTACCCGGCATCCAGGCTCAAGGCCTTCTGAAAGTCCCGAAAGGATGCGGCGACTGCGTTGTGCTCCTCCAAAGTCGCGCGCTCCACATAGGCCGATACGAAGTTGGGATTGAGCTGAATGGCTTTGCCGAAGTCGGCTGCCTGACTGGCAGCGGTCTCTCCCGAATAGGCGCCGCGCAAGAAGTAGGCGCTGGGATCCGTGCTGCGCTGGCTCACCAGCCCGTTGAGCAGGGCCACCATATCCACCTTGCGAGCAGGCCCTGCAGTGACGTCTACCTGCGCCATGCCGCGGCTCGCCATGCCGTCCTGGCGGTCCACCGTCAGAGTGGCTGTGTTACCAACAGTGAGCCCTCGAATGACCCGATTGGCAATATTGGCGTTATGTATGGCGATGCCATTTATGGAGGTGACCACATCGCCTTGCACCAGGCCCGCCCTGGCGCCGGGCTGGCCAGGAAGGACGAGTGCAACCGCCATTCCCGGAACGGCCGGGCTGCCGGTAATCGACTGCCAGCCGCGGTTGTTGACTTCAAAGATCATCCCCAGCTGGCCGCCACCGGAAGCGCCGTTGGACGCCGCCGTGGGAGGTGATGCCGCGGGGCTGGCGCTCGCACTCGCGCTCGCCGGGCGCGCCGTGGCCGCGAGGCTCGTGGACGCGGCAGGGCTGGGGGCACTCGGACTGGGCGCCGCTGGCGAGGCAGGGCCGGAGCACGCCGCCAGGGCGACCCCCAGGAGCACGCCACCGAGAATGCCGAAAGCCGGCTTCCTCACGGGAACACCTCAGCGCTGGCGGCGAGTTCTTCAAAGGCTCGGTCGTGTCCGTTTTGCCCCATAGTGGCGTCCACCTGACGGACCCGCACCGCGACCACCTCGTCCGGCTGGTAAGCAATATCACCCACGGCAATCCAGGGCAGATCCTGTTTGGCGGCCTGGTCGGTGGAAAAGCCCAGGTAAAAGCGTGCCGCCGGCGCCTGGAAATCGTCCAGGCGCTGGCGAAAGCGCGTTATCAACTGCGCATGGTTGGCGAGGAAGACCTCCAACTCGAACTCACGCTCTTGCAGCACACGGGTCTCCTGCCGGTCTGAGATTGAGGGACTGGAAGCCCACTCTAGGTTCGCGGGAACAGCGCCACCAGCGCTATTCCCGCCAAAAGCCGTGGCCCCTTTGCGCTACTCGCTGCCTCCCTCCGCTCACAGCGGCGCGCAACCAGCGCTGAGCACCGTGACTCAGGAAGTGCGTGCGTTGGCCCGTGCCGAGATTCCTCAGCCTCGCGGTCCACACAGGGGGCGCAGATCATATGGTGTGGAGATTCGTCACCGAGAGCTGTGGCGCGGCACTGCTGGTGAGGGTCACACGCACGGTGCCGCTGAGTTGCTGACCGGCGGCGATGGGAGCACCGCCAGAAAAGCGCGAGATGTGCGCGAGGTCGCCCGGGCGCGAGGCCTGAATTGTCACGCGAGTCAGACCCGAGCTCAGCCCAACCAGGGTCACCTGATACGCTCCTGAGGCGTTGGGGAGCGTGACCAGCTGCGGGTTGGTGCCGTGGCCGGAATACGCGGCTCGCGGAATCTCCAATCGCACCAGGCGTGTTGCCGGGTTCAGCCCCACGGATCGGCCGAGGGCATCCGTGACCCAGAGCTCAGCAGGCAAGGCGCACTGGATGCGCAACGCTACCTGGCCGGGCACACCCGCGGCAGGTGGGCCGCTGGCTGCGCCCAGGCGCCGCTCGGTGGCCAGCGCGCCAGCTTGCTCACCGCCCTCTCGTTGGGTCGCTGTTGAGGAATTGGCCAGCCTCACTCCGCCGTTAGTGGTCAGCCACAGGGCGCAGTAGGCAAACGCCACCGCTGTGCAGATGGATACCAGCGCACGGGAGGTGAGGAAAGCCGCGGCCCGCCGCGCCGCGGCCTCGCCGGCGGCTCTGGACGTACGGACATCAAGCACCGGCGGCTATCTCCAAACGCGCACCCTACGGTTGCCGGCGCCCGAGCCCGCGAACGAAGTACAGGGCCAGCGGCAGCAGGCCCACAGCCAACACGCCGGCCGGACTCGGCATTTCGCCGCCGAAGCCCATGTTCGATGCAGGCGCCTTGTAGGCGTCACCCTGGCCGGACGGCCGAACGACATCTTGGTGCAGTACCAGACTGCCGCCTGGAGACAGCAGGCGCCGCCGCGGAGTGGCAGCCGAGCTGATGGGGCGCCCAGCAGTGGAAAGCGGTGCTGATCGCCCTGCGCTAACGGCGGGCCTGATGGCTCTGGCTGCCTGGGCCAAGCGAGGAGCCGGACCTGGGGTGCTGGGCACGGGCGTGGCGCTGGGAGTCGCCGGCGACGCCACTGGCGTGGCCACGGGCCTGGGGCTGCTCAATGACAGCGGCAGGGGCAGTTCCGCCAGCGAACCACTGGCGGGTGATGGTGGCGCGCCAGGAGGATCAGCCGCGGGAGTGGTGGGCGCGGCCACCGGAATGCGCAGCGCGGTGACATTGACAGAGCCCGTCATCGCGTTGGCGAGGCCAACGTTCACCACGCGCTCGCCGTCCTGAATGGACAGTGGAGCGGAGGCTGATGGGTTGAGTGTCAACGTCACACCCTGAGCTACCTGAATGCTGCTGGCGGCCACCAGCCCTACCGCGGCCGTGTCGCCGGAGCGGCCTTGCGCGATGTCGATGGTGGTGCTGTGATCCATCACGGCCGCGGCACCCGCTCCGCTTGCGCCAGCGGAGCCACCAACCGCTTCGTCGCCTGCCAGCCCCACCGCCTGGCTGGTCCCACTCGCCGCCAGCGCGGTGCCGGTGTTGGACACGGCCACGTCGAAGCCCTCCAGAAGCTGGTTATCGGAGCTGTTCTCGCCGACCACCAGCGTGGCGCTCTGCAGGGCATCCACCAGGGTGGTGGCGTCCACCCCCAGCGCGGAGGACGAGCCGGACATTGCCTGGGCACTGTTGCCAGCCAACACCGGCGTCGTGCCGTTCACGCGGCCAGCGCCCACGGTGACATTCCCTCGCTGTCCACTGGCAACGGCGGATCCGCTGGTGGCGTCGGCTTGTCCCCGGTTCTGGACCCGGACGTGGAAGTTGACGATGATGCGGTTCCCCGAGCTGTTGTCATCGATGATCACGGTCACACGCTGCGCCCCGTGGACGATGGTGGAAGCCTGCACACCAATGGCCAGCGCGTCGCCAGAGTCCGCCAGCGCATAGTTGGTGCCGCGGACATCCACCCTGTGAATGGCGCTGGCAGGTGTGGCCGTTGCCCCGCTACTCGGCGTCGAAGATGGTCCGGCGGTGGGGCTGCCAGCGGCGAGGGCTACGTTGCCCTGCACGCCAGTGGCGTCAACGTTGCCGCTCTGGCTGACGGCGATGCCGGTGTTGCTGACGCTGGCGTCCAAATTGATGGTGACGTTCCGGCCGGATGTATTGGCGGGCACATGAATGACGACTGCCTGATCTCCGCTGATGCTGGTATCAGCTGCCACGCCAACGGCGCGAGCCTTGCCTGATGTGGCTTGCGCCTGATTTTGAATGAGCACGGACGTTGTGCCGCCAGTGATGGTGAGGCTCACTGTCGGTGCGGCCGGAGTGCTGCCTGAGGTGGTGTGGCTGGCGACAGTTGAGGTGGACGCGCTCACGGTGGTGTTGCCGGCCTGGGCGATGGCAGACACGCTTCCGGAATGGGCCTGGCCGGATCCCTGGCCGCTGACCTGCACGTTGAGTGACACGTGCACCTCGTTGCCTCGCGAGTTGGCGCCCTGTTGCAGGACGCTGTGCTGCTGGCTCTGCACCTGAGTTGTCGAGCGGAGACCCTGACCGCTGCTGGCGCCACTGCTGGCGCTGGCAGAGTCGGTCACGGACAGGCCAGCGGCGGGCGTTGCTGTTGGCGTGATGCTGGCTGGCGTGGCCGGGCCGCCAGGTGTTGCCGAACTCTTGATCCCATCAGCTGAAGATGGTGTTGGGCTGGCAGTGGCCGAGGATGTGGCCGAGCCGAGGGCAGTGGGCGAGGCCGGTGGGATGGCGGTAACTGTCACGGTGGCTGAATCGCCGCTTGCACTGGGTGTGCTGGGGGTTCCCGAGCTCGAGCTGGGCGTGCCTTTTGCACCTGTCGTGGTGGTGCTGCGTGGCGTGGGGGAAGTGGAGACCGCCGTGGGTTGCGGCGTACCACTCGCCAGCGCCGGCGCGGCTGACGCGGCCAGCACTGCCGCCAGGGCAGCGGCGCGCAGGAAGACGCCGGCCACGTGCCGGCTCACCCGACTGTTACGACGCCGGAACTGCTGATGCTGGTGGAGCGGCTGACGCTGGAACTCGCGGACGAGCCGGAAGAAGAGCTGTATGCGCTGCTGGTGACTTCGGAAGCTGGCTGAGCCCAGTCTCCGGATGGTTGGGCGAAGAAGGTCACGGCCAGCTGCGCTCCACCTTGAGACGCCAGCCGCAGCCGATACGTCGAGCCCGAATCCGGCCCCGAAAGTCCGAGCCACCCGGTTGCCGGCCCCTGCGTGCTCTGCTGCAGGGACACCGTGTTGGCCGCGCCTTGAAGGCGCAGTGTCACATCGCCCGCTGCCAGCTCAAGCGAAACCCAACCTCCGGATCCGGGGAGGGTAAAGGCGCGGGATCCTGCTGGACCCAGCGCCACTTGCGTGACTACTCCTGGCTGCAGCACAGGCGGATTCGCCGGCGCCGCGGAATCGGACGCGGCGGCCGCCGCCGGTCCGGTGGACAGCAGCCCGATCAGCAGGGGAAGCAGCAGCGCCAGCCGCGAACAGGGGCTCATGCGGGGGATGCTACGAGTGGATTGCGCGCCTCACTAGAGGAAGAACGCCGAAGTTCGGTGCCGCTTCCAGGGGTATTCGCCTGAGCTCGTTATCACGGGCAGTGTGAGCCAATGACGGTGAACCGGGAGGGCTGTCACCAGTCGCAAGTGGGTCAAGCCAGGGAGGGCGGGCAGCGGCACCGTGCGTTATGAATCCCGGACAAGCTCCCACTGCTGCAGGGCCGCGACTCGGCGCGGTGGGGGCTGGCAGTTGGCCGCCCGGGCCGGCGGGGGGCATGGCGCGCCTCCGGCCAGCAGCTCTTCCGCGGCCTGGAGTACGTGGGCTGGGTCGATACTGGCGAGGCATTCGCCCTGGCATTCGCGCGCCGCCCAGATGGGGCGGCTGCCGAAGAAGCCGTAGTTGCCGGGGCACGGTACGCTGCCGGTGACGACGCGCACCCGGGGACCGATGGGGCGGAACGTCTCGCGGTTGGTGGGGCCGTACACGCCCACGGCGCGGGTGCCTAGCGCCGCGGCCAGGTGCAGCGGCCCGGAATCGTTGCCAATGACGACATCGATCCGGCCCAGCAGGGCGATGGTTTGGCTGAGCGTGGTGGCGCCGCAGGCGTTGATGGCCGGCAAGCCATCGGCACAGGCGGCCGCGGCCTCGGCCAGTGGACGCTCCGCGCCGCTGCCGAAGAAGATGAGCCGCACCGGCCGCCGCTTCGCCAGCTGCCCCGCCACCCAGCCGAAGCCCTCCGGGGCCCAGCGCTTCATGCCTCGGAAGCCCGATCCACCGGGATGCAGGCCCAGCAGCAGCTCGCCCTGGCTGGCGCCGTGGCGGGCGAGGTAGTCCGCGGCGAAGGTGTGCTGGTCCGCGCTCAGCTCCAGCCGCGGCTGGTCATCCGCGCCCGCGAGGCCCAGCGGGCGCAGGACGCTCAGGTAGGTGTGGATGGCATGGCGCTGCCGCCAGCCGTGGTTGGCGTGCGGAATGAGCCATGAAAGCCAGGGGCAGGGCAGCTGCAGCTGGCGTGGAATGCCGCAGGCCAGGCCGTAATAGCCGTGGTAGGCAGCGAAGTGCACCGCCAGGTCGTACCTCTCGTGGCGGCGCCGGGCGAAGAAGTGCAGGAACGCTGCGCTGCCGGGCCAGCTCTCCCGCGTGGCGTGCACCAGCAGCCGGTCCACATCCGGGTTGTTCTCCAGCACCGCGCGATTGGTGGGGAAGACCACGGCGCTGATGTGTGCCCGCGGATAGGCGCGCCGCAGCGCCCGGATGGTGGGCGTGGCGAACAGCGTATCGCCGATGGGCAGCAGCAGCGTGAGCAGGATGTTGTGGTACGCCTCGCCCGGCCTGGCCTCCAAGGGTGCGGATGTCGGCCTTCAGGCCGCGGAGGCGATCAGGCGGATTGCCGGGAGCGGCCGTGCTGATAATCGCGCACGGCATGGCGCAGGGTGAAGCCGAAGGGGATGGCGATCAGGATACCCATGCCGGCCAGTACCTGGGTGATGCCGAAGGCATCGGCCAGGCTGCCGAAGAAGAGCAGCGGAATGATCATGAAAGCGCTGGCCAGCATGAGCTGGATGGAGAACACGCGGCCGCGATTGTCGTCCTCAGTGAGCTCCTGCAGCTGGGTTTGGGCAGGCACCACCACGTAGGCGAAGGCGAAGCCAATGATGAGCAGGAGGAAGAGATCCAGGGCGATCAGCCAGTTGGCCGCCTGCAGCTCGTCGGATACCTTGCTGGCGATTTTGGCGCCCAGCCGGCTGAGAGGCGGTGAAATACCTACCCCAAAGGTGAGCAGGCCGATGGCGAACACGGAAATCCGCGTGAGCAGCTCCTTGGGGACGAGCCGGGTCACACGATTGAGCGTAACGATGCCGAGCATGAGCCCCAGCCCCAGCGGCAGGAAGACGTAGGCCGTGTCGGCGGCTGTGAGGTTCAGCACGCGAGCGGTGAAGCCGGGCGCCATCTCCCCCATGATGAGCAGCAGGGTTTGGATGAGCGTGAGCTGGATGATGGCTGTCACCAGCTCTTTGCGGGCGAAGATGTAGGCCAATCCATCGCGGATCTCGTCCAGCATCTGGCCGGGGTGGCCTGAGCTCCACGGCCCCTCTGCCGTTTCCACCGGCCGCAGGCGCCCCATGCGCGCCGGCAGCACACCGCACAGGCCGGCCGCCGCGAGGTACATGGCCACGGTCACGAAGAACACCACCCGCAGTCCGGCGAACTTGATGACGGCTGGAGCGATGATGACGAACCCGACAAAAATGGCTCCGTTGAAGGTGATATTGAACAGTGAGTTGGCATTCAGCAGCTGTTCGCGCTTCACCAGCATGGGGATGCTGGCGCTCTCCGCCGGGCTGAACAGCTGATTGATGACCGACGACACGAACAGAATGCCGAAGATGGCGAACAGCGTGTGGCCAAAAGCAACGAAGCCGAGGGTGGCCACGCCACGCAGCACGTTGGTCCACAGCAGAATGACCTTCTTGTCCATGCGGTCGACCAGCACGCCAGCGACGGGGCTGAAGATGACCGCGGGCAGAATGAAGGCCACGATGGTGAGGGCCACTTCCGTGGTGGAGTGGGTGAGGTTCTCCACCTGCACCACCACGGCGAAGTTGATGATGTTCTGGGCGACCTGCGAGAGTGCCTGCGCCGACCAGAGGAAGGTGAAGTTCCGGTTGCCGAGAACAACCTTGAAGCCCGCTGGGGCACTGCCGCTCTTCCCGGCACCACCCGGCTGCACCATGCGCTGATTATAAGAAGCCGGGTCAGCTCAAAAGAGCCAGCCGGGCGGTGGCGAGCCTAACTCCTGGCCTGCCGCTGTTTCACCGCGGCCCGAGGTGGGCAGCAGGCTCGGCTTTGGCCAGCCGGTGGCTGGCAGCTGCTTCTCCGCGACGCCGTAACCTCCCGCTGCGCCTCAGCGGCCGCCAGGCAGCCGCGCAGCCGAGCCGTGGAGGAGGGCTCAGGCGGCCGCGGCCAGCTCCTTCAACCCGTACAGCGCGAGGGCGTTGTCGCGTAGGATCTTGCGCCGCTGCACTGGGGTGAGGTCCGCCATCTGCTCCTCGACAATGCGCCGCGAATCGGGGAAGGTGCTGTCCGGATGAGGATAGTCGGACGCCCAGAGGATGTGGTCCTCGTTGCAGAATTTGAGCTGCGCCAGGCCCACGGGGTCGTCCTGGAAGGTCACCCAGAAGTTGCGTTTCCAAACTTCACTGGGTGGCATGGTGAGGTGAATGCCGCCGCGCGATGCCCAGTAGTCGCGGTTATCCAGCAGCCGCTGGTAGCGGTAGTCCATTTCGTGCACCAGCCAGGGCAGCCAGCCCAGGCCAACCTCGGCCAGCATGAGCTTCACGCTGGCGTGGCGGTCCAGCACGCCCTCGGCCAGCAGGCCGTGGAAGGTGTCGAGGAAGGCGGTGATGAAGCCTTTGCTGGGCCCGAACACGTTGGCCGCGCGTTCCTCGCGCAGGCGCCCCGGGCCGCCCAGGGCGAACCCGCCGCCCACGTGGAAGGAGACGATCATGCCGGTCTCCTCCACGGCTTCCCAGAACGGCTCCCACTCTTCCTGGTAGATCTTGCCCTGCGCCCGCCCGATGAGGAAGTTCACCTGCTTCACCACACCCGTCGCCGCCAGCCGGCGCATCTCGCGGATAGAGGCAGGCACATCCTCACCCGGCAGCGCCGCCATGCCGTGCAGCCGGCGCGGATTGTGGGCGCAGAACTCGATCAGCCAGTCGTTGTAGGCCTGGTAGATGGCCTCGCGCAGGGGCGGATCGTCGCAACTGAAGGCGGAAATGGGCCCAAACATGAAGCTGGCCTCGATGCCGTCACGCGTCATATCCGCCAGGCGCAGCTCGGCGATAGTCGGGCGCAGCACGCCCGGCTCATACACGCCCCCCTTCTCCAGCGCGGTTTTGTAGTAGCGCTGGCTGGGCGGCCCCTTGGGCTTGCCGCCGGCCCAGCCACCCCAGGTTTTGTCCTCGCACACCCAGGCGTAGCCGGTTTCCGTTTCCACCACGCGCGGGCCCCGTTCGCGCAAAGCAGCGGGGAGCCGTGTAGCCCACAGGTCGCCCGGCAGATACTGCATATCAATGTGGTCGTCCACGGAAATCATCTGGTAGTCCATCAGATTGCTCCTCGCACCTTCGCCTTGAATGCTCATTCAAGCTGGCCCCATACTTAGCCGACGGAATAGTATCCCACTGAATCATCATGCGGCCGGGCTGCCGGAATTTCAGAAGGAGAGAGCCATGCAGACGCAACGCACTATGAGTCGACGGCGGTTTGTTCGGCTGGCCGCGGTGGGGGCGGCGGGTACCGCCGCGCTGCCCCTGCTGCTCAATGCCTGTGGCGGCTCAGCTCAGATCAGCCCATCGGGCGCGGGCTCGTCCGGAGGGAGCGCGGCTCCAGCCGCTGGCGCGGCGAGCGCCAGCGTGCCGGTTTCGGGAGCGACGAGTGGTGGCAAGCTGCTGCTGCCCACGCACCTCCCTTTCCAGGGCCCCAGGCCCGACTATCCCGCCAGCGCCAATGGGGTGGTGCCGCCTGGTTACCTCAAGTACCCATCGCCGCTGGTGAAATCGGTGCCTACGCCACCCGGGTCCGGTGGCACCGTCAGCGGCATGACGTTCACCTACAGCGCCGCGCCCCTTGGGCCGGATAAGAACGCGGCCTGGGCACAGGTGAACAAAGAGCTGAACACGAGTCTGACGATTCCGTTCACGGCCCAGGCCGACTACACGGCCAAATTGAACACGTTGATGGCCAGCGGCCAGCTGCCGGACATGTTCCTTCTGTCATTCCTTGGCAGTACTGTGCAGAATGAGCCGCAACTGCTGGATTCGCTCTGCGCTGACCTCACACCCTACCTGAGCGGCGACGCGGTGAAGACCTTCCCGAATCTCGCGAATCTGCCCCAGTACACCTGGAAGAACGGGGTGTACGACAACAAGTTGTACATGGTGCCCATTCAGCCGGGCGGCATTTCCGGCTTTTCCTGTCTCGCCAACTTCCAACTGCTGGAGCCGGAGGGCATGACCAGCTTCACCAGCGCGGCCGACTTCCGGCAGAAGGCCAAGGCGTTCACCCAGAAGGGCAAGCGCTGGATGATTGGCAGCGGTGCTTTCGCCTGGTTTCCCTATGTCTTCCGTGTGCCCAATCAATGGCGCAACGATGGCGGCAAGCTCACCAGGGATCTGGAAACTGAAGAATACAAGGCGACCATCGCCTATCTGCGCCAGCTCTGGGACGACGGTGTGGTGTACCCGGATTCGCCCTCACAGAACCTGGTGCAGGGGGCAGACAACTGGGATACGGGCAAGTACGCCATCTGGTTCGGTGGCTTCACCAATTACCAGCGTGCGTGGCACAACGCCCTGAAGGTCGACCCCAAATTCAACGGCCATCTGCTGGTGCCTTTTCCGTGGGACGGCAAGGGCAAGGCGGTGCAGAACCTGGGCAACGGGGCGTACGCGTCCATCGCGCTCAAGAAGGCCGGCCCGGCGCGCATCAAGGAGGTGCTGGGCGTGCTGAACTTTCTTTCCGCGCCGTTCGGCACCCAGGAGGCCCAACTGCTGGAGTACGGGGTCGAGAATGTGGACTTCAAGTACGACGCCAAGGGCAATCCACTGCTCACCGCGCAGGGCAGGAAGGACCTGACGGTGCCATGGCAGAACCTCGGCACCAGCCCCCAGGTGATCTATGACCCCACGAACCCGGAGTTCACCACGGCCACGTCTAAGGAGGAATCCGCCATCTTCGCGCTCGGCGTGCCCGATCCCGTGGTCGGCCTGTACTCGCCGACCAGTTCGGCCAAGGGTTTCTCGCTGGACCAGAAGGTGCGCGATGGCGTGAATGCCGTTATCTACGGCCGCAATCCACTCAGCTCCTGGACGCAGGTGGTGGCGGATTGGCGATCCGGCGGTGGCGATCAGATTCGCACAGAGTTCGAGAAGGCGCTCCAGCAGCGGTAGGTAGAAGTTCGGCCCGAAACATGCCGCGGCCGCCGGGATGGATCCTCCGAGCAGCGTCAGTCGAGTTCGGCAGCCGCGGTTGCGGGGAATGGGCCCGGGCCGCTGATGGCTTTCCGGCCAACGTTGTAGGAGGGGCTGGCCGGCATTCAGCGCTCGCGGACAGCCTCCAAGCACCTCACGTTAACGTAAGCTTGAAGTGATGGCGCGCCGCGTGTGGGACCTGCTGCCGTCGCCTGATTTGTGGCGGCTGGTCAGCGTGCGCGGGCTGCGCAGCCTGGTGCAGGGCTACCTGATGGTGGTGTTCGCCATCTACCTGGGTCAGATCGGTTTCTCCGCCTGGCTCATTGGTGTCACGCTCACAATCGGGGGCATTATCAGCGCAGGGCTCACGCTCGCCACCGGGGTGCTGAGCGACCGGTTTGGGCGGCGGCCCTTCCTGCTCGTTTTCGCCGGGCTGTACCTCCTGAGTGGCTTGATCCTCGCCTTCAGCACGGCCACGGCGCTGCTGATCGCGGTGAGCGCGCTGGCGGGCATTGGGCGCGGCGGCGCGGGTGGCCAGGCCGGCGCTTTTGCCCCGGCCGAGCAGGCCATCATCGCCGAAAAGGCACCGGCGCGCGATCGCACGCGCGTGTTCGCCATCAATGCCATCGCCGGTACGCTGCTGTCATCCGTTGGCGCGCTGCTGGCTGGCATTCCCGAGCTGCTGCGCAGCGCGGATCACTTTTCGCTCATCGCCTCATACCGGCCGCTGTACCTGGGCGTGGCGCTGGTGGGGGCCGTGAGCCTGGTGATTTTGTGGCCGGTCACCGAGCGTGTGAAGGTGGTGCAGACGGCGGAAGTGCAGCGCAGCCGGCGCCGGCGCGACGGGCACACCATTAAGCGCATCGCCATCGCCGGGGCCTTCAACGGCTTCGGCATGGGGTTTCTGGCAGGCCTCATTCCCTATTGGATGTACGTGCGCTTTGGCGTGTCGCCAGCGGCCATCGGCCCCGTGGTGGCGGCCAGCTCCCTCACCACCTCAGCGCTGGCGCTGGTGGCTGTGCGGCTGGCCAACCGCTTTGGGGAGGTGCGCGTGATCACCGGGTCGCGCGTCGCGGCGGCCGTGCTCAGCGTCGTGCTGCCCTTCTCGCCGGCCTATCCGCTGGCCGCGGCGCTGTACGCCCTGCGCACCGTGAGCTCAGCTATGGCTATGCCTGTGCGCCAGTCTTACACCATGGGCATCGTGGACGCCGAGTCGCGCGGGAGCGCCGCGGGAGTCAGCGGCGTCGCGCGGCGGCTGCCGGCGGCTGCTTCGCCCGCGCTGTCCGGCTACTGGATTGGCATTGATGCGCTGGAGCTGCCCTTCTTCGCCAGCGCGCTCTTCATGGGCATCAACGCCGTGCTCTACTACGCCTGGTTCCACGCCCAGCGCCCGCTGGACCTGGATGAGCCAGAGCAGCCGGACCTGGCCGCGGAGGCGCCCCGCCCAGCCTCGTTCCCGCACAGCAGCGCGGTGAACGCCTGAGGTTACCTCGCGCGCCGCATCCTCCTTGGCCGGAAACATGCCGCCGCCGGAGTGTTCCCGCACAGCCTCGCCTGGGCTCGGCCTCCGCTGCCCAAGTTCCTCTCCCGGCTGGGAGAGGAACTTGGGCAGACATCTCCGGGAGTGGCAGAGCATCGCCGTTGGTGTCTGGAGAAGCGTCTCATCCCGGCTCGGCCTGGCGCGATCAGTCAGCCTGGCGGAGCATGATCGGTGAACCACCGATGAAGCGCACGGTCTCGCCCCAGGGCGCGTTGAAGACCACACCCACTGGGTCGAGCGTCAACGTGTAGCCGCCATTCTGTTCGCTCATCGTCGTCTCGGTGCCGTGCTTGTCAGCCACAACAGCCGTGGTGGCGGTGGCGGGAATGGTCACGGTTTGGGGTGTGAGGCTCCGGTTGTAGGCCACCACTGTCTCGAAGCCTGGGCCCTTCATGGTTATGGTCACCACGCCCTGCAGCCGGTCCACGTAGTTGCCACCAGCAGATCGATTGTCGGGGCTCTTCACCGCGCTGGTCACGTGGGACATGAACTTCACCGCCGCCTTTATGGTGTTGTAGGCGGGGTCGCTCGGGGGGAAGTCGCGCATGGTGTAGATGCCGATGTGGTCGGCTCCGGCGGCAATCGCGTTGGCGTAGGCCTGGATGAGGAACGATTCCTGGTTGTTCTTATCTACCTCGAGGCCGCCATCGGTGCTGTTGCCAGGGCCAAGACTGGGGATGACCGGGATGCCCACCTCCATGAGCCACAGCGACTTGTCGTACCCATGCTGCTGCATGGATTCGTGGTAGCTCTTAATCAGGTCGTAGATCTTCTCCGGCTCCTTGTGGATGTTGAACGAAACCTCATCCGCCGGCAGTGGCGCGTTGCCCAGCGCGGCCAGCATCTGGTGCCAGAAGGTCATTTCATCGCCGTTGACCTGGCAGCTCGAGTCGGTGATGCCCAGGCTGCCGAGGATGACATCCGCCCCGGGGTTGCCCGCCTTGATGCCGGCGTAGGCTGCCTGGGCGTAGTGCAGGTAGTCCACGGCGCGGTTGGGCGAGTTCCAGGCGTAGCCGGGATTGCTGGGATTGCAGATGTCCGGCTCGTTGTACATGATCCAGCTGTTCACCTTGCCCTGTTCAGCACGGGCCAGGGCGGTGGTGTACTGTGTGACCGCGCCGTCGGAGCAGGGCACTCGTTTGTCTTGTCCGCCGTTGCAGTAGGGTGCGAAGAAGTTCAGCAGGCCCACTTCGCGCAGGCCCGGGCCCAGGTGCTGATCCGTGCTGATAGACGCGAAGAGGCCAGGGTTGAAGCTGGGCATGTTGTTCCACAGGAATTGCTCCCGCGTCCACTGCAGGCCCAGGTCGTGTGCCACACCCACGCCCACATCGCTCACCTGAATGCCACCAAAGCGCCCATCCGCCGAGGTGTCGAAGGGCGCCGGCGCGGTGGACAGTGGACCGTTGCTCACTGGTATCGTCAGCACAGGGGAGCTGGGTGCCCCGCCGCCCACGGGAGTGGTGCCGGGAGCGCCGAAGTCACCCTCCCAGGGAAAGCGCTGCGTGTCGAGGCGCTGCTGCAGCCCGTTCGGGCCATTGATCCAGGTGTGGAAGCCGTCGGTGAAGGCGGTCCAGTTGTCCGCCTTGCGCCACACCAGAAGACCGCCGCTGGTGTGCTGCAGGCCATCACCATTCGTTGGGTTGTGGTTTTCATTCTCCTGGCAGGTGCCCACCTGTTGAGGGATCAGCTGCCGCAGCGCGGCGAACCCCAGCTCGAAGGTGCAGCTCGGCGCCGCGGCAGCGGAAACGGCGGCGGGCAGGGTGGCGGCCAGCAGCAGCGCGGCTGGAATGAGGCGCCGGAGTCCCCTGAACAGCATCAACATCCTCCCCAACGTCCAGAAACAGCGAAGTGAGGCCGAGTATACCGGCCCTTCGCTTGGCCACGCATGTCGTTCGGTACTCTTGGGTCATGATCGACGTTCGCAGCGATACCGTCACCAAGCCCACAGACGAGATGCGCCGAGCCATGTACCAGGCGGAGGTGGGTGACGATGTGTTTGCCGAGGATCCCACTGTGAACCGCCTGGAGGAGCTGGCGGCGGAGATGCTGGGCAAGGAGGCGGCCCTGTTCGTGGCGAGTGGCACCATGGCCAACCTGGTGTCGCTGTTGAGCCACTGCGGGCGTGGCGAGGAGGTGCTGCTGGGCGCGGGCTCACACATCTATGTCAACGAGGTGGCGGGCATGTCAGTGGTGGGCGGGCTCTTCCCGCATCCCCTGCCTGACGCATCCGGCTGCCCCGCGCCGGCCGAGGTTGAGGCCGGCGTGCGCGCGCCGAACATTCACTATCCCCGCACCGCGCTGCTGTGCCTGGAGAACACGCACAACATCGCCGGCGGCATCGCCTCGGCGCTGGAGACACTTGAAGCGGTCACGCGCGTGGCGCGGCGGCACGAGCTGGCGCTGCACCTGGATGGCGCGCGTTTGTTCAACGCCGCCGCGGCTCTGGGGGTGCCCGCGCGCAAGCTGGCCGCGCCGTTCGACAGTGTGTACATCTGCCTCTCCAAGGGCCTGGGGGCACCGGTCGGCTCGCTCACCACCGGCAGCCGCGCCTTCGTGGAGCGGGCACGCAAGCATCGGAAGATGCTGGGTGGTGGCATGCGGCAGGCGGGCATCATCGCCGCGGCGGGCATTGTGGCGCTGGAGCACATGATCGATCGCTTGCCCGAGGACCATCGCACGGCGCGGCACATCGCCGAGGCGCTGGCCGAGCTGCCGGGAATCGAGCTGGACCTGCCCACCGTGCAGACGAACATCATCCGGTTCGGCGTGACCAGTCGCCCCGCGGCCCAGCTCAGCCAGGAGCTGCGCGCCCGTGGCGTGCTCATCAACCCCACCGGCCCGGACACGCTGCGGCTGGTCACGCACCACCACGTGGGCACCGTCGAAGCCGACCAGATCATCGCCGCCTGCCGCGACATCCTCGCCCCTCAGGCCGTGGCAGCTTCCGCTGCCGCGGCCGCAGCCGCCAACCGGTCCTGATCCTCGACCCAACGGGGCGTTGGTATGATTGAAAGCTCACGGGCCCGTGGTGTAGCGGCCAAACATGCCAGCCTGTCACGCTGGAGACCGGGGGTTCGAATCCCCTCGGGCCCGCATGTCCCACCTTTTTCGTGGCAACCGAGCATGAAAAAGGGAGGCATTTCTTCACGCGGGCGGACTGAAACCACTCGATCACCCTCGACGTAGACATCTTCATAGATTGCCTTCGCGAGCCGATTGCGCTGCGCGGAGGCGGCTTCTCGCCACGCTAGCGCGACCGATGAGAGAAAATCGTGCAGATGATTGAGTTGATCGCGTTGCGTCTTATTCGGCCGCAACTCGGACGGCTCATGCTGTATCTCGTGGCGCTCGGCCAGGTATTCGTTGTCTGGCTTGAGGGCCGGCAGGCCGACGAGACCGGCCACGCCAAGCTCGATGAACCGCCGATGGGTTAGTTCGGACGAATTCATTCCGCCTCCTTCCAACTGGTACCCCTCATCCCTTTGCAGCCGCCAACGACCGCTCGTATTCCTTCCGGATCTGGCCACCGCCGCTGGTGCGCCAGGTACCGACAACCGTGTCCAGCTGGCTAAGCGGCGCGTCACCCTTGATGATGCTGTTCACGCTGTCCAGCATCGTCTGGGTCAGCGTTGGTCCCTTGCTGGCATTCGTATTCGAGTAGGCCCCGAGCGTTGGGTCGAAGACGGCCGCCGCCACCAAAGACTGCTCGGCCGCCTGCATGGCATTGGCATAGTCAGCCGGGGCCGCCGGGTAGAACAGGGACCATGGGGCCCGAGCCGTGAGCTGCCATGGGAGCGCGGTTTCCCGCTTGCCCGTTGCCGTCAGGATGGGATTGCCTTTGTCATCCAACGTGTAGTCGACACCTTCGACGCCGAAATGCTGCAAGTTGTATTCGTGGCTCCCAAATGGGGCCGCGATGTAGTTGAGAATCCCGAGGAGCTCCTTGATCCGGTCCGGGCTTGCCTTCTTGAGCACCGTGAAACCAAACGAGCCCGTGGACGCGAAGTAGGCTGGCTTCTGGCCAGCTTGTGCCGCAAACGGCGGCAAAATGCGGAACTTACCAGGAGGATTTAGCTTGGGCGCGGCGTCCCAAAAGGTGCTGGACTGGCCTTGAAATCCCGTGAAGTCGAAGATGAAACGGCCAGCCTGGAAATCGTCGCTCAGGTTGGCGGCGTTGTAGGTGGCCGATTTCGGATGGAACACGCCGGCGGCGTAGAGGTCGCGCGCGTAGCCAACCGCCTGGCGGAACTGGTCGGTTTCGTATTCGTGCGTCAACTTGCCATTGCTGTCAAGCGACCAGTTGTTGGGAGCACCGAAGATCGAGGGGAACCAGCCGTCCATCGCCCCATATCCATCGATGGTGGAGGTGGCAGTGCCCCACTGATTGGATTGCGGCTTGGTGACGGCCTGCAACAAATTCTTGAACTCAGCTGCCGTCTTGGGCAGCGCTAAGCCTGCCTTCTCCAGCAACTCTTGGTGCATCCACGGGACAAGGAAAAAGATGGGATACGGAATCGGCACGCCATAAATGGCGTTGTTGAAGAGCACGTTGCGCCACGAGATGGTCGGGCAATTCGCCAGGTTGGGATAATCCTTGGCCGCGTCGCCGCTCAGGTACGGGGTCAGGTCGGCGCATTTGGCCTGGAGGAAGGCCGGCAGCTGATCGACCGTCGTACCCACCGGCGAGATAAACAGCATGTCCGGCAGATCGTTGCCGGCAATAACGGCTGAGAAGCGGGTGCCGTAGTCGGCATAGGCCACGATGTTGAACTTCACGTTCGCGCCAATTTCTTTGTTCATGGCCTGCCAGAGGGTGTTCTTCTCGACTGGTGGCGGAAGAGTGCCGGTGAACGACCAGGTCAGCATGGTGACGTCGCTGCCCTTGCCGGGCGGCGATTTCACCGAAGTAAAGGCATCTTTCGGAAGCGTCAGGTACCCTGGATTCACCAGCCCGTCGGCTGACCCCGGGAGATCCGGCTTGGCGCCTTGCACCGGCGCATACGTCGGGAGTTTGACGGTCCCTTGAGCGCTCGCAGCCTGAGCCGAAGAAGCAGCGGAGGCTGCGACGGAGGGCGGCTTGGCGCTCCCGGGAGTGCTCGATGGAGGTGCCGAGACCGGTGCGCTCGTGCCGCCGCATGCCTGCAAGAGCGCCGGTAGGCCAAGCAGACCGACCAGGCCGACTTCGATGAACCGGCGCCGCGTCATTCCAGAAGAACTCATGTGTCCGCCTTCCAACGGTGCTTGCTCCGGCACCGCTGTTCCGAGATGCGGCCACTCTAGCTCACGAACAAGGTTCCTTCAAGTAGCGCTTTCGGCGCTAACATGTTCCGTGCGGTCATGTTTTCCATGTCGGAGCTGCAGGTGCTCGTCGGCCTGATGAACGGCAGGACGCTCGCCGAGATCGGCCAGGAACTGCTTGTCAGTCACCCCGCCGTGAGCAAGATGGTGCGTGCCATGGAGCTCAAGGCCGGCTTCAAGCTGGCCGACCGCCGCGGCCGTAAGCTGCAACTAACGCCCGCCGGCTCAAAGCTTGCCGGCGCCAGTGAGCTGCTGCTGGCCCAGATGCGCGAAATGGACACGATGGTGGCCGGCATGCGCGCCGGCAGCGGTGAGACGCTGCGGCTACTGACCAGCGGCGCGACCTGCGATTACCTACTGCGCGGGGCACTCGGCAAGCTGGTGTCGAGCGTGCCGCATGTGGAAGTGCGCGTCTGGGCCGGGGCTCTTGCCGACTTCTGGGACCGCTTCGTGGCCGGCGCCTACGACATCGGAATCGCCGCCACCCAGCCGCCGCCGGGTCTGACAGCCGAGCACCTGTTCGACGACGAGCTGTGCTTGTGCGTCGCTCCAACTTCAGAGCTGGCATGCCGACCGAACCTGACCTGGGCCGATCTATCAGGACAAACCCTCATCGTCCCCCCGCCTGGCCCGTTCGGCACGCGCCTGTGGCAAGTCACCCACCTCGGCGTCCACGCAGGCAGTCGCATTGAGTCGACCAGCGCCGAGCTCTCCAAGCTGCTGGCCCTGGATGGCAACGGCGTGGCCCTGCTCCTCCGCTCCATGGTCGTGGACGAGCTTGCCGTAGGGCGCCTCATCGCGCTCGAGATCGACGACCGGCACTTCATGCCGTACTGGATGGCCATGCGTGCGTCCAACGACGGTGGCAGCCTCACCCCGACGCTCGCGGGCCTCCTGCAGCAATCGGCTCGAGGCACCCAGCGCCAACTCTCCGAGCGCGAAGCCGTCGGCGTTGTGGCTCAGTCTGAGTACGCTCAGCCGTCATTCAGGCCGGGCTGGCCCGGCCAGTATACGTGCGTATAGTCACGCTTGCCAAGCCTGGCGTTGCCTCCGGGGTTCACGAGGGGCGGCCCCATCCCGTTCGGTCCAGCCGAGATCGGCGCAGCCGGCCTATTACGGCTGTTCGGGCGGCAGCTGGCCGGCCAGATCTCCTGGCTGCTGCCCTGGGGCTACTCGGCGTAGCCCTGGGCGGGGTCGCTCTCTGGGGCACGCAGCGGACGCGCGCCGGCGTGGCGCCTTCGGCGGCTGGCTCCTCACGGAAGTCGCCTTCTTCAGTCTGGCCGGCGAGTTCCATCGCTACTACATGACGACGATGGCGCTCGCGCTGGCGACCATGGTGGGCCTCGCCGGATATCGGGTGCCGCTGGACGCGGCGTGGACTTCACCGGCAATATGCTTGACTGGCTGACGCTTTAGGGGGTCATCGCGGTGAGCTCCATGCTGGCCTTCTATGCCTTCGAAGCGCGCTCACACGCATTCGTGCTGGCGTTTGCCATCGCCTGTCTGGCATCGTCGCTCTACGGATTTCTTCGGGGCGCGTGGCCCCTCGGGCCCGCAAGCGACCCCATCGTCACAGCGACCAAACCCAAGGTAGCTGGGGCTCGGAGTGTGGCCCGAGCCGCTTTCTCGGGGGTGCGCTTGCCCCAGATGCTCACTGACCATCAACTGCTTGCGCTCCTCCAGGATATTGAATCTGATTGCGTCGAGCGCAAAGAGGCGGCTGACCGACAAATATCCCAATGGCTGCGTAGGATCACCCCGCTCGCGTTCGGCACAGGACTTGACATGGACGGCTGTATCCGACAAGGTCTCAGGCACGAAGGAGGCTGACTGATGGCCCTCGCCTTTCATGCGCTGCACCCGACATTCGCGGCCGAGGTTGGGCCGATCGATCTTCGGGACAGCCACAACCCGGTGACGCTGGAAGAGATTCGGACGGGGATGGATGCGTACGGCGTGCTGGTGTTTCGGGATCAGCCATTCACGGACGCCGAGCAGTTGGCCTTTGCGCAGCGCTGGGATGGTGAGCTGCACGCAAAAACCGGCATCAGTGCGCTGCGGAAGAACCGGTTGGGCAACGAGGCGCTGACAGACATCTCGAATCTGGATGAGGATGGCGAGCTGCTGGGCACAACGGACCGGCGGCGCATGTACGGCCTGGGCAACCGGCTGTGGCATACGGATGCCTCGTTTCAGGACCCGCCCGGGCGCTACTCCACGCTCTCGGCGCGCGTGATCCCACCCGTGCCGGCCGATACCGAATTTGCCGACACACGCACGGCCTACGATGAGCTGCCGGACGAGACGAAAGCCCTGGTGCACAATCTGCGCGTGCACCACTCTATCGCCTACTCGCGCCGTACGCTTGGTTTCGAGTTCTCGGCCGAGGAGGAGGCAAAGCTTCAGGGCGCCGAGCACCCCTTGATTCGGACGTTTCCCTCGGGCCGGCAGGCGATCTACATCGCCTCGCATGCCTCGCACATCGTGGGTTGGCCAGTGCCCGAGGGGCGCTTGCTGCTGCGCGATCTGATGGAGTGTGCCACACGGCCCCACCTGGTGTACCGGCACCGCTGGCTGCCGGGCGACTTCGTCATCTGGGATAACCGGGCCACCATGCACCGCGCCACCCGCTTTGACGACACCAGGTACAAACGCGAACTGCGCCGCGTAACGACGCTGGACCTGCCACGGCCGGCCAACTAAGAAAGCCCGGCCCGCTCGCCTGAATCTCTATGCCTCCCTCTCCCGTCCGCCGCCTGGCGGAGGGGTGTGGAGGAAGGCCAGGCAGATGGATGCATGAGGCCTTTAGTTCTGGCGGAACTCGCGCGCCGCGTTTGATTCCGATTGTGGCGTCAGAAGCTGGTGCACCTTGTCGCGTCCAATTGATAGGAAAAGAGTCGGCAATCGCGGGCCTGTGTCCTTGCCGCAGATCAACTCGTACAGCGAGCGAAAGAAGGATCGCTGCGCTTCACGGATGACGTCGTCTGGTTCAGCATCCTGGGTGCGCCCAACGAGAAGCTTGGGAATCCCGTAGATCAGGCCGCTTAGCCCCTGCAACGTCCATTCGGAGTCAAGGCGATCGCGCAGCAGCTCGATTCCGTAGCGGTGACTGTCCGGCAGACGCCCGAAGGCCTCAGGATCGAACTCCGCCCGAATGGCTGTTCGCTCGTCCTCTGGCTGGTAGAGGACTGCCCAGTTGATTGCGCAGCTGAGTCTCGGCTCGATGTTCCGTTCCAGCTGCTCGTCACTATCCCAAGGCGTCTGCAGGTGGGCGTTGACGATTCGCAACAATTGCTGACGGTTTCCCTGTGTTATGTCGGCACTGGATGCCATGACCCGAAAAGGAACCGGGATTTCACTCTGCTCAATGCGCCCAGCGGATGTTTCGAGACACATTGAGTAGGTGTAGGTATCTACTTCGCTGCCGCTTCCAGCTCGCACCCGGTTCACGAACGCGTCCCATTCGTCGTAGAGGCGCCAGACTTCGTGGCCGAAGTTAATGTCGAACTGCTGGGCCGGCTGCCTCCGGATGTACAACCAGCGAAGAATTGCCGGCTCAAGGATATCCAGCGCGGCCCGCGGTGTTGCCACGGCGCCAGCGGAGCTGGACATTTTTGAGCGGCCAGCCATGCCGACGAACGCGTAACCGATGAACTTTGGAGCCCTTCCCCCGAACACCGTGGAGACTATCCGCTGGCCAACGGTGTAGCTGCTCCCCGGTGCTGCGTGATCCAAGCCGCCCGGTTCAAAGTCGACTCGTTCATGAGACCAGCGCAAGGGCCAGTCAACCTTCCATGGCGGCTTTCCTTCCACCCGATTGCGTAAGACGAACGAACCGCTGTAGGGACGGAAGAGGCAACGATATGAGAGTTCAGATGTCTGCTCTGAGTAACGGTCTACCTGTGTGGTATCTCTGCCGCAATCCTGGCAGTACACCTTGAACGGAAAATACTCCGAACGTCGGCTGATATCCGTGTCGACATCGGTTTGAGGATTCCGAGTCTGATACTCACGGAGGATGTCAAAGATCTCAAGCCTCCTTTCCATCGCTCTGAGGACCAGTGGGGTGTACACGCCGCTCTTGTACGCCTCGGATTGCCGTACGTACCGCGGGTGTATAGCCAGGCGAGAGAGAGCGGACTCGAATTCGGAGATGAAACGACTGGCAAACGAGTCGTACTCACCGAGGGGGTCGGGAACCTGGGAAAGCGGCCGGCCGATGTGCTCTTCGAATTCGGGCGGAATCCCCTGGGGTACCTTCCGCAGACGGTCATAATCGTCCCACGAGTGAACGTGGTCTACGTGGCGGCCTCGGCGCCGCAGTTCTTCGGCGATGAGGTGGACCGTCATCACTTCGCGCAAGTTGCCGACGTGGACAGGTCCAGAGGGGCTGATCCCGGAGGCACAGACAATCGGCTCCCCGGATGGCTTAGCTAGGTCGACGTATGCTTCCACCTCGTCGGCCGCCTGCTGAATCCAATGTCGCCCTTTTTCCGGCAATGTGCTGACCTCTACCTGCGCTGCTTGAGAACGGCGTTGCCACCAATCAACGGTGGGCCGAACCTCTTGAAATCGTAACGTCCTCGCCGCCGGGCGCAGTGGAGAGCCGGCTGCCGGGCCCCAAGGCTCCAAAGGGCGCAAGGTGGCAAATAGACGCATCCCACCTTTGAAATCTTGAGCGCCAGCGCGGCTGCCTGGTGTGGTGGGACGTTCGGCTGCGCGAAGTGGCTCGCGCAGAACTCCCAGTTTTCGCGCTGCTCCGAAGGCGCCGTGCCCTTCGCGGCAGGAGGCTAGCGCCAGCCAATCTGGAGTCGGCCCGCAACTAGAACCTGGTGGTCGACACCACGTAACGATGGAGGAGTGTTTCATTCACCGTCCATCTACCGCGCGCCTCGTGCCGAATGATGCCATTCCCCTGCATGGCCTTCAGTGCCCGATCGACCTGTCCCGGCGGCAGGCCCGTCGTCAACGGACGACCCGCACTCACACGTTGCAATACCGCCCGCGCATACGGGACGTCGCCGAGGTCCTCCCAGAGCGGCTCGAAGACATTCCGCAGCACCCGTTCGGTTTCCCACAGGGCGACTTCGAGCAGTGCGTCGTCAATGACGTGTTTGTCGGTTCTCCGAGTGGCGACGGATAACTGATCGCACAGCTCCATCGTGTCTGCCGGATGCCCACCCGTGATCTCGCCAATGCGCCGCGCCGCGGCTGGGGAACACTCCACCCCTGTTGCCCGGAACTTCATGACGATGTAAGGCACCCATTGGTCTATCGCCACGTCGGGCAAAGGCACTTCGCGGGCGTACCTCAGAAAGGCCTTACCAGGTGCTCCAAAGAGCTCACGCAGCAGGTGCTGCCGCGATCCTGCAAAGATCTGCTTGGTGTTGGGTTGCTGCTGAAAGATCGCCCGCATGAAGCCGTAGATCTGTTGTCCACAAGTTTTGCCGACTTCCTGGAATTCATCCATCAGCACCACACACAAGCGCTTCTCGCTCACGGCCAGCTGCTCTCCTAGCTCCAAAGCCGTGCGCAGCTTGTCGTCGTCGCTTTGCTCCCTGCCGCGGTTGATGCCGACGTCTATCTCAAGGTGGTCGCGCCTGAACACCGGGATAGGCACAGCCATATTCCGAGTGGCGCGCGCAAGCCGCCTGGCTTTACTTGCCAGGCGATGTGATGCGGCCAGAAGTTGGTGATCGAGCTCCTCGGCAATCGCGCGTTTGGAAGTGAGTTGGAAAAAGTCCAAGCGCGCCACCAGACAGTTATGGTCAGCCTCCAAGCGACGGACAGCTTCCTGCGCAACTGACGACTTTCCGAGCCGGCGGGGCGCGGCCAGCAACACACTGCGCCGGCTGGCGATCAGCTGGTCGATAATCTCGCTGATGACAGCCTCACGTCCAACCAAATCTTCACGTGGCACGAGCGCAAAGGGCCACTGGGCGGCGATGTCATTCATGTCCACGGTATTTCCAAAACTGAGTAGAGTATACTCCGTTTGAGAGTAATACATCGCCACGGGCGGGCAACGCCCACGCCGGCTGCGCGATCAAGCCCGCCGAACGCGGGTTCTGGTACGAACGTCGGCGCTACTTCGCCGCGAGGCCGACGTAGAACTCGCGCGACCAGACGGCGGCGCAGATCTCGGGTGGGAGGCGCATGAGGGGGTGGTCCGGGCTCATCTGGCTTGCATGGGCGGCAATGGCGCGGCGCTTGTGGTCCACGAAGGCGACGGTGTCGAGCGCTTCCACAGGGGCACCGTCCGGCAGGCCGAGGGGTTGGTCACCGGGAAGGTCGTCGATGCCGAGGAGTGCGCTGGGTTGGGTGTGGATGCCCGCGGCGCGCGCCAGCCGCGTGAAGTGGCGGAGCCAGCTGGCGGGGAAGACCACGGCGACCAGCCGGCTGTGCCCCAGGTGCGCCGCCTGGAAGGCTGCCTGCGCAACGTGGTGCGCCTTCACATGGTCCGGGTGACCGTAGCCGCCAGCGGCATCGTAGGTCACAACGAGGTCCGGCTGCTCCTCCTGCAGCACCGCCTGCACGCGGCTGGACGCCTCAGCCAGCGCCGCCATGTGAAAGGCCCCCGCTTGGGTGTTCTGGGGCGAGCCGGCCATACCGGAGTCGCGATAGGGCAGCTGGGCTGCCCGACTTACGCCGAGCACGGCCAGCGCCTGGCGCAGCTCCGTCTGGCGCGCCACGGCCAGTGAACCGGCGATGGCGCCTCGGGCGTCGCCCGCCTCACCCCCGGTGCAGGTCAGCACGACGGTGCGGATACCATGTGCGTGGCAGTACGCCAGCAGCCCGCCGGTGAGGATGGATTCATCGTCCGGGTGGGCGTGGAGAGCCACCAGGCAGCGCCGCGGCAGCACAAATGCTGCCTCGCTCGTTATGAAAGCTCGGCTGTGAACTCGATCTGGATAACGCCGGCGCCCTGCATCGGCGCCTGGCTGGTGTGGCGCACGGGCCGGTCGTGAACGTCGGGGAAGTGCTTCAGCCACTCGGCGTTCAGTGCCTCGCGCTGGGCCATGTCCTTGAGGCGGACGTCTACCTTGAGGATGTCCGCCATGGTGCCGCCGCCCGCCTCCACAATCGCTTTCGCGTTGGCGAAGGCGGCCGCGATCTGCGCTGCAGCGTCCTCCGGCACTTTACCGGTTTGGCGATCCACCGGGTTGATGCCGCCAGTGACCAGCGACGAGCCCATTCTCACGGCCACCGGAATGGGGTTGTTGCCGTGGCTCAGCCCGGCTACTTCAATTACCTGCCGTCGTGCCATATTGCGCCCTCCAAGTACTGCTGTGCAAGGCATCATAGCCCACCGCGTCAGTGTTGGATGGCGGCGAGAGTTCGCCATCCAACACTGAAAACGCGGGGACGGCGGCCAGGCACACTACCTGGCAGAGACAGTGGAGGCGGACATCGCCTCGGTCAGCGGTGGAACTCTTCCCGCGCCTCCAGGGGATCGATAAAGCGCAACCGCGAGAAGCGACGAAAACCGCGATCATGGGAAGCGAGCACCAGGCCGTGCTCAATCGCGAGGGCCGCGAGCTCGATGTCTGGCACGTCATCGCTGCGCAGTGCCGGTGTCTGCGCCAGCTCGATGGCAATCGCTCGGTGGCCCACGCCGGGAGCGACGAGGCGCGCAGCGGGCTGATCAAGATACCCGCCCGCCACCCTCCAGCCGTGGCGCACCGAAAGAGCCTCCTCGCCGAACACTTTCGAACTGGTGATCAGCCGCACGAAGGCGTAAATGACCGGCCAGCACAGTACAACCCCGCCTGCCCCCTGGGAGAGCTGCGCGCTCAGCCAGGATCTGGCCGGACCGTGTTCAGGTGAGCCAACGAAGGTCGAGTAAATGAGGAGGTTCGTGTCCACCAGCGTCATGGCAGATGGCGATCTCGCCGGCGGTCGTCATCCAGCGCGGCCAATAGCGCCGACGAGTCCGACACGTCAATCATCGGCCGTCCCGGCAATTCCGGCAAAGGCGGCGCCTCACCAACGTCATCCCTTCGTGCGCCGCGTCGGATCAGACTGTTCACCGCCGTTCGAAATGATTCACTGGAGCGGCCACGTTCGCTGTCGATGAGAGCCACTACATCACTGTCGAGCGTTACTGTTGTGCGCATGATGCCAGGAGAATAGCATCACAGGCATCAGGCGGTGGGCATGTGCCCTTTAGGATGCTTCAGCTTATTTTCGCTACGCGCTGCCTAATGGGTGGCGCTTTCTTCCTTCTTGTGAGCGGCGGCTTCGGCGATCACTTTTTGGGCCATGTGCTGGGGCATCTCTTCGTAGTTCAGGAATTCCATGGTGTAGGTGCCTCTGCCCTGGGTGATGGAGCGCAGGTCCGTGGCGTAGGTCAGCATTTCGGCCATCGGCACGTGTGCGTGAATGACCTGCGTGGCGTCCGCGCCCGGCTCCATACCCAGCACTTTGGCGCGCTTACCGTTCAAGTCGCCGATGGTGTCGCCCATAAAGTCCTGCGGCACCACCACGGTGACATCCATCACGGGCTCCAGCAGCACGGGGCTGGCCTGCTGCGCCGCGGCCTTGAAGCCCATGGAGCCGGCGATCTTGAAGGCCATTTCCGAAGAGTCCACCGGGTGGTACGAGCCGTCGTACAGCACGGCCCTGACATCGATCACCGGGCAGCCGGCGAGCAGCCCGTCGCCCATAGCTTCGCGGATGCCCTTTTCGACGGCCGGGATGTACTGCTTGGGCACCGAGCCACCCACGATGCGATCTTCAAACACGAAGCCCTCGCCTTTGGCCGGCAGGAGTTCGATCCACGTGTCGCCGTACTGGCCATGGCCGCCGGTTTGGCGCTTGAAGCGGCCTTGCGCCTTGGCTGAGGCGCGGATCGTCTCGCGGTAAGGTACCTTGGGCAGGGCCACCTCCAGGCTGATGCCGAACTTGCGGTGCATGCGCTCTACGGCGATCTCCACATGGGATTCGCCCATGCCGGAAAGGAGGCTGTCGCCTGTTTCAGCATCCTTACGCAGGTGCAGTGTGGGGTCCTCCTCTACGATGCGCGTGATGGCGTTGCCCATCTTGTCCAGGTCGGCTTTGGTTTTGGGTTCCACGGCAGCCGAGTACACGGGCTTGGGGAAGACGATGGGAGCCAGCGCGACCGGGTGCTCCCTGGTGGTAAGCGTGTCGGAGGTGGTCGTCTCCTGCAGCTTGGCCACCGCCCCGATGTCGCCGGCTTTCACCTCGGGCACGGGCTCGTTGACCTTGCCGCGCAGCATCAGCAGCTGCCCTACACGCTCCTCGTGGTCCTTGTTGGCATTCCAGGTGTGTGAATCGGCCTTGAGGACGCCGGAGTACACCCGCAGGTAGGTGAGCTTGCCCACGAACGGGTCCGCGACGGTCTTGAAGACGAAGGCGGCCAGCCGGTCTGGCTGGGCGCGGATGGCGCCGGCATCGGCTCCGTTCAGCGGCCCCTCGGCGGGCGTGGGCAGCAGCGCGATGAGCGTATCCAGCAGCGGTTGTATGCCGCGGCAGGCCGCGCCGGCGGCGCACACGATGGGCACGATGCGGCCGCCAACCACGGCCTTGCGCAGCGCGCTGATGAGCTCCTCCTGCGAGATATCCTGCCCATCCAGGTAGCGCGTCAGCAGGTCGTCGTCCGTTTCGGCTACCGCGTCGAGCAGCTTCTCGCGCGCGGCGGCAACTTCGGCAGCCACATCGGCGGGAATGTCGCTCTCGGCAGCTTTGGCGCCGTCGAAGGTGTAGGCCCGGCCACGCACTACGTCCACCACGCCACGAAAGGCCGATTCCTGGCCCAGTGGCACCTGCACGGGCACGGCTTTGGCGCTCAGGCGGTCGTGGATGGCGGCGGCGGTGGCGGCGAAATCCGCGTGCTCGCGATCCATGCGGTTCACCACGGCGATGCGGGGCAGGTTGTACTCATCGGCGACATGCCACACCATGGTTGAGCCAACCTCAACCCCCGCGGCGGCGTCGAACACCACCATGGCGGCGTCGGCCACGCGCAGCGCGGCCTTGACTTCGCCGATGAAGTCGGGATAGCCGGGCACGTCCAGCGCGTTGATCTTGTGCTCGTGCCACTCGCACGGCAGCAGCGAAAGGTTAATGGAGATGTGGTGTTTGATCTCATCCGGGTCATAGTCCGAGGCGCTGCTGCCATCGTCCACCTTGCCCATGCGGCTCAGTGCCCCAGAGCAGAAGAGCATGGCTTCGGCCAGAGAGGACTTGCCGCAGCCGCCGTGACCAACAATGCCGACGTTGCGGATGTTCTCCGGTGCGTAACTCTTGGCTGCCATTTACAGTGCCCCCTTTGTACTCGGAATCCTTTCGCCCAGCCGATCATCCACCACGGTAGCCTGGTCCAACGCACGCCCCAGGGCCTTGAACAGCGCCTCGGCCCGGTGGTGGTCGTTGTCTCCTTCCACGATCTTGGCGTTGATGTTGATTGCGCCGTAGCGGGCCAGGCTGTCCACAAAGTGGGCCAGCAACTGGCTCTCCATGGTTCCAATCTTCACGTCGTGAAAGGTGACCTGGAGATTGGACACCCCTCTGCCGCTGAAATCAAGGGTCACCTGTGCCAGCGCTTCATCCATGGGCACGAGCGCCCAGCCCATGCGCCGGATACCCCGTTTGTCGCCCAGGGCCTGGGCGAAGGCCTGCCCGAGGGCGATAGCGACATCCTCGGTGGTGTGGTGCTCGTCGATCTCCAGGTCGCCCCTGGCGTGAATGGTGAGGTCGAACAGGCCGTGCTGCCGAATGTGCCCGAGCATGTGATCCAGGAAGGGCATGCCGGTGGAGATCTCGCCCTGCCCGCTGCCGTCCAGCGCGAGGTCAACCTCAACATCGGTTTCCTTGGTCTGGCGGTGGACGTGCGCGTGGCGTTCCTTCATGTCTCCCCTTCTGCCCACATCATGCCTCAGTGGAGCGAAGCACCTCCAGCAGGCGATCGCTCTCCTCTGGCTGGCCCACCGAAATGCGCAGCGAGCGCTCCAGGCGGGGCGCGCTGTAGCGCCGCACGGCGATGCCGTGCCGCAGCAAGTGGTCGAACGTGCGCACGGCGCTGGGCACCTGGCACAGCAGGAAGTTGGCGGCTGAGGGCAGCACGCTCCAACCGGGCAGGGCAGAGAGCGCGGCGCGCAGCCGCTCCCGCTCGGCGACAATGCGCCCCACGTTGGCCAGCAGCAGGTCGCGCTGCCGCAGCGAGGCGAGCACGGCCGCTTGGGCCGCCACGTTCACGTTGTATGGCTGCTTGATCTTCCACAGGTGAGGCATGATGTCCGCCGGAAACACGCCCCAGCCGACGCGCAGCCCAGCCAGGCCGGCCCACTTGCTGAAGGTGCGCAGCACAATCAGGTTGCCGTACTCGCCCGTGAGGGGGATGGCGGTGCTGCCGGCAAACTCCACGTACGCCTCGTCCAGCACGACCACGCGCCCGCTTTCCAGCAAACGCCGGAGGTCGGCCTCGGGGAGCGGTGTGCCCGAAGGGTTGTTCGGCGCGGCCAGGACAATCAGCTTGGTGCGCTCGGTCAGGGCCGCCAGCACCGCGGGCACGTCCACGCGAAAATCCTCGAAACGCGGCACGGCAATGACCTTGCCAAAGAACAGGGGCGGCAGAAAGCTGTACATGCCGAACGTGGGCGGGCAGCTCACCACTTCGTCGCCTGGCTCCAGGAACAGGCGGATGACCAGCTCCAGCAGCTCGTCCGACCCGTTGCCGAACATGATCCGCTCCACCGGCGCTTCGGCGTAGCTTTCGATGGCCTGCCGCATGCGCAGGTGGAGAGGGTCCGGGTAGAGGTCGAAGCGTGCCTGCGCCACCGCCTGCGCGACACCGGGCGCCGGCCCATAGGGGTTCTCGTTCGCATCGAGCTTGATGAGGTCGCCCACGCCAATTCCCAGCCGCTCCGCCAGCTGCTCTGGCGGCTCGACCGCGGCGTAGTCGCTCAGCTCGGCGATATCGCGCCTGATGGGCAGTGAGAGATGGAGGTTTCGGCTCACGATAACCTCCGTGCTCATGCCTGAGCGGCACCCGCCCGCAGGCGAATGGCTTGCGCGTGCGCCGTGAAGCCTTCGGCTTCGGCGAGGGCGATGGCCGGGGCAGCGAGCGCGGCAACGCCTGCTGGGTTGAGCGCAAACAGGCTGGTGATTTTGAGGAAATCATTCACGTTGAGAGGCGACGAGAAGCGGGCAGTGCCGCCTGTGGGCATGATGTGGCTGGGGCCGACCAAGTAATCGCCCAGCGCTTCGGCGCACGCCTCGCCTACGAACACACCGCCGGCGTTACGGACGAGCCCGAGCACGCCCCACGCATTGCGCACCAGCAGGCAGAGATGCTCCGGAGCGTAATCGTTGGCAAGCTCGATGGCCTCCTCCAGGCTGTTCACCACGATGGCCGCGCCATTGCGCTGGAGCGACGCTTCGATGATTGCTCGGCGTGACAGCTGCGCCTGCTGGTGCTCGATCTCGTCGTTCACCCGCTCGGCGAGCGCCCGCGAGGTGACGATGAGGATGGGCGAGGCCAGCGCATCGTGCTCGGCTTGGGCCAGCACGTCGGCCGCCACCCAGGCGGGGTTCGCGCTGTCATCGGCGATGACCACGGTTTCCGTGGGCCCTGGCAGCTGATCGATCGCCACCGCGCCGAAGACCTGGCGCTTGGCCAGCACCACAAAGAGGCTGCCCGGCCCCAGGATCTTGTCCACGCGCGGCACCGTCTGCGTGCCGTAGGCCATGGCGGCGATGGCCTGAGCGCCGCCCAGTGCAAACACGCGGTCCACCTGGCACAGCTTGCAGGCCGCCAGGATCAGTGGCGCGACGGCGCCAGCGGCGCCCGCGGGGCTGCAGACCACCACCTCCTCCACACCTGCCACGGCCGCGGGGACGGCGGCCATAATCACGGTGGAGGGGTAGATCGCGCGCCCACCGGGCGCATACAGCCCCACACGACGCAGCGGCCGCACAATCTGCCCCGTGGCGCCGGCGGCCGTCCAGTGCGCCCAGGACTCCTGGTGCTGGCGTTCATGATAGAACCGCACCTGATCGATCGCGGTTTGCAGCGCCGCCAGCAGCTCCGGCGGCGTGGTGGCGTAGGCGTGATTGATCTCCGCGCGCGACACCTCCAGCACGTCCTGCGTGCTGCCGTCGATGCGGCGGGCATAGTCCAGCGCCGCGGCATCGCCCGCCTGGCGCACGTCCGCCACAATGCGCGCCACCACCTGCTCCGGCGTGAGCGGCACACCAAAGATGCGTTGAATCCCCTCGGCCAGCTCCGGTGTCACCTCCACCTGGTCGAAACCGCGGCGGCGCAGCACGGTGTCGCGGGCCAGCTTCAGGTCCTCCAGCACGTCCAGCCGGCTCATCAGCGTTGAACTTCGGCGACCAGGCGTTCGAAGGCGCGGCAGCGATCCTCAAAGACGTACTTGGTGGGGATGGCCTCCATGCCGGTGGCGCCGATCTCCCGCAAGTGATCGATGGCGGTGATCAGCCGGGCGTGATCGACCACCACGTTCACGGCGAACCAGTGGCCCTTGCCGGATTTGGGGTACACCGGCGAGATGGTCGGCCCGGTGAGGCCGGCCAGTTCCGGGCGCTGCACGATGCGCCCAGCCACGGCCTCGGCCGATTCGCCCGCCACGTTGGCGATGAGGGAGTAGAAGTCCTGCGCGCGCAGGCTGGCCTCCATGAGCTCCAGCAGGCAACGGGCCGTTTCCAGCTTGTGACCTGAGGCGAGCGTGCGGCGATTGCCGATGAGACAGGCTTGCGACTTGAGGATGGTGCCACCCTCCAACGGCTTGAGCTGGTTCTCCTTGATGGAGGTGCCTGTCTCCGACAGATCGGCGATGAGGTCCGCGGTATCCATGGCCGGGGCCATTTCAAGGGTCCCCTCGAAGCCGGTTTCGAGCTGAACGCCTGGCACGTCGCCGGCGCGTAAGAAGCTGCCTACCAGGTTCGGGTACTGTGTGGCCACGCGCAAGGGACGGCCGGCACCGCGCTGGCGGGCCAGGGCGGCGAGATCGGCCAGGCTGTTCACTTCGGCCCACGCCGAGGGGACGGCCAGCAGCAACTCGCAGCGGCCGAAGCCCAGGTCATCTATGACCAGCACACTGTCATCGTTCTCGTGCCGCTGCTCGGCGTAGTCGTTCAGCCCGATGATGCCGGCGTCCACCGTGCCCGCGTTCACCTGGCGGTACACATCCTTGGAGCGCTGGAAAATGACTTGCGCGGCGGGCACGCCGCGGATCGACGCGGTGTACTGCCGCGGGTTTGGGCGGGCCACGCGCAGCCCGCTGAGCTGCATGAAGTCGAGCGCGGGGTCCTGCATGCGGCCCTTGCTCGGCAGGGCGAAGCGCAGCTTCTCCACAGGCATGGGAAGGCCCATCCTAGCACGCGCGCCCGGCGCTGTGGCTGTGCCCGTCAGTCGCTCGAGCTGGTGGCCGCGGTTGCTGCCGGCTTGCTCTCGGCTGATCCGCTTGAGGCGGCCGCCGGGGTGGTAGACGCGGCTGCTTTCTCCGCGGGCTTGGAGCTGTCGCCTTTGGAGGCGTCGCCTGAGGAAGTGTCGGACTTCTCGGTGCTGGGTGTGGCAGCGGTGGCGGACTTGCGGCTGTCGGTGGCGTAGAAGCCGGAGCCTTTGAAGATGATGCCCACCGGCTGAATCACCCGGCGCACGGGGCCGTGGCAGGAGGTGCACTCGGTCAACGGATCATCGGTCATGCGCTGAAGCGCATCGAACCGCAGCCCGCAACTCTGACACAGATACTCATACACCGGCATATCGACCAACTCCCAGGGCGCCGCGCGCCGTTCTCAGCTTACCAGCATAGCACCGCGAGTGCTAACCAAGCTGGCGTGACTGAAAGCTGGTGAAAGTAGGATGCCTCACAGCGAGCCGGAGAATCGCATGAGGCCGCCATCAATGAAGTAGGTGCTGCCCGTGACGTAGGCCGCGTCGTCGGAAGCGAGGAAGGCAGCCAGGCGGGCAATTTCGGCCGGCTCCCCCATGCGGCCCAGGGGGATTTCGTGCAGCAGGGCGGCGAGCTTGCTGGGGTTGGCCATGGTGGCCGCGTCGATGGGGGTGCGGACTGCACCGGGGGCAATGTTGTTGACGGTGATGTGATGCGGCGCCAGCTCCACCGCGATCGTGCGCATGAGCATCATGACACCGCCTTTAGACGCACAGTAGGCGGCGTTGCCAGGCATGGTGACCTCCTCATGGATGGAGGAGATGTTGATGACGCGGCCGCCGCTCCCCTGAGCGATCATCTGCTTAGCGGCTGCCTGGCAGCCCAGCCATACGCCTTCCAGGTTGACGGCGATAGTTTCGCGGAACACGTCCAGCGGGGTGTCCACGAATGGCAACTGGTGCTCGATGCCGGCATTGTTCACCATGACGTGCAGCGCGCCAAAGGCGGACACGGCTTGTGCGACCAGGTGCTGCACATCCTCCTGGCGGGAAACGTCGGCGCTCACGGCCAGGGCGCGGCCGCCGGCCGCTTCGATCCGCTGCACCACCTGGGCGGCCTCGTCTGCATGGCCAACGTAGTCGATCACGACAGCCGCACCCTGATGGGCGAAGTGCTGTGCGATGCCCTCGCCGATACCGCTGGCCGAACCGGTGATGATGGCGGTTTTGCCGGCCAAAGGGCCCTGGCCTGTGGATGGAGTGTTTTCCGCGGCGCTCGCCATCAGCAGATGCGCGGCAGCTGTTCGCCCGCGGGAACGTCCACCACGCGGTAGCCGCCCACGCAGGTGCGCAGCTGCACCAGGCCGGCGTCCCGCTGCTGAACGCGGCCGATGACGCGGGCCTGGCTGCCCTGTGGATGCGCACGCATGGCTGCCAGCACGGCGCCGGCGTGCTGCTCGGGTACGATGGCGATGAGCTTGCCCTCGTTGGCCACGTACAGCGGGTCCAGACCCAGGATCTCGCACAGGCCCTCTACCTCCGGTTGCAATGGCAACGCCTCTTCCTCCAGCTCGATCGAGACGCCGGAGGTTTGGGCGATCTCGTTGAGGGTGCTGGCCAGGCCGCCGCGGGTGGGATCTCGCAGCACGTGAATGTCCCGCGTGGCGGCCAGCATGGCGCGCACCAGGTCGTGCAGGGCGGCCGTATCGCTCTCCAACTGCACGTCAAAGTCGAGGCCCTCACGCCGCGCCAGAATGGCCATGCCGTGCTGCGCGATCCAGCCGGACACCAGCACACAATCCCCCGGCTCGGCGCGGCTGGCAGAGATATTCACGCCCGCCGGAACCAGGCCGATGCCGGTGGTGTTGATGAAGAGCTGGTCGCCATGCCCCCGCTCCACGACTTTGGTATCCCCGGTGACGATGGCCACGCCCGCCAGCTCCGCCGCCCGCCGCATGGAGCCGACCACGCGCTCCAGATCCGCCAGTGCCAGGCCCTCCTCGAGGATGAAGCCGGTGGAGAGGTACAGCGGCTTGGCGCCGCACATGGCCAGGTCGTTGACCGTGCCGTTCACGGCCAGGTGGCCGATGTCACCGCCAGGGAAGAAGATGGGCGAGACCACGAAGGAGTCCGTGGTGAAGGCCACCCGTTCGCCGCCGATGGCGAACACTGCTTGATCGTCCAGCTTATCCAGCAGGGGATTCGAGAAGGCGGGCAGGAACACGGAGCGGATCAGCTCCGCCGTCATCCGGCCGCCGCTGCCGTGGGCCAGCGTGACGCGGCCCGCTTCCCCCGCGGGCACGGGGCAGGCGAGCTGAAGCAGGTCCACCTGCTCCAGACTGCCGGGCGGGGTTGAGGGGTCGCTGGCCGATCGCGCAGCCAGGGGGTTGGCCGGAAACAGCTCAGGCAACTGCCACCGCCTCTCTGGCCGCGTGGCGGAGCCGCCCGTACTTGTAGTACGCGGCGCAAGCGCCCTCGGGCGAGACCATGCACGCGCCAATGGGAGTTTGCGGCGTGCACACGGTGCCAATCACGCGGCAGTCCCATGGCTTCTTGGCCCCGCGGACGATGTCGCCGCACTCGCAGGCTTTAGGATCCGCCACTTCGCTGCCGCCCTGCACCTCCGGATAGAGCGCCTCGGCGTTCCACTCATCGAATTCCGGGCGCACGTTCAGCCCGCTCAGTGGCACGGTCCCCATGCCTCGCCAGCGCGCGTGGCACGGTTCGAACACCGTGCCCAGTGCCCGCAGGGCGACCGGATTGCCCTCCGGCTTCACCACGCGGGTGTACTGCACCTCAACCTCGCTGCGGCCCTCACGCAGCTGGCGCACCAGCATCAGCACGGTCTGCAGCACGTCCAGCGGTTCGAAGCCGGAGACGACGAAAGGCTTGCCATAGCGCTCGGCCACGAATTGATAAGGGCGCGTGCCAGTGATGGTGCTCACGTGACCGGGACCAATGAACGCATCCAGCTTCACGTCGCGCGAGTCCAGGATGCTCTTCAGCATGGGCGGCAGCAGCACGTGATTGGAGAGGATGGCGAAGTTCCGCAGGTTCAGCCCCCTGGCTTTCAGCACCGCCATCGCGGCTGAGGGCGCCGTGGTTTCGAAGCCGATGGCGAAGAAAATCACCCGCTTCTCCGGGTTCTGCTCCGCCAGACGGATGGCATCGAGCGGCGAGTAGACCATGCGCACATCCGCGCCGCGGGCCTTTTCCTGAATCAGGCTGGAACTCGATCCGGGCACGCGCAGCATGTCGCCGTAACTGGTGAGCATCACGCCGGGCAGCCGAGCCAGCTGCACGGCTACGTCCACCTTATCCCGAGGGGTCACGCACACCGGGCAGCCGGGGCCGTGGATGAGGTCGACTTCCGGCGGCAGCAGGTCTGGCAGGCCGAACTTGAAGATGGCGTGGGTGTGGCCGCCACACACCTCCATGAGGTTCATGGGTCGATCCACCAGCCGGGCAATCTCTTCCGCCAGCCGCTGGGCCACGTCGCCCCGGCGGAACTCGGAGACGTACTTCATGGCAGCGCAACTTCGCCGCTGTAGGCGCCTGGGATTGCGAGCATCTCGTTGAACAGGGCCATGGTCTCCTCGGCCTGCTCGCGATCGATCTTCTGCAGGGCGAAGCCTACGTGCAGCAGCACCCAGTCGCCCAGCTGCACCTCCTCCAGCAGGTCGATGGAGATGCGCTTGGTGGTGCCGGCAACATCTACGGTTGCCCAGCTGCGATCGTGGATCTCAACGATCTGCGCGGGAACGGATAAACACATGGGACCAGGCCTCCTGAATCGGATTCATGTCACTGAAAGAGGAAGGGGTACAGGCGAGCCAGTTCGGGATCGGCCGGCTCGGTTTGCTTGCGGCGCAGCTCCGGCTGGTAGTGGAGCAGCGTGTGCACCATATCCCACAGCACGTGGTACAGCGTGAGGTGACACTCCTGGATGCGCAGAATGTTGTGTGAGGGCACAGCGAAGGCGAAATCCGCGATCTCGGCGCAGCGGCCGCCGCCTTTGCCGGTGAGCGCCACTGTCAGCAGCTGCTTGCCTGGGCCCGCCTCCAGGGCTTTCACCACGTTGGGTGAGTTGCCGCTGCTGCTGAGCCCTACCAGCACGTCGCCCGGCCGGGCGTACAGCTCCACTTGCCGCGAGAAGATCTCCGCGTAGGCGTAGTCGTTGGCCAGGCTGGTGAGCAGCGCCACATCCGCGTTGAGCGCCATGGCCCGCAGCGGCGGCCGCTCCTTGATGACGGGATTGCTGAATTCCACAGCAATATGCAGCGCATCCGTGGCGCTGCCCCCGTTGCCGAAACTCAGGATCTGCCCGCCGGCTTGCAGGCGGCGGGCGATCTCGGCGGCGCAGTCCGCCACCCGCTGCGCCTGTTCACCGAAAAACTTCTGCTTCACGAACGCACTTTCGCTGGCCCACTCAAGCACCAGATCCTTCAGCTCGGACATGCACCCTCCTCCATGTGCCGCGTGGCCGCGACCACCGCTTGACCAAATGAAATGCCACCGTCATTGGCCGGCAGCTGCCGTGGGTGCACCGCCTCGGGCAAGCGCCGCAGCACCTCTCGCAGCAGCAGCGTGTTCTGGAAGACGCCGCCAGCCAGCGCTACCTGGCGCAAGCCCGTCTCCTCCTGGGCAATGCGTGCGGCAGTGGCTGTCCACTCCGCTACGCTGCGGTGGAAGCGCATGGCGATGGCCGGCAGTGGTTCGCCAAGCCGGTGCTCCCGGTACAGCGCTGCCAGCGTGGGCGCGGGGTCGATGATCAGCGTGGCGGCACCCTGCTCGCCCGGCTCCCGGCGCATGTCAAAGGGGTAGGTGCCCTCAATCGCCGGGTCGGCCAGGGCTTGCAGCTCCATGGCCGCCTGGCCCTCGTAACGCGCTTCCCGACACACGCCCAGCAGGGCGGCGACGGCGTCAAAAAGGCGGCCGCAACTGGACGTGAGCGGCGCGTTGAGGCCGCTTCGCAAGAGGGCCAGCTCGCGGGCATCGATGGATTCCAGAAAGGGTGCGAACAGCTCGGTTTCGCCGGACAGCCAGGCCTGGAGCAGGCCCACGGCCATGCGGTAGGGCTTGCGGATGGCGGCGGCGGCGCCGGGCATGGGCGCTTCGCGCAGGTGGCCCAGGCGACGAAAGCCGCGCCAGTCGGCCAGCAGCAGCTCGCCGCCCCAGAAGTGCCCATCGGTGCCGTATCCGAGGCCGTCGTAGGCAACACCAATGGCTGGGCCCAGCAAGCCGTGCTCGGCGAGGCAGGCGACGATGTGCGCATGGTGATGCTGCACCGCCACGCGCTCGACGCCCTCCAAGGCCAGGGCGAAGGTGGTGGAGGGATAGTTGGGGTGCAGGTCGTGGGCTACCAGCGTAGGGTGCACGTTGAAAAGGCGCTGGTACAGCGCCACGGTGTCGCCAAAGTGGCGCAGGGTGTGGGCGTTTTCCAGGTCGCCGATGTGCTGGCCCACAAAGGCGTAACGATCCTTCAGCAGGCAGAAGGTGCTCTTCAATTGGGCGCCGCAGGCCAGCACATCATGGGGCGCGCGAAAGGGCAGGTCCACCGGCTGCGGGGCGTAGCCGCGGGCACGCCGCACCACGGTGGGGCTGCCGGCCACCACGCGCGTCACTGAATCGTCGTAGCGGCTGGCAATGTCGCGATCGTGCAGCAGCAGGGCGCTGGCGATGCCGCCCAGGCGCTGACGCGCTTCGGCATTATCCGCGACGATGGGCTCTTCGGACAGGTTGCCGCTGGTCATCACCAATGGACCGCCGAACTGCCGCAGCAGCAGTTCGTGCAGGGGCGTCGAGGGCAGCATGGCCCCCAGATCTCGCAGCCCCGGTGCCACACCTCGCGCCAGCCCGCCCCGGTAGGCAAGCAGCACGATGGGCCGCTGGCGCGAGGTGAGCAGGGCACCCTCGGCGCTATCCACATGGCACGCCAGGGCAACCGCGGGCAGGTCAGGGAACATGACGGCGAAGGGCTTCGCGGCGCGCCGTTTTCGCTCGCGGAGGTCGCGAACTGCCGTCTCGCTGTTCGCGTCGCACGCCAAATGGAAGCCGCCGAGCCCTTTGATGGCCACCGTCTGCCCCTGCGTCAGCAGCCCGGCGGCCCGTGCCAGATGAGCATCGCTGGTCGCCTCGGCCGCGTTGACAGGCCCCTCTGGGGCCTGAGTGCCCGGCGGTTCCCACACCGTGCCGGCCGGCGCTTCGAGCCAGATGCGCGGCCCGCAGGCGGCGCAGGCATTGGGCTGAGCGTGAAAACGGCGGCTGCGAGGGTCGGCGTACTCGGCGGCGCAGTCTGGACACATGGTGAAGCCGCGCATGGTGGTGAGCGGCCGGTCGTAGGGCAGCTCCTGTATGACGGTGAAGCGCGGCCCACAGTTGGTGCAGTTTATGAAGGGGTAGTGCCAGCGCCGATCCGATGCATCGAACAGCTCGCGCAGGCAGTCGTCGCAGGGGGCGGTGTCCGGCGGGAGCAGCTGAAACGCGCTGGGGCGACTACTGCTGGCGCGGATCTCGAAGCCGAACGAGCCGGTGGGCAGCAGCGAGTGCACGTTCAGCGCATCGATGCGCGCCAGAGGCGGGGCTTCTGCCCGCAAGTCGGCCAGCAGTGCCTCCAACCCCTCAGGCGCGCCCTCGATCTCCATATCAACGCCGCCGGAGTGGTTAAGAACCCAACCGCTCAGCCGGTGCCGCTCCGCCAGCCGGTACACGAAGGGCCGGAAGCCGACCCCCTGCACCGTGCCCCGCACGCTGACGGCGATCCGTTCCGCCAACGTTACATGGCCCGTATGCGCAGGTAGCGCGAGATGTCTTTGAAGTTGAGTGCCGCCAACACGGCCAGGGCCACGACGGCGAGGCCAAACAGCTTGCCCACGATCGATGTCTCCTTCAGCTCAAGATGCGCGGTCCGCCAGGGTGGGGTTGCGCACCAGCTGACCATCGGCCAGCTCCACGCTCTCGACAATGAGCTCGTCGCCGGCGAGCACTTCTACCTGGGCACTGCCACAGTGCGGACACAGCAGGGTGACGTCGCCCAGCTGGCTCTCGCGGCGGCACAGGTCGCAGCGAATGCGTACGGGAATGGCCGTGATGTGCACGGCCGCGCCAGCCGCGGGCGTATCCTGCGCGTGGACCTGCCAGTGCAGGTCAAAACTCTCCGGCTGCATCCGCTGGAGATCGCCCACGCGAAGATTCACCGCGCGCACGTTGGCTCCCTGGGCAGCATCAAGCACCACGCCCAGAACACCCTCGCTCAACCCGCCTTCATGCATGGTTCGTCACCTCCTCGGCACCCAGCTGTTTCAGCAAATCCAGAACCATCCCCACAGCTCCATCCACCGCGGCCTCCACAGGGCCGCTGAGATCTACCAGCCGGCTGGCCTCGCCCGGGCCGCTCACCAGCACCCCTGGCTCGCAGGCCACCACGTACACTGGTGGCAGTGTGGCGCCCATACCCTGGGCCAGTGCCAGCACCTTCAGCGGTTCCCAGCCGTGGGTATCCAGGGCGACCTCACCCGCTTCCAGCCGCGGCTCCAGCAGGGTGAGCGTGCCCGGTGGCTCCCCGCGCTGCGCGGCGTCCACCAGAATGGCCGCATCGTAGGCATTCATCAGCGCGAAGGCCAGGTCCATACCGCGGATGCCGAAGTCACGCACCTCCACGTCCGGCGGCAGGTCGCAGGCGGCGAGCCGCCGCACGGCCTCCACACCGAAGCCGTCGTCACCCAGGAAGATGTTGCCGATGCCCGCCACGAGCAGGCGGGTCATGGCAGCGGCTCCACTTCATCCAGGGCAAAGAAGAAGCGGTGGCCCGGCTGGCGGTCCATGCCCAGGTCCTGGCCGGGGTCGTCATCTACGGAGACAGCTATCTGCAGGCGATCTTCAAAGTCGCGCTCGATGCCTTCCACGCGCGCCAGCCGCCCTGCCAGGGCCAGATCCATGATGTCCGCTTGGCGGTTGGGCCGCAGGCGGACGCGGCTGCCGCGGCTCACCTCCACGCCGGCGATGACCACACTGGCCACGCCCGCATCGTCCTCTTCCCAGGGGGCTTTCACGGCAGGGTGCGCGACACACCGTGCAGGGCCAGCACCTGCTCGGGAGTCAGCGCCTCAGTGCGCTCCAGAATGGCGCGGCTGCGCGCATCGGCCTGGCGCATCTCCTGCTTCTCGTCGTCGCTGAGGGCGAGCACGCTGAGGGTGAGCAGCTCGTCGATTTCGGTCGTGTCATAGAAGTTGCCATGGCTCTGAGGTGCGACCTGGGGATAGTCGTACAGGATGATGGGCGAGGAGAGCATGACCTGCCGGTCGGGCGGGTCGCCGGCGAGCACGGGCCAGGTGTGCAGGTTGCAGCACGCTGCCGTGGCTTCCGCCAGGTGGGGCGGTGGCTCCAGCAGCGAGATGAATGCGCCGCCAGGTGCACACAAAATGGTGTGGGTGGAGATGAAGGCGCGATGCAGCGCGGCCGGCCGTTCTGTGGAGGCGCAGGGTGTGGTGTTGCTGATGCCGACCGTGACCTGCCACAACATCGCCCCCAGCTGCCGCGAGCTGACCTCGACGCGGCCACTGAGCGCCTCCCAGCGAGCAGCACCGTCGACGCCGGCGGGAATGGCGACGTTTGCGCCGCCATGCTGCTGCGCCGGCTGCAGGGTCACCTGGACTCGCCGGTCCAGCGCCTCCTCGTGGTCGCCTGCATCCACCACCTGCAGGAAGCGCACCGTGATCTCCAGCGGTGTCTCGGGAGCAGCCTCCAGCAGGCACTGAGTCTGCATCTGCCACGGGTCCTGACTTTGAGCGGCTTCGCTGAAGCCGCGCGGATACACGCCGCCGAAGGTCCAGCGTTGTTGATTCTTGACGGAGGAATGGCGGTAAGGGAACAGCAGGTAGCCTTCGTACAGCACAACCTCCGCGATCTGCTCCACGCTTTCAACGCTCACGCTGGGACCTCGTCGCTGGTGGGGGCCAGTAATTCCTCGAACACCTGCTCCCAGGAGGGCAGCGCGCGCCGCGACCGGTAGAGGCACAGCCGGTCGAACACATCGCGCTGCACGCGCAACCAGGCGCTGTTAGGGAAGTGGCGATCCATGGCCTCTTGCCAGAGCCGCACCGGCAGGCGATAGTGCGCCTCCTTGTCCCAGGGCACCGGCTGCACCTGGCCGCCCGAGAAGATGGAGCCGCTGAACAGCGCGGTGAGCTGCACATACCCGTCCGGCAGCGCGTGGAAGTACTTGGACGCGGCCACCTCCAGGTCGTAGCTGCAGGGCACCGGCAGTGGCAACGTCACCTCGCCGCGGAAAGCGGGCACGGTGAGATTCACCCGAGCCCAGAGCAGGCTGCGCAGGGTATCACCCCAACGCTGGGGCGGCCCGAACAGGTCGCGCAGGCGCTCCTGCGTGGCGGGGTCATAGCTGCGCCAGCGTGGCTCGATGTGCAGCTGGCAGTGCAGCAGCATGGCTTCAATTGGCTCGTCCTCGCGCTCTTCAGGTGGCACTGCCTGGGGCTCTTGCCCAGCCTGATTGCGGATTCGCAGCTTGAAGGCGAGGGTTGGACTGGCGGCGAAGGGCTCAGCTTCGGCACCCAGCAGCGCAAAATCAATGTTGGGCATGGGCAGTCTCCCGCAATTCCTCGAAGAAGCGATCGATTTCATCCCACAAGCGGGATCCGCCGCTGAAGCCGTGCCAGTACGCGCGTACCAGGCCCACCAGCCGATAGCAGGTGTCGATGGGTGCCAGGTAGCAGTCGCGGCGGTCGTCCAGCCGGTTGACCAGCAGGGCTTCAACGCCCGGCTCCATGGTCGCCAGCAGACTCTCCTGCGCGGCAATGGCCTGCCAGGCGCCATCCTCGAGGTAGGCTTCGGTGGGCCCGGCCGGGCTGGGGAAGTAGGCTCGGGCGCCATCGCCCTCGGTGCTGCGCACGAAGAAGGCCATGCCTACGGGAACGTGCAGGCTGGACCAGCGTGCATCGGTGAGCAGCTCGCCCGACAGCGCCACCCGGCGGGTGGGGATGAGGCGCCGCCGGCCCGCGCCGGCCTCCGCCCCCGTGAGCAGGATGGCGCAGGCCTGACAGGCGCACAGCACCTGCCCGCTGGCGCTGTCCAGCACGTGCCGGTGGTCGGCGCCCACGGGTGCCGCGCACAGGTCGCACTGCTCGAAGGGTGGGGCAGCTGGCCGGCGGGCAAGCTGCCCTAGGCTGACGAACTGGGTGGTCACGTACGCGGCCCCAGCACCTGCCCGGCGCGGCGGCTAGCCGCCATGGCCGCCACCCAGTATGGGCGAGTGCATCTTCTTGATGACGCGCCCCTCGCCCACGTACATGTGCACGCCGCAGGGCAGGCAGGGGTCGAAACTGCGCACGGCGCGCATGATGTCGATGCCCTTGAAGTTATCCGCGCGGTTCTCCTCGAAGATAGGCGTGCCTTGTACCGCGTCCTCGTACGGGCCAGGCGTGCCATAGATGTCTCGCGGGGCGGCGTTCCAGGGCGTGGGCGGATAGGGATGGTAGTTGGCGATCTTGCCCTCACGAATCACCAGGTGGTGAGACAGCACGCCCCGCACCGCCTCGTGAAAGCCGCAGCCGATGGCCTCATCCGGCACCTTCACCGGCACGGACACCTTGGTTTCGCCGGCGCGGACCAGCTCCAGTGCCTGGTTCACGAAGTAGTAGCCCATGGCCGCCGCGTAGGCGCAGAAGTAGATGCGTGCCCGGTCGCGCTCCAGCGCGTTGGACCACTGGGGCACCTTCCATTCCAACGTCGTATCCGGCGTGAGCCCGGTTTTCGGCAGATTGATGGTGACGCTGCTGCCATTGGCCTTGACGTAGCCGGTGTCGACCTTGCCGGCCAGCGCGGTGGCGAACAGGCGGGCGAACGCGCCGCCGCCCGTATCCAGCGCCAGATGCTGGCCTTCATACAACCAGCGCGGGCTCATCACCCAGCTGTAGTTGCCGTCGAAGTCGCGCCTTTGCGGCTTAGGTATGGTGGTTTGGTTCCATGGGTGGTGCTTGTCCACGGGGTTGCCCAGCGGATCGCGCGTGACGAATGTTTCCTCCTGCTGCCAGTCGTCGTAGAAGGAGCTGCCGAGCAGGATGCGCAAGTTGAGGTTGATGTCTACCAGCTTGGTGGTCACCAGCTTGCCGTCCACGACCACGCCGGGCGTGACGTACATGGCCTCGCCCCAGCGGTCCATGTTCTGATAGCGGTAGTCGCACACGTCCGGGTTGTTCCAGGAGCCCCAGCAGCCCAGCAGAATCCGGCGCCGGCCGACCTCTTCGTAGCCCGGCAGCGCCTGGTAGAAGAAGTCGAACAG
>JBOGTU010000096.1:0-18230 GCA_050695655.1 Chloroflexota bacterium | reverse complement strand
GCGGTGTTGGTGTACACCGCTCGAGCCGCTGCGCGTGCCACCGGGAACTTGTACGGTCCGCAGCACATCGTCATGATCGATCCGACGGAGGCCGCTCCGACCGGTGCCAGCACTCCACCGAGATCCGCCACGACCTTGGTATCGAGCGCCGTGAAGGTGCCATCGCGCTGCACACCCAGGGTAATCTCGGTCAGGTGCGCGCGGCCCTGGGTCATGGTTCGCAGGTTCTCGGTGCGGCTGTCCGACCAGCGCACCGCCCTGCGCAGGCGGTAAGCCATAAGCGCGGTGACGGCCTCCTCGGGATACACGTTCCCTTTGGCGCCGAAGCCGCCGCCAACATCGTGAGCGTAGAGGCGCACCCGATTCTCGGGAACGCCCACAATGCGGCCAAAGGCCGACCGGTCGCCGTGCGGCTGCTGTGTCCCAAGCGTGACGGTCAGCCCGCGATCGAACGCGTCGTACTGGGCAACGATGGCTCGGTTTTCCAGCGGCACCACCGCCACGCGGTTGTTCACCACGCGCAGGGTGACCACCTCATCGGATGCCTTCAGCGCGGCCTCCACCTCGTTGGAGCCGGAGCTCATGGTGAACCCAAGGTTGCCGGGCACCTCCGCGTGAATTTGTGGTGCGCCCGGTTCCAGCGCCTTGAAGGGGTCCACCACGGCCGGCAGCGGGTCGTACTCCACCTCTATGAGCTGCGCCGCATCCTGCGCCTGGTAGGGGTCGCGCGCAATGACCGCGGCCACCGCCTGGCCAACGTAGACCACTTTCTCCGTGGGCAACACGTGGTTGGGTGGGACGGCCGGGGCAGTGGGTGGCGCAAAGCCAACGGGGATGGGCGGCACGCCCTGAAGGTCGTGCCCGGTGATGACGGCCTCCACGCCCGGTGCCGTTTTGGCGGCAGCAGTATCGATGGACACGATGCGCGCATGGCCATGTGGGCTGCGGGCAAAAGCCGCGTACAAGGTGCCGGGCACTTCTACGTCGTCGCTGAAGGCGCCTCGCCCAGTAATGAGGCGCGGGTCCTCGTTGCGCTTAATGGACTGCCCAATGTAGGAAGGCAAGGCGTTCTCCTGAACCGCGTAGTGAGGCAAGCCGTATCCCGGCGGCTTTGTGGGGCACTGCCTGTTCGCGCCGGGTGTGGTGTCCGTCTGTATTGTGTCAGATTGTGCCAGACTGGCAAGCTGACTGTCCGGTGGGCCCCGCGCGGCGGCGACATCAACTCGAACGGATCTTCCCGGGCACAACTCCACGCGGCGGCCGCGGCATGCTTACGCCAAAACTTATCGAGCCGCTGGCGTACACTCCAGGTGAAGGATGGCCTTAGTAGGACGGCCTCAGTAGGCAAGCGGAGCCAAGCCGGCTCCCACAAGGATGCGCCAGCAGCGCACCACTCGAGCGCGGACAGCGCGCGGAACACGCTGCAGCGCCGGGTGATCCTGCAGGTGTTGGAAGCCGCGCCGGGCCACCTGTCAGCCGAAGCGATCTGCCGGGCCGTGGCTCGCGCCTTCCCCGAGATCAGCCGCGCCACGGTGTATCGCACGCTGGACCGGCTGGAGCAGGCGGGCGGGGTGAGCCACACCCACGCCGGCACCGCGGGCGCGCTGTATCACCTGAGCGACAAGCCGCGGCACCTGCACCTCATGTGCAACCGCTGCGGCAAGGTGACCGAAGCCACTGACGTCACGTCAACGGAGCGGCTGGCCACGGAGCTTATGGCGCGCTTCGGCTTCGCCGCTGACCCCACCCACTACGTGATCGGCGGCACCTGCGCCGCCTGCCTCGCCCTCGCCCCCGACGACACATCCGCTCCCGGCTGACCCGGGTGGCACGGCAGCCCCGTTGAATATCCCATTGTATTGACACACATACAATCGCGCAGTACTGTTGCCGCGAATTCAACCAGGAGGAATGCGGTGAGCCAGCGGAGTGTTGGGCAGGTGTTCCAGCGCGAAGCACTGAACCGACGGACATTCCTGGGCAAGACGGCCACAGTGGTGCTGGGTGGGTTGGCCCTCCCAGCCCTGCTCAACGCCTGTGGAGGAACGTCGGCCCCGGCCGCCGCCGGCCCCGTGGGCCAAGCGGGCGGGACCAGTGGCGCAGCGGCGGGCAGCGCCACCAAGCTGCAGCTGCCAACCTATGTGCCGTTCACGGGTGCCAAGCCAGACTTTCCGGGGACGGGGCAAGGCGTGCCACCTGGCTTCAAGAGCTACCCAACCCAGTTGGCCACGTCCGTGGCGACGCATCCTGGCACTGGCGACACGATCAATGCCGTCGCCGCCACATACCTGGAAGCACCGCCCGCGCTCGACCGGAACGCGCAGTGGCAGGCCGTGAACAAGGCGCTGAACGCCGACCTGAAGCTGCCCATCATCAACGTGTCGGACTACGCGGCCAAGTTCAGCACCATCATCGCCGGCGGCGATCCTTAACCAGAAGGTGACCGACGGGCTGAACGGCATCTACTACGGCCGCTCGCCCGTGAGCGCGCTGGATCAGATAGCCAAGGACTGGCGCGATGGTGGTGGTGACGCCATTCGGGCCGAGTACGAGAAGCAGCTCCAAGCGTGAGTGTCCGGGCGCTGTGGACCGTCTGATCGTCAACGCCACCGTGCTGACTATGGACGGCGCGAGGCCCACGGCGTCGGCATTTGCCATCGAGGGAAATCTCATTTCGGAGCTTGGTGAAGCAGCGGCGCCGCGGGCGCCGCGCACGCGTGACACGGAGATTGTGGATCTCGGTGGCAGGACTGTCGTGCCGGGCTTCATTGATGCACACTCGCGTTTCGGACCGCTGTCGCTCGCCCCACACGAGGTCGACCTGCGCGACGGGACCATTCGCCGGGTACGCGACATCCTGGATCGGGTTGGCGCGGCGGCATGGGCGCAACCGGCGGGTACGTGGATCCGCGCCTTGGGCTACAACGATGATGTGGAAGGATCCATCACCCCCGGCAAGCTGGCCAACTTTGTGGTGCTGGAGCAGGACCCACGAGCAGTCGCGCCGGACGCGATTCGCGACATCATCGTCGCGGAGACCTGGGTGGACGGCCAGCGCGCGTATCGACATGCAGCCGGCCCCCTCAGCGGAGTTTGAGCAGGCCGTTCAGCGCCGGCAGCGAAGGACGGAGACCTGGCTCTCAGGCGCGTTGGTCCGCGCGTTTTGGCCCCTGCTTATAATCCTGACGCTCGTTAGACCCACCTTCTGGATCAAGGCGATGAGCTCTGCCTCCGGCAGCGCGCCTCCAATTCACCTGAACCAGTCGTCCACGGTTTCGATCGCGGTGTCGGGCAGGGGCGCCCGCAGCGTGGTTTCGGCCAGCAGCAACTCTCCCTCGGGCTTGAGGACGCGGGCGATCTCCGTGAGCACAGAGGCTTTGTCTGGTGTGAGGTTGAGCAAGCCATTTACGACAACCCAGTCGGCGCAGGCGTCCGGCAGCCCGGTGGCTTCCGCCGGCGCTTCGCGAACCTGCGCCCAGCTGAAGGCCAGCTCTGCCACGTTCGCCCGCGCCCGTTCCACCATGGCCGGAGCAAAGTCAATGCCGGTGACGCTGCCCGCGGGGCCTGTGGCGCGAGCCAGCAGGATGAGGTCCAGCCCACCGCCGGAACCGAGGTCGACCACTGTCTGCCCGGAGCGCACCTCCGCCAGCAGCGCGGCAGCGGCTACGCCGGTAAATGATTCGCACACGCCGGCCGGGAGGCCGGTGAGCACCTCCGCTGGGTAGCCGAGCGCCTCCGCAAACGCTCGCCCCACACGGAACCCATAGGCCCCGCGCGGCTTCTCTCCCACCAGCGAGTAACGCTGGCGCACGGCGGCACGGAGCTCCTCGGGGCCAGCGGGCAAGGTCATGACGTTTTCATAGCGTTTCCAGCTTCAGGACGTGCAGCTGTCGCTCCCGAACCTCCGGGGCGTGGGCAATCAGCTCGTCCAGGTTGCTGGTGGCCTCAATGTAGCAACCTGAAAGGGCATCGGCTTCGCCGGAGGCGAGACGCAGCACCAACGCCGTAGCGACCTCGGTGCCAACGATGTTGCCGCTTTCCACGGTGGCCTTCATGGCCGGCATCCACTTGCCCAGGTCTGTGAACAGCCAGTCCATCATGTGCGTGAGAACCCCTCCTGGGTGGATGGCGAACACCTTGATGCCATGATCCGCGGTCTCCGCGGCGAGCTGATCTGTCAAGCGAATGACCGCGGCCTTGCTCAGGCCATAGGCGGACATATTTGTGCCGCCTACCCGCTTGCCGGCCGTGCTGGCCACGTTGATGATCCGCCCGGCGTGCCGCTCCAACATGGCGGGCAGCACAGTGCGGGCAAACAGAAACTCGCCATAGAGATTCACTGTTACTTCGCGCCACCAATCATCGGGATCAATCTGCCAGATGGGGCCAATAGCCGTGGCGATGCCCGCGTTGTTCACCAGCAGGTCCACCGGCCCCAGCCGCCGCTGCACGTCTTGCACCATGTCCTCGACGGCCGAACGTTGCGTCACGTCCAGCGCAAAGGTGCTGAGCTCTCTTCCAGCGGCCCGCACCGCGGCGGCCGTTTCCTTCAGCTCCCGCTCCAGCGTATCAGCCGCCGCGACGCGCGCGCCGGCCGCCGCCAGCCCCTCAACGTAGGCCCGTCCCAGCCCCCGGCCACCGCCCGTGACAATGGCCACCTTACCGGCGAGCGCATCCCTGGGGTCCATGTTCGACGTTTTCCGAGCCTCCTCAGTTCAGCTCAGCGGGCATCTGGTTGGCTGTGAAGATCGCGGCCTGGCAGGTTATGCCGGGCGGAAGCGCGGAAGCGCGGTGCCCTGGCCGGTGTCGTGAAAGACCACCTGAACGGGCTGGCCCACGGCCACGCGATCGGGATCGCACTCGACGATGTTGGTCATGATGCGCGGGCCTTCCTCCAGCTGCACGTAGGCCAGCACATACACGCCAGCCTCCCGATAGTCGGGATGGTCCGCCACACCGCGCCTGTTCACGGTGAAGCTGTAGACCTGGCCACGGCCCGAGGCTTTCTGCCAGGAGATGCTGAACGAGCCGCAGGCCGGGCAGAAGCCACGAGGGTACCAGAACAGTGTGTGGCACGCGTCGCACCTGGGCAGCAGCAGCTCGCCGCGGCCCGTGCCTTCCCAGAAGGGCCGCGTTTCCGATGTGACCATTGGTGCCGGGTTGGGCAGTGCGTGTTCTGCCATGATCAGGCGTCCTCCTGCCCCAGAATGAGCGTGGCGCTGCCCATGCGCGTGCCCAGCGAACCCCCGGTGCCATGCGCCAGCGCGAGGTGGCAGTTGGGCACCTGCACCTCTTTGGCAGCTTCGCCGCGCAGCTGGCGAACCGCCTCAATGATCTTGGTGATACCACCCATACCGGGGTGGTTGTTGCACAGACCGCCGCCATCGGTATTGAATGGCAGCTTGCCGTGCGGCGCCTGCAGCGCACCATCCAGCACGAAGCGCCCACCCTGGCCTTTCTCGCAGAATCCCAGGTCCTCGATCGTCTCGACCACGGTGATGGTGAAGGAGTCATAGATCGAGGCGTAGTCGATGTCGCTAGGCTTGAGGCCGGCGTCCTCGAAGGCGCGGGGGCCGGTCCAGCGGGCGCCAGTGTACGTGAGGTCCACCTGGCCATTCATAGTGTGTTTGGGTGACTCCGCCTGGGACAAGATTTTCACAGATTGGCGCTTCAAGTCACGTGCTACCTCGGGGCTGACCACCACTACCGCGCCACCACTGTCTGTCACGACGCAGCAATCCAGCAAGTGCAAAGGATCACTCATCATGCGGGAATTGAGGACATCCTCCACGGTCACGGGCTTGGGCAGCAGCGCGTGCGGGTTGTACTGCGCGTGATGCGCGGCGGCCACCTTCACCTCCGCCAGCTGCGCGCTGGTAGTGCCGTACTCGTACATGTGCCGCTGCGCGGCCAGCGCGTACATGCCCAGCGTGCTGGTGCCGTACAGCGCCTCGAAAGGATATTCCGGCGCCTCGCCCTGCACTCGCCGAGCGACGGCGCTGCGCGGCCGATTGGCCAGCGTCACGAGTACCACCTGGCACTTTCCGGTGGCGATCGCCGCGGCCGCGTGCCCCACGTGGTACACAGGTGACGAGCCGCCGGTGACGGTGGAATCGACGTACGAGAGCTTCAGCCCCAAGTAGTCCGCCAGGGCTATGCCGGGCATGGTGATGTCGCCGCCAACGTGAGCGAAACCATCCACATCCTTCAAGCTCAAGCCGGCGTCCGTGAGGGCGCCCATGGCGACTTCCGCGTGCAGCTGGGTGATGGTCTTATCCGGCATCAGCCGATCCGGGTGCTCGTAGGCCCCGGCGATGAAAGCCTTCCCTTTAATGCTCACCTACTCATCTGCTCCCCATCCTCAAAATCGTCCAAAGTGCTCAGGCTGCCCCCGCCGCACCCGCGGCCATACTCCCCACGTGCTCCGGGATAGCCAGCTCCATTTCAGTGAGGCTCGCGACTTCGGCGGGCGTAAAGCCAGGCGCCGTTTCTTCCAGCACGAAGCGGCCCTTCTCGCGCCGCAACAGCGCCAGGTCGGTTACCACCACATCAACGCAGCCCACCCCGGTGAGGGGAAAGGTGCAGCGGTGCAGCAGCTTGGCATTGTCGCGGCTGTCCCGGTGCTCCATGGTGATGATGAGTGTGCTGCGGCCCGCCACCAGGTCCATAGCACCGCCAATACCGCCACCCACCATTTCCGGCGTGGCGAAGTTGGCCAGGTTGGCCAGCTCATCCACCTGATAGGCGCCCAGGATCACCGCCGAGAGGTGCCCGCCGCGCGCCATTTCGAACGACGTGACGCTGTCGAAGAACGCCGCGCCCGTTTCCAGCGCCACGAACTCGCCGCTGGCGTTGTACACGTCCGGGTCGATTTCCTCGCCCTCGACAAAGCGCCCGTAGCCCAGCACGCCATTCTCCGCGTGCAGCAGAATGTCTCGCCCGTGCACGTAGTTGGACACCATAGTGGGGATGCCCGTGCCCAGGTTCACCGTGCTGCCCTCGGCCAGGAGCCTCGCGGCACGCTCGGCAATTGCCGCTCTGGTGAGCGCGGGCTTGCCGAGGTACTGCCTCGGAACATCCGCCGGCCGGCGCGGCGCGCGCGTGGCCTGCACCTCCTCCACAGTCATGTTCACGGTGCTTTTCACCACCCGCGAGACAAATATGCCCGGCAGGTCGATCTCGTTCGGCGGAATCTCGCCCACATCCACGATCTCATCCGCCTCCACCACGGCGATGCGCGCGGCTTTCGCGAAGCTGGGATTGAAGTTCTGGCTGCCGCCGCGGAATTGCAGATTGCCGGAGCGATCGGCTCGGTAGGCTCGGAGCAGCGCGTAATCCAGATGGATGGCTTGCTCCAGGATGTACTGCTTGCCGTCGAACCAGCGCACCTCCTTGCCATCGGCCACGGGTGTGCCGGCGCCGGTGGGCGTGTAGAAGGCGGGAATGCCCGCGCCGCCCGCGCGGCAGCGTTCGACCAGCGTGCCCTGGGGCACCAGTTCAAACGTCAGCTCGCCGGAATCGATCTGGTCCTCCGCCGCGCTGCGCAGCCCAGCCCGGGCGGTGAAGGCCACGACGATTTTGCGCACCTGGTGGTTCTCCACCAGAATTTGGCCCCGCAGGGCGCCTCGGCCGCCGAGCGAGTTCGACACCACGCACAGATCCTTCACGCCTTTATTCACCACGGCAGTGAGCAGCGACGAGGGGAAGCGATGCCCCACCCCAAAACCAGCAATGGCGATCGTCGACCCATCGACCATGTCTGCCAGGGCCTCATCCGCGGAGGCGAACAGCTTATCCACGCAACCCTCCTAGGCTCCAAGCCAGGCGAACCCGCGTCAGGCGGGCATTCATGCGGCCATGCGCTCCGGCAGCCAGCCCCATGGATGCGGGCCCCAGTCCGGCACGAATACTTCGCCGGCGCGAACCGTGACAACGGGGGTCAAGGCATGGTCGCCCTGAAACACCAGCTGCGTGGTATCAAGGAAGCGGAAGTGCCCCTCGTGCTCGTCCAGCACGGTGATGTCCGCCTCGCGGCCCACGGCCAGCGCGCCCAGCTCATCCTGCATGCCCAGCGCCTTCGCGGCATTGGCGGTGGCCATGCGAATCACGTCCGACAGGCTGTAGCCCACAGCCATGAAGCGGCCCATGCACTCCATAAGGCTGTACACAATGCGCTTCCGGCCGCCGGCAGTGAGGTCGCTCGAAATCGTGTCCGGATGGAGGCCCAACTGCGCCTGTTCACGAGCGATCTCGTAGCCAAAGTTGCCGGCGCCGAGCGCTGGGTCCAGCACCACGCCCCGATCTCTGGCCTCCTTCAGCTCGGGCACCGGCTTGCGGGCGGAATCCATCACGCCGCCGCGGTGCGGCGTGCAGAGGTGCGTGAGGATGTCGCCCGGCGTAAACGCTTTGCCCAGGAGGAAGCGGGTCATCTGGCCGGCGTACTCGCCCTCGGCCCGGCCGTCGCCGATGTGCACCATGAGCGGAATGTGGTGCTCGCTGGCAATGGCTTTGGAGAGCGTGATCAACTCCTCGCCCTTCTCGGCCACCACAGGGCCCACCAGGCGCAACTTGATGCCGCGCACAAGGCCGGGGTTGGCTTGCACACAGGCCGCGATGGCCTTCTGGTTCACCTCATCCATGCTGTTCACGTCGGCCGGCAGCGGCATGGTGTGGGCATAGCTGCCCACGTTAAGGAAGCAGATCACGCGCGTTTTGGCCTTGGGCAGGATGTGGTTGGGAAACACGCCCACGTTGGCCACGCCCACGGAGCCGCAGTCCAGCACCGTGGTGACGCCGGACAGCACACCGGCAATGTCCGGGTCGCAGCACTCCATGCCCACACCCGCGGTGGTGGCACCGTGCGCTACGTGGGTATGGATATCGAGCAGCCCCGGCACCACAAAGCGGTTGGAGCCGTGCACCTCCACCACCTTTTTGGCCTCGGTGGCAGGAATGTCAGCCTGAATGGCCGCGATGCGGCCGTTGGTCACACCAATATCCAGGGTGGCGTTCAACCCCTGGCCGGGGTCCAGAACGTGGCCACCTTTGATGAGCAGGTCGTAGGGCATAGCCTCTCCTCTCGTCAGCATGTGCATCGAAAAGTCGCGCTTTGGGGTGCGGGCCAGTATAGCGCTGCGCCCGTTACGGGAGCCAGTGTTCCGTGCCCTTTCGCTCGTGGCTTGTAGTGGCATGATGAGGGGCTCTCATGCCCGCCTGGTAACCTTCGCACGCATGAAGAGGAGACGGACCTGACCACGCCCGGCGTGGTCGAGCTCCGCGGCGTTTCTAAACGCTATGGCAGCGTGCAGGCACTTCGGGATGTGAGCGTGGCGCTGGAGCCTGGCGGCGTGGTGGCCTTCCTCGGGCCAAACGGCGCGGGCAAAAGCACCTCAATCGCCATCATGCTGGGGCTGCGGCAGCCCAGCCAGGGCCAGGCATTGCTGTTCGGCCGGCCGCCACGGTCGCCGGAGGCGCGCTCCCGCACGGGTGTGATGCTGCAGGAATCCGGCGTGCCGGCCATGCTCAAGGTGCGTGAGCTGATCGACCTCTTCCGCTCGTATTACCCTCGCCCGCTGGCCACGGCCGACCTGCTGGAGCGCGCCGGCCTGAGGGATCAAGCCGGCAAGCGCATCGGTAGCCTCTCCGGTGGCCAGAAGCAACGCGTGTACTTCGCCCTGTCCATTGCCGGCGATCCAGAGGTGATGTTCCTGGACGAGCCAACCACCGGCCTGGATGTGGAGGCGCGGCGGCACTTCTGGCAGCAGATCCGTGACTTCGCCACGCGCGGCCGAACCATCATCCTCACCACGCACAACCTGGAGGAAGCCGATGCGCTGGCCCGGCGCATCGTGGTGATCGACCACGGGCGCATCATCGCGGACGGCACGCCGGCGGCCATCAAAGCACAAACGGCGGGCAAGCAGGTGGGCTTTCAGCTCGATCGCCTGCCGAACCGCGGCTTTTTTGAGGCACTGCCACTGTCCGGGCTTTCAATTGTTGACCACGAGGTGCGCTTCCTCACTGCCCGGCCGGAGGCTGCCCTCCAAGCGCTCTTCGCGGCCGGCTACGAGCTGACTGATCTGGAGGTCGTGCCGGCCGGCTTGGAAGAGGCATTCCTGTCGCTCACCAGCGGCGCGGATGCGGTGCCGGCATGAACCTGGATATGAACGCGACGAACGGCGCACTGGAGCAGCCGCGCTCGCTGGCACCCATTGGCCCCATGCTCCTGCAACAAACGCGTGCCGAATTCCTCAAGCTGTGGCGAGTACCCGCGTTCAGTATCTTCAGCCTGGCTTTCCCGCTGGTGTTCTACCTCTTCTTCGGGCTGCCAAATGCCGGCTACAGTGTCAGCGGGACCACTGTGCACTATGGCGCCTACCTGCTGGTGTCGTTCGGCGCGTATGGCGCTGTGTCCGTCATGCTGTTCTCGTTTGGGTTGTCGGTGGCCAATGAGCGCGGCCAGCGCATGCACCTGCTCTTGCGTGCTACGCCGCTGCGCCCGCTGGTGGACCTGGTGGCGCGCATCATCACGGCGCTGGCATTCGCGCTGGCCATGCTCGTGCTGCTGTACCTGTTCGGCATCGCCGCCGGGGGCGTGCGGCTGCCAGCCGGCACCTGGATCAACGTCACCATCACGCTGCTGCTGGGCGCCACGCCCTTCATCGCCGCGGGCTTCGCCATCGGCTATGCTGTCAGCCCGAATGCCGCGCCGGCCGTCGTGAACCTGACCTACATTCCACTCTCTTTTGCCTCGGGCATGCTGGTGCCGCTGTCGCAGCTGCCAGCGTTCATTCGCGCCATCGCACCGTACCTGCCCACCTACCACTACGCCCAGCTCGCCTGGAACGCGGTGGGCGTGCCAGCCGCGAATCTGCAGGCGTCCATCTTATGGATCGCCGGCTACGGCCTCGGCTTCATTGTGCTGGCCCTGCTGGCCTACCGCCGCGAAGCGAACGTGCAGTTCAGCTGACAGAGCCTCAGGACAAGCCTGCATGTTGAGGGGATCCGTCTCCTACGCGTGTGCGGGGCGGGCCGAACGTCTGCCGGCGTCAGGCAGGCTGGTGGCGAGCGACGGAGAAGCCGAACAGCACGGGGATGTCCAGCGCGAAGATCACCAGCATGGCCGTGAGCAGCAGCAGCTGGTTGGTGGGCGTGCCATCCAGCACGAACACCAGCTCCAGCATGCCCGAAATGACGACGTAAGCGAAAAGTGCCCAGCCGCTCACCAGGAAGAACTTGCTCCAGGCAAAATTTCGCAGGCGTACCAGCGACAGGGCCATGGCCAGCAGCAGCACAATGGCGAGCCCCAGAAACACCAGCGGTACCGCAGTGGGCGCCTCGCGCGGGAGATAGGCCGCCACCACAATGCCGCCCGTGATGACGCACCCCATGGCCCCCACGGCAAACAAGGGGACAGGCGACAGCGCGTGCTCCGCTGGCACGGCCTGGTGCTCCGGCGCCAGGGCGCTCACCAGGTGGTGATCCGCGTCATGATGACCAGGATCGCCAGCTGCATGGTGCCGGTGATGCCGGAAGCGTAAATGAAGCGGCGCATGAGCTTGGCCACCAGCTCACCATTGGGGTGGGGCTTTTTGAGCTCGAACAGCACCGCCAGGTTGGCCGGCTCCAGCAGGCCAATGGCAATGAGGGTCATCACCCCCACCACAATGAACGAGGCAGTGATCCACCAGTGCTGCGGGTAGGGCATGGTGAGGTAGCCGAAGCGCCGCGCCAGCTGCCAGCCGGAGGCGAGGGTGAGCGTCACGAGCGTGGGCATGAGCAGCACCATTTTGGGCATGAAGCGCACGGAGAACTCCATGCGCGCGGGAATGGACAGCCGGCCGATGATAGGCCCGATGATCAGCCCCACAAAGAGATCGATACCCGTCCACAGCGCCCCGCCTACGATGTGGAAGAAGTCCAACGCCCACAACCAGTTGCCGATGATGGCCGCGATGAGCAGCCCAAGGGCCACAACCACCACGGGCACGCCACGTAGCGGCACGATCTGGAAAGCCGGCCGTGCTTGCCCCTCCGGGGGGCCGGGTGGGCCTGCCGGAGCCTCCGCAAGCGCCCCGGGAGCTGCCGCCGCGCCAATCATGGTCGTTCCTCCGCGCCTCCTGGTTCATGTTCGCGTCACTCGACTGCCGCGCCTGAGGCACAGGCCAGCGGCACAGTCTTGCGGCCATTGTAATCGGGCCGTCGGCATTCTGCCGAGCATCGCCCTGAGGTGGGTAGAATGGCGCCGGAGAAACAACGAAGGGACCCACACAGAGCATGAAGTTTGGCCTCCAGTTCCAATTGCAGACGCCTCGCCCCTACGACGCCGATACCTGGCGGCCCGAGGATGAGCAGAAGATCATGAATGAGGCGCTCGAGCAGATCGAGTTCGCGGACAAGCTCGGCTACGACTATGTGTTCTTCACTGAGCACCACTTCCTGGAGGAGTACTGCCACAGCACCGCGCCCGAGGTGGTGCTGGCCGCGGCCGCCGCCCGCACCAAGAACATCCGCCTGGGCCACGGCATCATCCAGATGCCACCCAACCAGAACCACCCCGCCCGTGTGGCTGAGCGCATCGCCACGCTGGACCTCGTATCCAACGGGCGAGTGGAGTTCGGCACGGGCGAGGGCGCCACGGAGACCGAGATTGGCGGCTTCCTCACCAAGCAGAAGGAAAAGAAGGAGGCCTGGGAGGAGGCGACACGCGAGTGCTTGCGGATGATGTCCTGCACGCCCTACCCCGGCTACGAGGGCAAGTACTTCAGCATGCCCGAGCGCAACGTCATCCCCAAGCCACTGCAAAAGCCGCACCCACCAGTGTGGGTAGCGGCGTCACGGCGCGAAACAGTGATGCTGGCGGCCCGCATGGGCATTGGTGCGCTGGGTTTCGGCTTCGAGTCGCCCGAGGAGGCCGAAGAGCGCGCGCTGCGCTACTTCGAGCTCATCCGCGGCTGCCGCGAGCCGCTGGGCGCGGCCATCAACCCCGCGCTGCTCACCACCGGCAACATGCTGTGCGCCAAAACAGATGAGGAGGCGGTTGAGCGCGGCCTGGAAGGGGCGCAGTACTTTGGCTTTGTGTTCGGCTGGATGCACGGCCACCTCAGCCACGGGCGGGACAACATCTACCGTGAGTTCCGCAACCGGGCCGACGCCGAGCAAACCGCCCAGGCGCGCGACAGCGCCACCGCCCTGGAGCCGGAGGACGAAAGTGCCCGCGCGCTGTATCGCATGGGCCGCCGAGGTAACTTCATGGGCTCGCCGGACTTCATCCGCCAGAGCTGCCTGCGCTACGAGGCCGCGCACGTAGATGCGCTGCTCTTCTTCTCCCAGTGCGGCGCACGCAAGCACGAGCACATCATGGAATCGCTGGAGCTGTTCGCCAAAGAGGTGATGCCCGAGTTCAAGGAGCGCCACCCTCTGCACCAGCGGTGGCGCGAGCAGCAGCTCGAAGGCGTAACACTGCCCATCAACAGCTCCATCTGACCGGCCGCTCGAGAGCTGCCGGTATCAGCGGGCCAAGCGACTGAAACGGAGAGACGGATGGCGAAACCGGCCGACGTGACAGACCCCACTGTCCAGGCACTGCTGCTCGAAGCGGAGGCTGACGTGGACACCAAAAATTATGACGGCGCCGTGCGGAAGTGCATGGCGGCCTACAGCCACCTCATCGACATCCGGCCGGACGTCATCGTCCCGCCGGGCAGCCGAGCGGGCGCCGCCCCCAGCTTCGACCGCGTGCTGCGCGCCATGCCTGCGCGCCCCTGGCCGGACGTGTGTGGCGTAGACCTACTGTGGAAAGAGGGCGACAAGCCTCGCCTCGTGGCCGGCAAGGATCGCTTCACCCTCAGCGACGCCGTCACCTACCTCGAGTACACCCTCGATACCGCCATGCGCGCCCAGCGCGGCTGAACGGCCCGGCGAACTACGGCAGCAGCGTCTCCTTGGGCGGCACGGTGGAGCCGTCTTCGATGAGCAGCAGCGGGCTGCCGCCGATCATGGCACTGTTGGGTGTCTGGAGGTTGGCGTGGTCCGTGGCGGCAGGCAGCTCCAGCGCGTAAACGCCGGGAGCAGCGATGCCCAGTGGCGCGGGCTGGCCGTACTTATCCAGTGCCCTGGCGATGCCGCCGGAGCTATGCACCTGGGCGCGGACCGATGCAAAACTATCGTTCCACAGCGCCGTCACACGCTGATCGCCGCGGTCGAAGACCACTTCCTCCACTTGCCCCTGTCGAAACCAGGTGGCGGACTTGGCGTGAGAGAAGTAGGTGGCGGCCAGCTGATAGCTCACGTACTCGGGCCGCGGTTGCAGCGTGGGCAGGTTGCGCACCAGCGCCTGACCGTTCACCACATCGTTGTCGCCATCCTTCATCTTGTAGACCTCGATGCGCTGCACACCGGCTGCCAGCCCCAGGGCATAGGCCTGGACGATGAATGACGCCTGCTCGTCCAGCGTGGCCCGCATACCGCCGGGCGAACCACGGGGCGTGCCCGCGTTCACTGGGTCATCCCAGGGGATCACGTTCGTCTCGTTGATCCAGATCGGCTTGTCGAAGCCCCGCGCGGCCATGAGCTGGTGGTACAGCACGGGCACGTTGTACAGGCTGTGGGGATCGCTGTAGAGATGCAGCGACACAAAGTCCATGTAGTAGTTGTGGGCCGGGGCCGTCGGATCCTGCGCAACCAGGTCCAGCATGCGGTCGAAATACTGGCGGCGACCAGCCCGCGCATCGGTCCAGTAGGTGAAACCGGCGGTGCCCACGGTAAGTGTGGGATCCACCTCCTTGACGGCCAGATAACCGACCTTCAGGAGCCGATAGTAGTCCGCCACCGTGCCGGACCAGGTGCGGTAGGCCGCGTTCGGATCCGTCGCGGTGATATCCGGCTCATTCCAGATGATCCAGTGAAAGATACGCCCGTGGTAGAAGCGCGCCGTACGCCGCGCGAACTGCGCCCAGCTGTTGTTGGGGTCGTCCACCGGCAGGTACAGCCCGGCGGGCACGGCCGTGGTGCCGTCGGCCAGGTTGGTCGAGTGGGCATCGGGCGTGTTAATGAGCATGCCCACCAGGTCGATGTCGTGCGCGATCTGTGAGTCGAGGTACGGGAAGGGCAGGTACCAGGGGCCATTCCAGTAGCCCGGGTCGAGCTGCGGCCAGGACATGGTGACGCGCTCCCACTTGACACCGGCGTCCTGCGCCAGCGTGGTCTGCTGCACGCGAAAGGCCTCGGCCGCGCCGAAGTGGCGATCTGAGTTGGTGACCGGTGGCAGCGGCTCGGGCGCGGGGGCAGCAGGAGCCGCTGGTGCGGCCAGCGCCACGCCCTGCCCCAACAGCAGTACGGTACACAGAGCAGCCAGCACCAGCCGGCGCGGAACTTGAGCAAGCACCAGCACCACACACTCCCCAGGGGATAAGCAACACCATATCCGAACCAGCGTGCAGGCGGAAATAGGGTAGTACCGCCGGGTGATCGGCCCTCGGCGCGAGTTGAAATCAGCTGGTGGCGAGGGCAGTGCGCTGCGCGCGCAACACTGCGTCTACCGTGAACTCGAAGAAGGCCGCCGCCTGGCTCATGGTGAAGCGATCCCGCTCGATCACCAGGCTCGGCTTACCCTCCTCGGGCACATCCAGGCGCACGCCCATGAAGGCCGGCCAGGGCGCTGGCCCACCGATGCGCGGCGCTGGCCCCACGCCCGGGCGTGGGTGGGCCGGGTCGAACGGCAGCACGATGGTGTCGGGCCGCAGATCGATCAGTCGCGTGTACGCCGCCACGCTGCCGCGCACCGAGGCTCCGTAATTTCCCTCATTCAGCGCCTGCTCGGCCTGAGTCAGCGCGTCTCGAAACGCCTGGTCGGTGATGTCCGCCGGCTTGGCCAACAGCTCCCCTCCATCACATGAAACCGCGGCGCGGTTTGGGTGCCGCAACGCGCGATTATGCCACGTTTGCCCGCCCGCACCGCTTCAGCATAGGCGACAATTGAGGCCATGGGAGCCATACCCGAGCACGCACCTGTTTCCGCCGCCCAGCAGCTGGCCGCGCTGGCCGACACCTACTGGGACGACCTGCTGCGGCTGAACCCGCGGCTGGCCACCTTCATCGGCGATCAACGCTTCAACGACCGGTTGGAGGACGTGGGGCCAGAAGGACGCAAGGCGGACGCGGCCCTGCACCAGCGCCTGCTGCGCTCGGTGGAGGGTATTGCCCGCGCCGATCTCAACGCGGACGACGCCGTGACCTGGGACATGCTGCATCTGGCCGCCAGCGATCATCTAGAGGAACTGCAGCTCCGGTTGGATCACATCTGGGTGGACCAGATGGACGGTCCGCAGGTGTGGCTCCCCGATCTGCTGAACTGGCACCCCACAGAGGCGGCCGAGGGCGTGGACCAACTCGTCGCACGCTACCAGGCCTTCCCCGCGTACATGCAGGCTTATCTCGCCAACCTGACCGAGGGCCAGGCGCAGGGGCGGACAGCATTCACCGCCGTGGTACAGCGCGTGGTGGGGCAGATCCAGGCGCTGCTGGACACGCCAGCCGGCGCATCGCCACTGGCGCGCGTGGCGCTGGAGAGCGGCCATGCGGCCGTGGCAGAGGTGGTGCACAGCACCATCTACCCCGCCTACGCCGAGCTGCTGCGCTACCTGCAAGGCGACTACGCCAGCCAGGCGCGAACCGAGCCCGGCCTGTGGGCCATTCCCCAGGGCGAAGATGCCTACGCCTTCCTGTGCCGCAAACACACCACCACCACGCTTACACCGCGCGAGATTCACGCCTTCGGCGAGGCTGACCTCATCAGCCTGCACGCGGAGATGCGCGCCCTGCTGGCGGAGATTCCCAATGCCACCGCCGACCTGCGGGCCACTGCCGAGCACCTCTTCAGCGACCCTGCCCACCGCGAAACAGATCGCGCCCGCATGGTGCAACTCGCCGAGCGCTCCATCGCCGATGCGCAGGCGGCGCTGCCCTCCATGCTCGGCCGCCTGCCGGTCACCCCGTGTGTGGTGAAGCCGGTGGAGGACTTCCGCGAGGCCGACAGCCCCAGCGCCTTTTACTATCCGCCATCAGCCAGCGGCGACCGTCCCGGCGTCTTTTATGTCAACTGCTTCCTGCAGGCCACGCAGCCAGCATGGGAGATGCCAGGCATCGCCTTTCACGAAGCCGTACCCGGCCATCACGTGCAGATCGCCCTGGCGCAGGAGCGGACCGACCTGCCCGCCTTCCGCCGGCTGAGCTCCGACATGACTGCGTACGTCGAGGGCTGGGCACTCTACACCGAGCGGCTGGCGGATGAGTTTGGGCTCTACCGCGACGCCTACGAGCGGCTGGCGATGCTCATCAACCAGGCTTGGCGAGCGTGCCGCCTGATCATCGACACCGGCCTGCACCAGTTTCGCTGGACCCGCCAGCGCGCCATCACCTTCCTGCGCGAGAACGCCTTTCTGAGTGAGGCGAACGCGGCCAACGAAGTGGACCGTTACATCATCATCCCTGGGCAGGCGCTGAGCTACAAGATCGGGCAGCGGGAGATCGAAACGGCACGCGCCAGCGCCACAACTCGTTTGGGGCCCGCGTTCGATCTGCGCGCCTTTCACGACGAAGTGCTGCGCTACGGCCCGATCCCCCTCTCCACGCTGCGCCAGGCCCTGGCCAACTGGAACCCAACCCAGGAAGCTGGCCACTAGCCGGGCGCCTGTAGGCAGCCGTTTGAAGCTTGCTGTCGAACGCTCGAGACCTGGCCGGCGAACGATCGGGCGACAAACTTAGGGCCCCCGGCTGGGAGATGGTGCGTGGATAAGCTGGTGGAGTAGTGGGGTGGAACACCCGCCCAGCGGCCCTCACTTCAATGCGCCAACTCACGGGCCCAGTGCCGTTCGCACTACGCCACTCGTGCTGGCCACAAAGTACCCATCGGTAGGGGGTGTTGCGCAGCGGCGCATTTGCCGCTAGCTTGGTTGCAGCCTGGTTGGTTGTGCCCACGCGAGGGACCCGCCAGGTGAGGGCTGGTCCGTCTCGGTACCAGGGGAGAGAGGTGTTGTGAACAAACACTTTTCGTGGGGAGACGAATGTGGTTGGGCGGTGCATCTCGCGAGCCCTGGGCGCACGGCTGCGCACGCTGCTCAGCGAGGGCCTGCTGCTGGCGCTGCTGGTTCCTGACGCTGGACCCCTTCAGGCGGCCGGCAACCGGCTCACGGCCGTGGCCGGCAGCTCCACTTATGGCGGCACAGCCACAC
>JBOGTU010000095.1:0-9435 GCA_050695655.1 Chloroflexota bacterium | reverse complement strand
TCGGCCATGGTGGAGGCCAGGAACTCCCCAAAGGAGATTTCGATCACCGGCTTCAGGCCCTGCAACGCCGCGCCGATGGCTGCACCAACGGTGCCCGCCTCCGAGATAGGAGTGTCGATCACGCGGTCGTAGCCGAACTCCTCCCACAGGCCCTTGGTGCTTTGCATAGTGCCGCCGAAGGGGCCGATGTCCTGCCCCATGAGGAAGACGTCCGGATCGTCGCGCATGGCTTCCGCCAGGGCATCGATCACACCCTCAACATAGGTGAGGCGGCTCATCGGGCGGCCGCGCGCGGGGCAAACACCTGGTCGAAGCCAATGCCCACCGTTTCGCTGGACGGCGCCTGTTCGGCTTTGGTTACCGCGGCGCTCACTTCCTCTTTGGCGGTTTGCCACACCTGCTCTATTTCGGCAGCGTTGGCCAGGCCGCGATCCGCCAGCACCTTCTCGATGCGCGGGATGGGGTCCTCTCTGGGCTGCATCACATCGGTCTGGTGCTCGCGGTACGGGGTCATGTCGCCCGCCCAGTGGCCGCGCACGCGCCAGGTGCGTGCTTCGATGAGGCTGGGCTGCCCCTGCCGGGCGCGGGCCATGGCATCGGTCACCGCTTCGTGAACAGCCAGCACGTCGTTGCCATCCACCGAGACCCCGGCCATGCCGTAGGCCTGGGCGTGGTCGCAGATGTTCTGGTTTGCCAGGAAGCGCGTGGAGTGGGTGGAGATGGAGTACTGGTTGTTGTGCACGATGTAGACGATGGGCAGCTTCTGCACGCCGGCGAAGTTGAGCGCCTCGTGAAAGTCGCCCCGGGTGCTCATGCCGTCGCCGAAGGCGTTCACCACGACGTGCGGTTGTTTGCGGTACTTGAAGGCCAGCGCCACGCCCGTGGCCTGGGCGATCTGCGGGCCGATGTCGCCACCCAGCCAGGGCAAGCAGCCCATGTCCGCGGGGCCGCAGTGCGCCAGACCGCGGCCGCCGGTATACGTATCGGCCCTGCCAATAGCCGCGCAGGCCAGCCGCCACAGCTCCGCGCCACGCATGTGGTACACGATGTGGGTGCCGCGATAGTGGGCGGCCGCATAATCGCCCGGCTGGAGCCCGTAGAAACTACCGATGACGGTGGCCTCCTCTCCCTCCGCGGGAAACCAGTTGCCCGCCAGGTCGCAGCAGGCCTTATCAAACACGCGGCTCAGCACCATAAGCCGGTGCATCTCCCGCAAATCGTCCGGTTGGGGTAGTACCACCGCACGATCATACCTCTGGCTGGCACGGCTTGCCCGCTGAGAATTCGAACTGGGTGGCCCGGTTATGGCGTGGCTGTGGCGGCCGCGTGCGACGTGGCGCCCGGCTTCGGCGTGTGAGCCGGGGTAGGCGTGGGGATAGGCGTGTTGGTGGGCGTGGGCGTTGGGGTGGCGCGCGGGGGCGTGGCGGCCATTTCGCTGAGGCTGTTGACCACCGTGCTGGAGATGAGGCTCACCTGCGAGCCACCCTGGGGCATGGCGTAGTAGTAGTTGCCATCCACGTTGCGGTTGCCCACGAGCAGGACTTGTGGCTTGCCCGCTTTGAGCTGCATCGTCACGGTGATTTGGGGCTTGTCGAGCCCGTAGGGGGCGAGATTGCCCGTGCTGGCGGCCACACTGCGCGTGCCATCAAGCGCCGCCACCTGACCTACCAGGTCTGAAATCTTGGTCTGATCGACATTCGAATCCGGGCTGGGCTTCACCAGGCTCCACTTGCCGTTGCTGCTGGCCAGGTCAGTCTCGTGGGCGCCGGCGCGTATGTCGAAGTTGGTGACATCGGACACCGACAGGTTGAACAAGACTGGCGTAGGAGTAACCGCGGGCGCCGCCTGTGGCGCCTTTGCCTGCCCGATAGCCACGCCAATCACCACCAGCGCGGCCACCACCAGAAGCCCCAGCGTGAAGCGGATGTTCATGCCGAGCCTTTACTGCGCAACGTGGCCAGTGCGCGGTCCCTCAGCGTCGCTGCCACCACACCGTGCCCCCCACCACCAGCACTGCCAGCGGCACGAGCACCACCACCACGAAGAAAATGAGGTTGGCGTCGCTGCCCAAGAGCAGCACCTGCGTGTTGACCTGGGACTTGGGCGCGATGGAGATGAGGTTGGTGTTGCCGACGAGGTAGTTGATGCTGTTCAGGAAGAGGTCGCGGTTGCCGGGCGCCTGGTTGAGATAGGTGTTGTTCAGCCACAGCTCATCGGATACGGCCACCACCTTGCTGCCGCCCTGAAGGTTGACCGTGGAGCCAGTAATGTTGGCGACAGGCGTGGGCGTGGATGTTGGTACGGGGGCCGCGGCGCCCGGCGTTTGGCTGGCGGCCGGCTGCGCCGTGGGGGTAACCGGCGGTGGTGTGGCAACGACGGTGGCATTGGCCAGTGGTGCACCTGAGGCTGCCGCGTTGCCGGCGGCAGCTGCACCAGAGGAGGCCGTGGGTGTGCCGGCGCCCGGCGTGGGCGACGTGCTGGGCAGCGTGCCCTCGGCCGTCACGAAGAGGTTGATAGGGCCGCGCTGGTCGCCCTGCCTGAAGGCGAGCTGATTGTTATCGATGTGGTTCTGGAGCCAGCTCTGGCTGCTGGTTTTGGCGATGATGGTGGCGCTGATGCCCGAAGGCGCGGGCTGCGCCAGGCTGATGCCATTGGGCACGGGGAACAGGCTCACCGCCACGTTCTGGACGATGGCGTTGCCTTGCGCGGCGTAGTTGGATACAGCCGGTGCCTGCGGCGCCTGCGGCAATGAGCTTGCCGGGTCCACGACGATGCCTGGCTGAAAGGAGATGCCGAACGGCTTGATCAACGTGTTGAGGTCCTGCTGGCTGGCCAGGGTGGCGTTGGAACCGCTGCCGGCGGCTTCGAGCGCGCTGCTGAGAATCATCATCTTGCCGCCCTTAGCCAGGTAGTTGGCAAAGGCCTTGAGCTCGGCTGGCAGCAGGGGCTGGCTGCCCGCGGGCAGGATCACCGCGGCGGCATCGGCCGGGACGGCGCCGAGCGAGGCGCCCAGCGTAGCCACCACGTAGTTGTCGTTCTCGAGCGCGGTGAGCGCATCGTGGTAGCCCTGCTGCTGGGAGGAGTTGGGATCGGGCTGGCCGTTACCCGTGACGAAGTACACCTTGCGCTGCAACTGGCCAGTGACGGCGATGAGCGCGGAGGTGTAGCTCTGCTCATCCGCCGAAGGCGCATCCTTGCGCTGAACATTCTTGGCGGGCCCGCTCTGGAACACCGTCGTGCCGTAACTCACGATGCCGAACTGCTGCGCCGTGCTTGGGTCTTTGTCCGGATCCACGAAGCGATAGTGGAACTTGCCGGAGTAGCTGGCGTAGAGGGTCAGCAGTTGCTTGGCTGACTGCTCATCGAACTGGCCGCTCTGGTAGAAGGCGGTGACGTTCACATCCTGTTTGAGATTCCGCAGCAGCTTAATGGTTTGCGCCGAAAGGGTGTGTGAGTGGTTGCTGGTCACGTCGAAGGTGGGGCTGTGGCTGCTGACGAAGAAGTTGACGGCCCCCACGATGACCAGCACCAGCACGATGGCAATGGCGGTGTTGCCACCGTATTTGGCGCCGCGGCTTTTGGCCGCGCCCAGCAGCGATTCCGGGCTGGCCACGGCAAAGCCGATGAGCAGCCCCGCGCCCACAATGAGCAGCACCTTGGGCAAGTTGCCGAACGTCCCGCTGACGAAGTACGCGGCCAGTGCCCCGAACAGCCCCAGCAGGCCAGCGTACAGCAGGCCCTGGGTGAGCCGCTTGTAGGCGTCGTTCACACGCGCGCTACCAATGCGCGCCGGTCACGCACTAGCGCCAACGCCGCGACTCCACCGAGCGCACGGTGAGGAACAGTGCCAGCACGATGCCGCTGGCGTAGTACACCAGGTCCTTCACCTGGATAGCCCCGCTGGTGAAGCTGTCAAAGTGCCCGGACATACCGAGGTACTGGACGAAGCTGGATCCGCCATTCTGCCCGAAGTTCTGGCCGGCGCCCTGGAACAGCCACAGCACCAGCAGCACGCCAAACGAGAGCGCCAGCGCCACGATCTGGTTCTGGGTGATGGACGACATGAACAGGCCGATGGCCAGGAACACGCCTTCTACCAGGAACATGCCCAGGTAGCCGGCCAGCATGGTGCCGACATCCGGCGTGCCGAATTTGAGGAGAAACAGTGGAAAGGTGCCCGTGAGCACCAGCATCACGACAAAGAAGATCAGGGAGGAGAGCCACTTACCAATCACCAGCTCAGCTTCACGGATAGGTGAGGTGAGCAGCAGCTCAATAGTGCCCATGCGCTGCTCCTCTGAAAGTAGGCGCATGGTGATGGCGGGGCTGAGCAGCATGAGGATGATGGCCATGTCCGCGAAGGTGCTGCTGAGATCTGCCTGCTTGCTGCTGATCAGGATGGCCCAGAAGAGATAGCCGTTCATGACCAGGAAGGCGGCCATCACCAGGTAAGCGATGGGGGATGCGAAGTAGCTGTGCAGCTCCTTCACGATCACCGTGCCCAGGTTGCGCAGCGTGCCGTTGGAGCGCGCAGGCACTCGCGCCGGCAGCTCGACGGCGACAGTCGCTTCCACGGCAGCTGTGGTCGCTGGCCTCGCCGGACGGGGCCGGCTGGTTCGCCGGCCGGTGCTGGGGTTGGGTTCGCTCACGCCGCCTCCTCGCGCGTGGTGAGCTTGAGGAAGATGTCCTCAAGGCTCATGGTGGCGGCGCGCAGCTCCAGCAGGCTCCAGCCCTGGCCCACCACCGCCGCCGCGACGTCCGCCCGCACGTCGCGCTGAGATGCCGCCTCAATCTCCGCGTGCACGCGGCCATCCACTTCGCGCGTGGTCACATGGGTCACACCGGGCAGCGCGCGCAGCGTTTCCAGCAGCGCCGGCCGCGGCGCTCGCGCCTCCACGTGCACGCGATCCTGGCCCTGCAGGCGGTGGGTGAGGTTCTCGGGCGAATCCTCGGCGACGACCTGGCCTTCGTTGATGATGACGACCCGGCCGCAGGTCATGCTGACTTCGGGCAGAATGTGCGTGGAGAGGATGATGGTGTGCTTGCCGCCCAGGCCGCGGATGAGCTCGCGCGTTTCGTTGATCTGCTTGGGATCGAGCCCGACAGTCGGCTCATCCAGGATGAGCACCTGCGGGTCATGGATGATGGCCTGCGCCAGGCCTACCCGCTGCCGGTAGCCCTTGGAAAGCTTGCCGATGAGCCGGGTGCGCACATCGTCGATGCGGCACACCTTGAGCGAGTACTCCAGACGTTCCTTGAGCTTGGCGCCCGGCAGGCCCTTGAGGCGCGCCACGAAGGACAGGTAGAACTGGACCGACATGTCCGGATACAGTGGCACGTTCTCAGGTAAATAGCCGATGCGCTTACGCACGTCCAGCGACTGGCCGAACACGTCGAAGCCGGCCACTGTGGCGCTGCCGGAGGTGGCCGGCATGTAGCCCGTGAGGATGCGCATGGTGGTGGTTTTGCCGGCGCCGTTGGGGCCGAGGAAACCCAGAATCTCGCCAGGATTGACGGAAAATGTCACGTCCTTCACAGCGACCTTGTCCGCGTAGCTCTTATGCAGATGCTGAACGTCAATCATCGAGAACGTCGCTCATCAAGAACTTTGGGCGGATGGCTTTGCGGACTCCCAACCGGCCTCCTGGGGAAGCGGCGCCAAGCTGTAGCGGCTCACCGGGAACCCGCCCCGGCCGCCGCGGCATGTGTTCTTCCAAACTTCTAGGTCGTTGGAACCTGAACAGCCCCGGTGGATTCGGCGTTGGCTGTGGCGGCTGCCGCCCGCTTGCGCCGTACTGGTCTCTGCACCGGAAGAGTATTCGTTTCAGGCGCTGTTTCGGATGCATCGGTTCCGTGCGCCGCCGAGCGGCGGCGTCTGGGGCTGGGCGCGGCGGCGTCTTCAAGGACTGGGGGCGGCGCGGGTTCGACCGCCGCCTCAGGCGCGACTGGGGCCGGGGCGTTGAGTTCGGCGAGGCTCTCCCCGGCTTCAGGCAAGGCGCTTCGGGTGGAGCGGGTGGCGTGCCTTCGGGCCGTGCTGCCGCTGGCGGCCCTACCCCGACGCTCGCCGGAAATCGGAGGAACCGCGAGGCTGGCGATCTCGGCCGCTGCCGAGCCGTTGGACGACGCGTGGTCGACCACCGCTTCCGCGACGGGCGGCCCGATGAGCTCCGAGCTCTCGATGGGCAGCGAAACGGCCTCACTACCAGCCTCGATGGCGCTGGCGCCGGCCGAGGTCAACTCAGGCTCGCCGGTCGATTCGGGACTTGTTTTGGCCGCCGATTTGCGCGACCGCCGGCGCTTCGTGGCCACAGCGAGCTCAGCCGGCGCGGCCAAAGCGGGCTCCAGCACGAGCGGCATGGCCGCTTCATCCACATGCGTCGTGGGTTCGGTGCTGTGGTTGGGCAGGAGGGTGTGCTCGGCCTCGACCGTAGCAACGGCTGCGTCGACCTGCTGGGTCACTTCCACGGATTGAACGGCCGGCGGGTTAACCAGGCTGTTCACGTCGAACGTGCTCTGGAGGTCCGCGCTGGCTTTTCGAAGCTCACGAACTGCTCGCCCGAGCATGCCGGCAACTTCAGGAAGCTTCCCTGGCCCGAGGACGATCAAAGCGATTACCAGAACAATGATCAGTTCCGGGCCATGGCCGAAGAACATCAAGGCGAATTATAGCGGCGCGGGGCCGCTACCAGGCGATCTCAGGCTCAACCTTGATAATGCCCTTGCGGATGGCGTACTTCACCAGCTCGGTCCGGTCGTGCATGCTCAGCTTTTCCATCAGGTGGCCGCGGTGCGCCTGCACGGTTTTGACGCTCAGGCAGAGCAGGTCCGCGATCTGCTGATTGGTCGAGCCCTCGGCGATCATCTTGAGGATCTGCCGCTCTCGCTCGGTGAGGCGATCGTAGCTGGCGTGCTCCTCCCCCGCCTCCGCGCGCTTGAGATAGTCCAACACCAGCCCCTTGGTCATGGAGGGGTAGAGGAAGGCATTGCCGCGATCCACCGCCAGTATGGCGGAAACCAGCTCGGCTCCAGCCGATCGCTTCAGCACGTAGCCCGATGCACCTGCCTGCAGGATGCGGTGCACGTACTCATCGTTGTCGTGCTGCGTGAGGATGAGCACTTTCGTATCCGGCAGGGCACGCTTGATTTGGAACGTTGCCTCCAAGCCGTTCACCACCGGCATGCCGATGTCCATGAGCACGACGCCGGGGTGCAGCTCTTGCGCTTTCTGCAGCGCGTCCTTGCCATCGGCTGCTTCGCCCACCACTTCGATGTCGGGCTGGCTGCGCAGCAGCAGGCGGATGCCGTCGCGCAGAATGGCATGGTCGTCGGCGACGAGCACGCGAATCTTCGTTGGAGCGGCCGCCGTCGCGCCTGTACTCATGTCTCACCTCCTGGTGGAGTTGGCACGACGACCGTCAGCCGTGTGCCGGCACCTCGGGCCGAATCCACCCGAAAGGACCCGCCCAAGAGTGCTGCGCGTTCGTGGATCCCAAACAGGCCCAGCCGGTCGCTGTTCACCTGCGCGGGATCGAACCCGGCGCCATCATCTTCCACGGTTACGCGGACTTCGTCCGCCCCCAAGGCCAGGGTCACGCGGGCCAATTTGGCGCCGGCGTGCTTGGCCACGTTCGCCAGCCCCTCCTGGACGACGCGAAAGAGTGCCACTTCGGTTTGCGAGGCCAGGCGTCGGTCCTCCGCGCCATCCACGGCCACGTCGATGCACAGGCCATAGGTCTCCGCTTGCCGCTTGGCGTACCAGCGCACGGAGGGCACCAGGCCCAGGTCGTCCAGAATGGTGGGGCGCAGGTCAAAGGCGAGCTTGTGGATGCCATCCAGCGTTTGAGTCGCCAGCTGCTTGCTGGCATCAAGCCGCTGGCGCGCCGGGTTGGCGGGGTCCGGCATCGTCTCTACGGCCATTTCGAGCGAGAGCAGCAGCGCGTTCAAGGCCTGGGACGTCTCATCGTGCAGCTCGCGGGCGATGCGCCGCCGCTCTTCCTCCTGCGCGGTGAGCACCTGGCCGGACATGACCTGAATCTGGCGGCTGTGGCGCGCGATGGTGGTGGCATCCTGCTCCAGGCGTTCCAGCATCATGTTCATGGTGGAGGCCAGACGATCGATGTCGGGGTCTGTCCGCTCGGTTTTAGGCACGCGGGCGCGGGTGTTGCCGCGGGACACCTCATCTACCGTGCGCTGGATGGCGTTCAGCGGCTTGAACGCGGCTCGCATGATGGCGTAGTTCACCACCATGCTGAAGCTGATACCCAGCATGACCAGCATCGTGGCCACGGTGAAGTTGGATTGCTCCAGCATAGTTTTGGTGACCCAGGTGCCGACAACAGCGCCGCTGGCCATGATCAGCGAATTGCCAATGACGACCTTCCAGAAAAGGGTCAGCGAATCGAGACGGTTGCGAATGCGCCAGCGCGCCGCCCACAGCCCCGTTGCTGTTTCGGCCACAGCCACGCCACCAGTCTACCAATGGATCATCCGGCCTGTACTATTTGCCCGGAGTTGAGTGCACAGGCGGGCCCGCGGCCCAAGGTGGTGGTGGTTATGCCCGCCTTTAACGCCGCCCGCACCCTGCGCCAGACCTTTGACGCGATCCCGCCAGGTACCGCCGACGAAATCATCCTCACGGACGACGCCAGCAGCGACGCAACCGTGGATGTGGCCCAGAAACTCGGTCTACTGGTGATTCGCCATACGCGCAACCTGGGCTACGGCGCCAACCAGAAAACCTGTTATGACGCGGCGCTGGCGGCCGGCGCGAGCATCGTGGTCATGCTGCACCCGGATCATCAATACGATCCGCGAGCCATCCCCGACCTGATCCGGCCACTGGTGGACCGCCGGGCGGACGCGGTATTCGGATCGCGGATGCTGGGCGGCCGCTTCCTGCAGGGCGGCATGCCGCTGTGGAAGTTCTACGCCAATGTGGCGCTCACGGCCGTGGCCAACATGGTGCTGCGCACCTACCTCACCGAGTTCCACTCCGGCTTTCGCGCCTACAGCCGCCGCTATCTGGAGGCCGTGCCCTACCAGCGCAATTCGGACAGCTTCGTGTTCGACACGGAGATCATCGTGCAGGGGCTGCACAAGGGCCTGCGCATCTTCGAGGTGCCCATCGCCACGCGCTACTTCACCGAGGCGAGTCAGATCGCTTTTCGTCCTTCGGTTCACTACGGAATTCAGATCCTGCTGACGCTGGCGGCGTACCAGGCGCACCGGCGCGGCTGGCTGCGCGATGCGCGCTTTGTATGACCTATGACGGCATGACCTGTGACGGTATCACCTGTGATGCCGCCCGTGGGATCTGAACAGGCCGGTTGCCCATGCCCACCACCAGGGTGTCGTACTGGAGCGGGCACCCGAGATCTTGCGTATAGCAGCTTGGCGGTGAACATCGGGTGACACCGGAGTTGTGGGCTCCAACGG
>JBOGTU010000094.1:0-2546 GCA_050695655.1 Chloroflexota bacterium | reverse complement strand
CACCAGGCTTGGTCACCCTTCAATCGTGTGTAGCGGCTGCCTACGGGCGCCGTCGGCGTGGAGGCGATGTGATCCCAACAGCGAATGCAGATGTCGCGTCGATTGCGGAGCAGACGTTCCCAATCATCGAGGACCCGACCGTTTCTGATTTCAACGCGAAACGCAGTCGTGGGTTGAGGCCGCGATAGTCGCTCGCCGCTCACGCTGGGCGCGGTAGTGAACGTGGGTCATCAACGCCGTCAACGCCGGCCAATTGCCGCTGCCGGTCGTCCCAATTGGCAAGTGCGGTGGCCTGCCAGGCATACAGAACATCTCCGAGAACGCCCAACTGACCGGTTTCGAGACCGCCGTTCGTGGCTTCAAAGACTTCCCTCAGGCAGGCAGTCTGATCAGGCTTAGAAAGGAATCCAAACCACGGAATTGCATCAGCCACGTTGCCACCCGAGGCGAGCCGGAGCAACAGCGATAGCGTCGTCCGCAGCGCATCCCAATAGCGTTTGCTGGAGATGACAACATCGTCCCCGTCCCTGCGACGCAGGATGAGGTCTCGTTGCTCAATTCCCGGGAGCAGCCGACCGGAATGCTGCAGAAATTCGGAGAGGGTCTTTTCAGTCGTCGTGGCCGCCATGTCTCTATTATGTCATAACTAGTCTGGAGTTCGGCACTTTTCGGAAGTGCTGGGAGATGAACAAGGCCACCTCGAAAGGTAGCCTTGCGGCAGCAAAGATCGTGATCCTAAGATGGTTGTGATCAACCGACCATCGAAAGGAGATCTTGCTGTTGGACAGCATCTTACCGGACACGTTCTGGCCTTTTCTCGCCGCGTTCGCGACGTGCTTCGGCGCGCCGACCTTTCAGAATTTCTGCTCGGTCGTGGCGGGCTGGGTGCAGTGTCTGGGCCGACACACGGTGACCGCGGTGGCGCTCGCTTCGGACGGCCTCGAACGCCGCGATGTGCCCAGCTTCCATCGCTTCTTTGCTCGGGCGCAGTGGACCCTCGACCACCTGGGCCTGGTGCTCTTCGGTTTGGTGGTACTGCGGCTGCCAGCGGACCAGCCGCTGCTCGGCGCCTTGGACGACACCCTGGCCAGGAAGACGGGCAAGTGCATCAGTCTGGCCTCAATGCATCATGACCCGCTCCTCTCGCCCAGCGCCAAGCGGCCCTTTGCCAGCTTCGGGCACGTCTGGGTCATCCTGTCGGTGTGGGTTCCACTGCCAGGCCAGTCGCGTGGCGTGGCGCTGCCCATCCTGTTCCGGCTGTTCGTTGGCCAGCGCCGGGGCGGCCAGGCAGACAGCCCATCGCGCCGCACCGCTGGCCGGCGCCAACAGGCGGCCCAGCGAGCGGCCGACCAGACGCCCCATCGAACGAAGCTGGAGCTCGGCCGTGAGATGGTGGACCTCCTGGCCAGTTGGGCTGGGGAGCGCCACGTAGTCGTAGCGATGGATAGTGCCTACGCCGGGCGAACCATGTTGGAACAGCGTCCCGCCAATGTGGCGTTCGTCAGCCGGCTGCGCATGGACGCGGCCTTGTGGACGCCACCGCCGGCCCGTCATCCCGGCCAGAAAGGCCGGCCCCGACGGCGCGGCCAGCGTTTGCCCAACCCCGCCGCCTGGGCGAGCGCCCGACGCGGCTGGCATCGGCTGACGGTGACGCTGTACGGTCGCACCGTGACGACCCAGGTGTTCAGCAAGACCGCCTTGTGGTACGTGGCCTTGCGGGATCAGCCGGTCCGTATCGTCGTCGTCCGCGACCCCAGCGGCCGGCGCCGCGACGAGGCCTTCTTCTGCACTGACGTGCAGGCCAGCGTGGCCTTCATCCTCCAGACGTACGCCAGCCGCTGGTGCCTGGAAGTGGCCTTTCGTGATGGCAAGCAGCACCTGGGCTTCGAGGATCCGCAGCAGCAGGTCCAACTGGCTGTCCGCCGCACGGCGCCGCTGGCCTTCGTGGTGTACGACCTGGTCTGGCTGTGGGCCGCCAGTCGCGCGCAGGCAGGGCAGACCATCGCCTGGGTGCCGCGGTCCTGGTACCGTCAGAAGGCGGCGCTGTCATTCCTGGACGTGCTGACCGCGCTGCGCCATGAACGCTGGCGCTCACCCTTTTTTGATCCGCCGTTCACTTCACGGCGCCGCAAAAACTCACCTTCTGCCTGGACCCGTGACTTACTCGCTACCGCCTGAACGTTCTCGGTCGGCCGGCGCCGGGCAGCCGCCCTCTCCAGCGCTGGGGGCCGCTGGTGTTCGTCTGGGCGCCGTATCGCCTTCTCATTTATGTCTACTGGATGGCGTTTGGCGATAAGCGCCGGCACCCGCACATGGGGCATCGTTCACCGCTGTCGCACTGGCCGGTGCTGGGAGACACGCTGCGAGTGCTGAACCTGGGCCTCGTCGGCGTTGTGGTTGGTGGGCTGGTGCTCTCGGCGCTGCATCGCGGCAGTGCGGCGACTATCGTGACTGATGGTAGCAGCCTGCTCATGGCGCACCAGTCGCTCGCGGCCCTGGCCTTCGGTGGGGCTGTGGTGGCGACAGCGCTCCATCAGACGCTGGAC
>JBOGTU010000093.1:0-3641 GCA_050695655.1 Chloroflexota bacterium | reverse complement strand
TGGTCGGGACCTGCGCCGACGGGCCGAAGTAGGACTTGGCCACCTGTACTTGGGCCATACCGCCAACGTCGACAAGGTCACCAATCTCGAAGCTAACTCCTTGCGAAATCAGGTCCTGCCGGAGACTGGCTAACTCAGAACAAACCGCAGCTTGCTGGCGTTGCGCCTCGCGCGCGAAGCCAGTAGGGACCTGACTTGGGTGATGCCGGCCCAGGCGATGATGCCTGCCGCGGACGGCGGGCTGCGGCCCATGGCTCTCCAAGTCCCGATGAGCACGGAAAGGCGCATTATCGTGCTCGATTGGCAAGGCCCTCCACGATGCACGGCGACCGCCCCGTTGGACTCCCAGCCTGGGCATCAACAGTGGCCTCCCGCCGGTGGCTTCCACGTCAGGGCGATCTGCTGTATACAAGGCAAGAGAGTTGGGTCTTCGACGAAGGGAGAGATCAACTGGGTGTATTGATCCGCACTGATGGGCGAGAACACCTCGGGTGCTTGCTGCGCAGTGCTGAGTGGGGTCGATCGCATCACTAGCCGTCCGCCTTCGATGTCGCCGATGTTTCCCTTCTCCTCGCCAGTGAACGCGAGCGAGTCCCCGTTAACGGAACCACCTACGGGGTTGCTGAGAGTGCCGATTCGATTCTGAATAGTGACGGAAAGCAGGTCTTCTCCCGAGACTTGTGACCCGGATTGGATGAGGCTCAAGTAGTGATACGTTCCACCAAGACTCCCCGGCGTGCCTGTCGAGAGCCAGCCGCCATCGAATGGACCCTTCCCGAGGGGCCTGACTTGGGTGATGCCGGCCCAGGCGATGATGCCTGCCGCCACCACCGCGGCCGAGATGCCGATCGGCTTGAGCGCTCCTCGCGGGCCACCCTTCTTGGCGGTGCCGGAGTCGTGCCGGACAGGGCTGCCACAATCGCTGCAAAAAGCCGCTCCGCTGGGGAGACGCCGACCACAAGCCCGGCACTTAACGGGGGCAGCGCATCGGCTGCAAAACAGCGCATTCTCAACGAGAGCGCTCTGACAGGCGGGGCAGTACGCCGCCTCCATCGGCGGCATCTTACCCCCGGGACTCGCTTGCGGTTCGGCTGCTGGTATGGCCGCTGCGTCACCGCCCGCTTGGCGTGCACCGGAGAGAAGTCCCAGATTGTTCGGGTCCAACTGAAGGGGTTCGGGAGCACGCCGGTCGACTCCCCGAGCAGCGATATGGCTCGCTCCCGAATGCGTTCAAGCTCATGGTTCATAGCCGTTTGGGCTACCCGAGACGCCGTCTGTTCCGCGTTCGTCGGCTCTCCGTCGCCACTGGGGTCGGTGGTATCGGCCACTTCGCTATTGTCCGACGCCATCGGGAGAAGTCAACCGAACCCCCGACCGGGGGGCGCGTGGAGCTTATCTCGATAAGTGCGGCGGGAGGGGGGCCGTCTTCCCGGCGAAAAGGCATCGGTAAACAGCGAAATTGGGCTAGGCACTAGCGATGCGTACCGCGGGCGCGATCCCCGCGCCCGCTTGGTATTCCGAACGGGCCGCGGAGAGCGACCAGCTGGCCGCCTCGGGCGCGGAGCGGCGGGCGGTTGCCGCCGGCGAGTGGGTCGCGTTGGTGGAGCACCGCGACTGCGGTGGTGCCACGCCAGGGGCACGCAGGTCGGGCGGCTGAGGCGGGCGAGGGATCGGAGCCAGGTGGCGCACAAGCGCCAGCTCCCGTTTCGCCGCGGTAGTCCGTGCGCTGGTCGGTCAGGCGTTGGGCGGCCGAGTATGGTATACGGGGAATGAGCGGTGGTACCCGGAGTCTAAGTACCGTACAGGCGGTGATTCGACAATGCGAAACTGGTCTGGCGTCCCGCATTCCAGTAAAAGGCTTGTGATGTCGTGTTCGACTTTTTAGGCGGCTACCTTCTAGGCCGAGCAGTGAACGCGCTCGGGTCGCAACCATGCTCCGTCTGCGGCAAGGCAGTTCGGCCGGGCACGGTTTACAGCTGCGTTTGTTCCAAGGCCCTTTATTGCTCGGATTGCTACACGGCTCACGGTCTGAGCTGTTTAGCGTTCATGGATGACGTCATCAACAACGCCCCGGACCCCCAGGAGGTCAACTGGTGGCGCAAGCGGCGCGACGACTGGATCTCCCAGCAGAAGCAATCGTGGACCTCCGCCGACCTAGAGCAGACGGTGGACGCATCCCGCGAGCGAGACTACCGGGCACTGGGCCTTAATCAGGGCGCCACGAGGCAGGAGGTGCAAGAAGCTTACAAGGACCTCGTCCGTCTGATCCACCCTGATGTGCATCGAGACAAAACTGAGCGCGTCCAGAAGAAGGCCCACGAACAATTTATTGTGGTCGACTCGGCCTACAAACGGCTGATGGCTGCATTGCCTGACCCGGGTCGCGAAGCGCCCGAGGCCAAGCCTCCGCCGGGATACAGGGCTATTTACGAGTCAACGAAGGACCCGACCACTGGCGTCTGGACCGACAAGGTCCGGTACGAGCGCATCGGGTAGTCGAAGCTATCAACTAGGAAAGGCGGCTGGCGGCTACGAGCGTCGGGGCGTCGCCCAAGTGTCCGACCTGTGGGGGCGTATGGCCAGGTAGGCGTAGTGGTCAGCTCGCACCCACGACTTCGGGTCACGGCGGGCCGATCCCCTGGTGGATTGAGCCGCGCGCGGAGAGATCGAGCTTTTCGCGTAGAACGCGCCGATGATCTCGTAGGCGAGCCTGGGCAGGGCGCTGACTAGCTAAAAGCTAGCGGCCTAAATTGGTGCGGTGAGGATCGGACTGGTGAGCTGCGTGAGTCCAAACGGAGCGGCCCACGTCCTGCCCGGGGACCTGTACGCGTCAGCGCTGTCGACAAGTCCAAGGTACGGGCGGAGGCCGAACTGCGATGCGTGGTTGGTTTCGTCATCGAAGTACGGATTGGTGAGGCCAGGCGAAGTTATCGAGGACTCAGTCCGGTCCCCAGCCAGGCGCAGGACGACAGGCGCGTTGCGCCCCCTGGTATTGGCGCAGCGCGAAAGCGGTGTCGCCAATACGTATCCTGGCCAGCAGCGCCTCGACCAGTTCTACGCGGACATTTGGCCCCGGCACCTGAGCATCCTGAAGCGGGAGACGCTGGGCCACGCCTTCACGATTGGCTGCCCGCTCGTCGGCTGGGGGCTAGCCAAGTTGGGGCTCTTTGTGCCGGCTTTGGTGGTTCTGGCGCTCTGGCTGCTCGTTTTATGCGCAGAATACTTGTGGGCGGCACTCGCCTCCGTCGTACGCCGGACCCTTGTGATGCGTTTCACATGGGCCGAATTCGACGCGTCATTCGAGCGCCACTGCCTCGGCAAGTCGATCAGCCTGTGGCGGCGCCCGGCCGTGTGGCTGGTGTTTCCAATCGTGCTGCGCTGGCGCCGCCGACGGTCGTCGGCCGCCATTCAAGCCGGCTGAGGCTGGCTCTCGATTCGCCGACGGACGTGCCGTTGCAGATCGGAGTAGGCCTGGCGCGATAGATTCCCGCCCAGCCCTCATCCTGCTGGGTTTGTGCACGGGAGAGCCTCGCGCTCCCTTCTTTAATTGTGCTTTCAGATCGCACGCGTCAGCGGCCTTGCTATTTTCGTAGTACAGTAATAAGTGTGGAGGTCCACCGGTCGGCCCGACGGCATGGGGT
>JBOGTU010000092.1:0-12728 GCA_050695655.1 Chloroflexota bacterium | reverse complement strand
GAAACACTTCTCCAGTTGCCGCGACCATCGAATCGCTTGTTCCAGGTTCGTGCTGCGCACCAGCAGCATCGCCAGTGACGCAAACGGCGGATAGTGCATGAGCCTGCGAAAATGCAGCTCCTTCTCGAAGAACGATGCGTAGTCCTGCCGCGCCGCCAACTCAATCGCATAGTGCTCTGGGTAATGAGTCTCAACGAGCACTTCCCCGGCCAGCTCTCCGCGCCCGGCCCGCCCTGCCACCTGCGTCAGCAGCTGAAAGGTCCGTTCAGCGGCGCGAAAATCCGGAAAGCCCAGTTGTGCATCGGCAGACACCACGCCCACAAGCGTCACCTTCTGAAAATCGTGCCCTTTGGCCACCATCTGCGTGCCCACCAGCACGTCCACCTGGTGCTCGCGCATGGCCTCCACCATGGCGGCGTGGTCCTCGCGCGTGCGGGCCGTATCACGGTCCCAGCGGCGCACACGGGCCTGGGGCAGCAGTGCCTCCACCTCGTCCACCACCCGCTGCGTGCCCAGGCCGAAGAAGCGAATGCGGGCTGAGGCGCACTCCGGGCAGCGCTCGGGCGTGCGCGCTGCACGCCCGCAGTTGTGGCACATCAGCCGCCCGCCCACCGAGTGGAAGGTGAAGGGGAGCAGGCAATCGACGCATTGCAGCACATGCCCGCACTCCCGGCAGATCACGAAGGTGGAGGCGCCGCGGCGGTTGAGGAACAGGATGGTCTGCTCGGCCCGCAGCAGCGTGGCCCGCAGCGCCGCCGTAAGCTCGCGGCTGAAGATGCCGCGGTTGCCGGCCTGCAGCTCCTGGCGCATATCCACCACCCGCACGGGCGGCAGTTCCGCCGGTGCAGCGGCGGTGCGCCCGCCGAGTGCGGGACGCGAGCTGATGCGCTCGGGCAGCGTGAGCAGCGTGTAGGTGCCCTTCTGCGCCCGAACGTAGGAGCCGATGTCCGGCGTGGCGCTGCCCAGCACCACCTTGGCGCCCACCAGTTCCGCCAGGTGCACCGCGGCGTCCCGCGCGTGGTAGCGAGGCGACTGCTCCTGTTTGTAGGTCCAGTCGTGCTCCTCGTCCACCACGATCAGCCCCAGCCGTTCCAACGGGGCGAACAGCGCCGAGCGAGGGCCGATCACCACGTCCACCGCGCCGGTTCGGACGCGCTGCCACTCCGACCAGCGCTCCCGCGGCGAGAGGGCGCTGTGCAGCACGGCCACGCGCCTGCCGAAGCGCGAGGCGCAGCGGGCGATGGTCTGTGGCGTGAGCGAAATCTCCGGCACCAGCATGATGGCCTGGCGGCCCGCCGCTACGGTATGTGCCATGGCTTGCAGGTAGACCTCGGTTTTGCCTGAACCGGTGACGCCGTGCAGCAGAAACACGCCCTGGCCCTCGCGGATGGTCAGCAGCGCCTGCTCTTGAGCCTGGGTGAGGCGCAGCGGCAGGATTGGCGCCGTGTGGGGCACGGCCGGCGGCGTTTCCTCTTCCAGGAAATCCACGCTGGCCAGCTCGCGCCGCACCAGCTCCCGCAGGCCGGCGTCGGAGGGCAGCACGCGCGCATCCAGCCCACTGGGCGCCAGCCGCAGCATCTCCAGCACCTCCAGCTGGCGGGGTGCTGCCGCCAGGCGTGCCGCGGCCTGCTCCCAGTCCAGCCCAGCGGCCAGGCGAGCAATGCGGCGCCGGCGGCCGGGCACGCGCTCCGGCGGCAGGAACAGGGCGACCGTGTCCTTGATGGGCGCGGCGTAGCGGGCCGCCAGCCACTGCGCCAGCGCCAGCTGATGTGGCAGCAAGCTGGTGTCGCTCGCGGAGGTCAGCTGGCGCGCCTGTGGCAGCGGCGCCGCATCGAGCCGCAGGACGACCCCGCTCAGCTCCTGTTTGCCGAAGGGAACGCGCACCGCCTGGCCAGGCGCGACCTCTTGGCCCTCGGGCACGAGGTAGGTGTAGGTGTGCGCGCCCCGCTGCACCACGGTGTCCACGACTACCTCCACGTAGCGGACGTGTGCCATCGCGGCAGACTGGGGATCTGGCGGGGCCTGGGCCGCGTGCGCTGTGTTCAGCGCTTGCTCCGCGTCAGGCGCCAAGGGGCTCCGGCTGCAAAACGTCAGCGCCCAGGGCTGCAACGGCCTGCTCGGCCGAAGCGTCCTCCGGCAGATACTCCTTCACCAGCTCAGCCAGCTTGGTGCTGAAGCCCGGCACGGCCGCCACCTGCTCCAGGCTGGCCTGGCGAAGCTGCCTCACCGATCCAAAGTGCTTGAGCAGGTCCTTCTTGCGACGGGGCCCGATGCCGGGAATCTCGTCCAGCTGCGAGGTGATGGAGCTCTTGGCGCGCAGAGCGCGGTGGTAGGTGATGGCGAAACGGTGCGCTTCGTCCCGGATGCGCTGCACCAGGTACAGCCCCTGCGATGTAGATGGCAGCAGGATGGGCTCCGGGTTGCCGGGCAGAAACAGCTCCTCGCGCTCTTTGGCCAGGCCCGCCACGGGTACCGCATCCACGCCAGCCTCAGCCAGCGCCTCGACGGCCGCGTTGAGCTGGCCCTTGCCGCCGTCGATGATGATCAGGTCGGGCAGGCTGGCCCAGGAGCTGCCTTCGTCGCTGCCGGCACGTTTGAAGCGCCGCCGCAGCACTTCTTGAAGCGAGGCATAGTCGTCCGCGCCGGCCACGGTCTTGATCTTGAAGCGCCGGTAGTCGCTGGTTTTGGGCCGTCCGCCCGCGAACACAATCATCGAGCCCACGGAATCCGCACCGGAGGTGTTGGAGATGTCGTAGCACTCGATCCGCCGCGGTACCCGGTCCAGCTCCAGGTAGTCGGCCAGCTCGGTGAGGCCGGCGATCACTTTCTGATCGTCCGTGAGCCACTTCACTTTGAGGGTCTGCAGCGTTTCGCGCGCGTTCTTCTCCGCCAGCTCAATGAGCCGGCGCTTTTCGCCCCGCTGAGGCGAGAGCACCTGCACACGCTTGCCGCGCTTTTCTCGCAGCCACTGGGCCACCGTGTCCATATCGTCAATAGGGTGCTGCAGCAGCACTTCGGCGGGCAGGTTGGTGGCGGAGTCGTAGTACTGCTCCACGAACTTCTCCAGGATCTCGGCCTCGGTCTCATCCTGCGTGCCGTTCATCACGTACTCGTGCTGGCCCAGCACCTTGCCACCGCGCACGGCGAACAGGAGCACGCACGCCTCACCCTTGTCCCGCGCCAGGGCAACCACGTCCTGGTCCTCCATGCCGGTGGACACGATGCGCTGCTTTTCCAGCACCCGTTCGATGGCGCGCACGCGGTCGCGCAGCAGCGCGGCCTCCTCGAAGCGCAGCTCTTCCGCGGCTTGCTCCATGCGCGCCTGCAGGCCCTTGGCGATCTCATCGTGCCGGCCCTCCAGGAAGCGCTGCACGTCGTCGATCACCGCGGCGTAGTCCTGGGCGCTGCAGGCGCGGATGCAGGGGGCGATGCAGCGGTGGATGTAATAGTCCAGGCAGGGGCGTGTGCGCGCGGTGAGGGCCTTGGTCGGATCTGGCGCCGCCTGCATGGGCCGGTTGCAGGAGCGGTAGGGGAAGATTCTTTTCAGCAGGCGAAGCGTCTCGTCCAGCGACTTGGAGCTGGTGAAGGGGCCAAAGTAGCGGGCGCCATCCTTGCGGTAGTTGCGCGTGCGGTACACCCGAGGGAAATCCTCATCCAGGGAGATTTTGATGTACGGGTAATTCTTGTCATCCCGCAGCATCACGTTGTATTTGGGCCGGTAGCGCTTGATGAGGTTGCACTCCAGCACCAGTGCTTCCACGGGATTGTCCACCAGGATGTAGTCGATGCCCGCTACCTGGCCGACCATGGAACGCAGCTTGGCGGTTTTGGAGTCCTCGGCGTTGAAGTAGGAGCGTACGCGGCTGCGCAGGCTCTTCGCTTTGCCCACATACAGCACAGTTCCCTGCGCGTCCTTGTGCAGGTACACGCCCGGTTGATCGGGCAGGTTCTTGAGCGTTGCCGCTACCTGCCGTGGCAGCTCCATCGTCGCGCCAGAAGTATAGAGAGGGGTTGCCGGCCTCTCCGCACGCTTGCCGGCGCGCTTACTCGACGGTGACGGATTTGGCCAGGTTGCGCGGCTGGTCCACATCGCACCCTCGGCGTAGGGCAATGCCGTAGGCCAGCAACTGCAGGGGCACGGTGTTGAGGATGGGCTGCAGCAGGGGGTCTGTTCGCGGCACACGCAGCACGTGATCTGCCAGGCCGGCCAGGCGTGTGTCGCCGTCGTTGGCCACCACGATGGCGATGCCGTCGCGCGCTTTGACCTGCTCGATCTGGCTGATCATCTTCTCGTACACGAGGCCGTGCGTGGCGACCGCGACAACCGGCATGTTCTCGTCGATCAGCGAGATCGGCCCGTGCTTCATCTCTCCGGCAGGGTAGCCCTCGGCGTGGATATACGAGATCTCCTTCAGCTTGAGCGCGCCCTCCAACGCGACGGGATAGTTGATGCCCCGCCCCAGAAAGAGGAAGTCGTGCTTTTTGAAGAACAGCCCGGCCAGCAGCTCGTACTCAGCGGCGCGGCCGAGAACCTCGGCCATCTGCTCCGGCAGGCGCGCCAGCGCATCTACCACGCGGCGCGCGGTGGGCGCATCGAGCACGCCTCGCCGCTCACCCAGGTAGAGGCCGATCATGGCCAGCGCCGCCAGCTGGGCAGTGAAGCATTTGGTGGAAGCCACCCCGATCTCCGGCCCGCACTGCGTGTACAGCACGCCATCGGCGATCTGCGCCGCTCGGCTGCCGGGTGTGTTGGTGATGACCAGCGTCCGCAAGCCCTGCTCCAGCGCCTGCTCCATGGGGGCGATGGTGTCCGCTGTCTCGCCGGACTGCGTGAGCGCCAGCACAGCGGTATCCGGGCCCAGCAGCGGCTCTCGGTAGCGGAATTCGGAGCCGTATTCTACGTCGGCTGGGAGCTTGGCCAGCGCTTCCAGGAGAAACTTGCCGATCAGCGCCGCGTGCCAGGCGGTGCCGCAGCCCACCAGCGACACGCGGCGGATCGCGGCGATGGCGCTGTCGGTCAGGTTGAGCTCGTCGAGGTAGGCGCGGGCCGTTTCAAAGTCCACCCGGCCGCGGATGGTATCCGTCAGGGCATCCGGCTGCTCGTTGATCTCCTTCAGCATGTAGTGCTTGTAGCCGCCCTTGGCCGCGGCGACCGGGTCCCACATGAACACTTCGGGATCGCGGGTGACCGTGCTGCCATCCAGCCGGAAGATCTGCGCGCCGTTGCGGTCCACCTGGGCCAACTCGCGATTGCCGAGAAACGCCAGCGTGCGGGTGTACTCCATGATGGGGAGCCGGTCCGAGGCGACAAACATTTCGCCCTCGCCGAAGCCCAGCACAATGCCGCCCGCGTTGCCCAGCCGCGCCGCGATGAGCTGATCCGGGTAACGCCGGCTGATGACCAGGATGGCGTTGTGCCCAGCCAGCCGCAGAAAGGCGCGGCGGCAGGCCTCCACCAGGTTCGCCTCGGCCAGCTCGGCTTCCACCAGGTGCGCAATGACCTCAGTGTCGGTTTGCGAGGCGAAGGCGTGGCCGGCCGCCAGCAGCTCATCCTTGAGCTCCAGGAAGTTCTCGATGATGCCGTTGTGGATGACCACCAGCTCGCGATTGCAATCGGATTGGGGGTGGGCGTTCAGGCTGGTGACGCGGCCGTGGGTAGCCCAGCGGGTGTGGCCCACGCCAAGGTGGCCGGCCAGCGGCTCGCGCGCAAGCACGGCCTCCAACTGGTCGAGCTTGCCCACGGAGCGGCGCATGGGGATCTCGCCATCGTGCACCACGGCCACGCCGGCGGAGTCGTAGCCTCGGTACGCGAGCCCGCGCAACCCCTGCAGGATGACCGGTACGGCCTCCCGGTCGCCAATGTAGCCGATGATGCCGCACATCCCCTCAGTCCTCCCTCAGCCGTTTTTCGATGAGCTTTTTGATGGGCTTGAACAGGTACGACAAGCCGGCCACCGAGCCCACACCCATGAAAACGAAGAACGCCACCTCCAAGCAACGCCACAATCCGCCGCCAAAAAAAAACATTCGCGCAGCTCCACCACTTCCAGGCTGGGACGGGCGCCTTCACCTTAGCCGCCCTACCCGGGCGAGGAGCTCATTCTTTCCGCGGTCAGCATTGACGGTCTCCTTGCAGACGATTCACGGTATGAGTGGTTGGCGTCTTGCTCTCTATTCTTACGCAAAACAGCAGCCGTATCGCAGGCGCAACTGGTCGCCTGCCTGCCACTCGACGTGGTGCGTGCGGGCAGCCGAGCCCCAAGTACACTAGAAGCATCATGGCCGTGAGTCAGGCCGCTGTGAGCGCCGACGAGTGGGTGGAGCGCGCGCATGCACTGGCGCCGCTGGTGCTGGAGCACAGGAACCAGGGCGAGCGGGAGCGCAAGCTGCCCCAGCCGGTGTTCCGGGCCATGCGCGAGGCGGGGCTGTTCAGCCTGTGGGTGCCCCAGTCCCTGGGCGGCGCGGAAACCGATGTCGAAACGTCGGTGCGGGTGGTGGAAGAGCTGTCGCGCCAGGATGGCGCCGTGGGCTGGAACCTGATGATCGCCGGCAACACGAGCATTCTGTGGTCCAACCTGGAGCCCAGCGCTGCCACCGACATGATGGGCGGCGACCCCAACACGGTGATCGCCGGCACCATCACCTCCGGCACTGGCGCGGCCGTCCCCACGGCGGGCGGCTACCGCGTCACCGGGCGCTGGCCCTTTGCCAGCGGCTGCCACCAGGCGGACTGGCTGGTCGCTGCCTGCCGCATCCTGGACGATGGCCAGCCGCGCCATGCACCGGATGGCACGCCGCGCACGTACACTTTCTGCTTGCCCGCCGCGGAGTGCAGCATCCTGGATACGTGGTACACCGCCGGCCTGCGAGGAACCGGCAGCCACGACTTTCAGGTGACGGACCTGTTCGTGCCTGAGCAGCGGCACTTCGTTTCCCGCGCGGCCACCGTGTACCAGCCAGGGCCTCTCTACAACACCCAGCTTGCCAATGTCTGGGGGCCGAACATCACCGGCGTTGCGCTGGGCATCGCGCGCGATGCCATCGACAGCTTTGTTGAGCTGGCCAGCGCCAAGCGGCCATCGCGCAGCACGGTGCTGCTGGCTGATCGCGAAACGGTGCAGGAGAAGGTGGGGATCGCCGAGTCGTTGCTGCGATCCGGTCGCGCCTTCCTCTTTGAGACGCTGCGGCGCAACTGGCGGGCCATGCAGGGTGGCCAGGAGATTCCAGACGAGCTCACAGCGCTCACCCGGCTGGCCACGACCACAGCCGTGGGCAACGCCATCCAGGCGGTGGATCTCATGTTCACCACCGCTGGCTCCAGCTCGATTTACGCCACCAGCCGGCTGGAGCGCTGCTTCCGCGACGTGCACATCGTGAGCCAGCACGCCGTGGTGAACCCGGCTGGTCTTGTGATGGCCGGCCGCTATTTCCTCGGCCACCCCCTCGGCCCCGTCCGCTAGAGGCTCAGAGGCGGCCTCCGGGCCATCGGCATTCCATGAGGGTTGGGCCGGCCCGCGCCCGGTCTTGGGGCTCAGCTTGTGCTCAGCACGTCCTTCAGCAGCGTGCGTTCGACCTCGATCTGCACGCCGCTGCGCTCCTCCTGCAGCAGCATGGCGGCGCGGCAATCCAGCCCACCCATGCCGCGATTCAGCGCCTCCGTCATCTCGTCCAGCACGCGATTGCCGATGTGCAGGGGCACGCGCTGTTCTCGCGCGAGCTCAGTGATCAGACTCATATCCTTGTGCGCCAGCTTGAGCGTGATGGCCGGCGGCTCGTAGCTGTGAGGCAGGAACTGGTCGGCCAGCCGGTCGAAGGTACGCTTGCGACCCTGCGCGCCCTGCCGCACCGCCTTCCACAAGGGCAGCGCACCGACGCCCGCCTTCACGCCCAGCGTGAACGCCTCGGCCAGCGCCGTCTGCACGGCATAGCTGGCCAGGTTGTGCACCAGTTTGGCCACGCAGCCGGAGCCTACCGGCCCCACCAGAATGGCTTGGTCCCCAATGGCCCGCAGCGCCGGCTGGAAGCGCTCAAACGTCTCTGCGTCACCGCCCACCCAGAGCGCCAGCTGGCCGGCGCGCGCGCCCTCGGGGCCGCCACTCACCGGCGAATCCAGCGCAAACACGCCCCGCGCGGCAAACGCGGCGGCGAGGCGCCGCATGACCGTGGGCGAGTTGGTGCTGAGGTCGAACCAGGCCTTGCCGGTCGTCATTCCAGCCAGCAGCCCCTGCTCGCCCAGAGCGACCTCCTCCACCTCCGCGGGGCCCGGCAGCGAGGTGAATACCGCCTCCGTTTGCCGCGCTACCTGCTGGGGCGTGTCGGCCCACACCGCGCCGGCCGCCAGGTGCGGCTGCGCCGCCTCTCGCCGAATGTCCGACACCACCAGCTGGTGCCCGCCGCGCTGCAGGTTGGCCGCCATGCTGGCACCCATGGTGCCCAGGCCGATGAATCCCAGGTTCATGCCACATCTCCCGCCGTGCCGAGTTGGGTGCGCCCCCCACCCGAGCGTAGATCATGCGCCCCGCCCGAGATGGTGCGCGATAATGCGCACAGGCACGCGGCCCCACGGGGCCGCGAGCAGTTTTCATTGCCAGGGAAGGATCCGCGAAACCATGCTGACCAAGGACGATAACGAGCTCATCACCCGGGTGGGGCCAGGCACGCCCATGGGCGAGCTGTTCCGGCGCTACTGGCTGCCGGCCATGCTCTCGGAGGAGCTGCCGGAGCCAGACTGCGCGCCGGTGAAGCTGCGGCTGCTGGGCGAGGACCTGGTGGCCTTTCGCACCACCAGCGGGCAGGTGGGCGTGGTGGAAACGTGGTGCCCGCACCGCAACGCCAACCTCTTCTGGGGTCGCAACGAGGAGGAGGGGCTGCGCTGCATTTACCACGGCTGGAAGTTCGACCGAACGGGCCAGTGCGTGGACATGCCGAACGAGCCGCCCAGCAGCCGCTTCGCCGAGAAGATTCATCTCACCGCCTACAGCGCGTTGGATAAAGGTGGCGTGATCTGGGTGTACATGGGGCCCAAGGCGCTGAAGCCGGAAGTGCCGCGCCTGCAATGGACCGAGGTGCCCGCGGCGCAGCGCATCGTCTCCAAGCGCCTGCAGGCCTGCAACTGGCTGCAGAATCTGGAGGGCGAGGTCGATTCGTCGCACGCGTCGTTCCTGCACGCACCCCTGGGGGCGGATGGCAAGCCCTCCCGGCAGGATGGCCTGGGCAAGGACACGCACCCCGTGTTCTACGTGCTGGAAACGGACTACGGCCTGGCCATCTGCGCGCGGCGCGAATCCGGCGAGGATCAGTATTACTGGCGCGTCACGCCGTTCATGCTGCCCTCGTACACCATGATCCCTGGCACCTATGGCGGCAACTACACCTTTACTGGCGCCGTGCCGGTGGACGATACCACCATGGTGGGCATCACGGCCACGTGGAATGCCGAACGCGACATCAGCGGCCCGCCCTTCGTGGAGGTGGACGCGAACTACCAGTCGCTCCGCAACAAGGCCAACGATTACCTGATCGACCGTCAGGAGCAGAAGACCAAGAGCTTCACCGGCATCAAGGGCGTGCGCGTGCAGGACATGGCCGTGCAGGAGGACCAGCGCGGGCCGATCTCCGACCGCTCCACCGAGCACCTGGGCACCAGCGATGCCGGCGTCATCGCCACACGGCAGCGGCTGCTCAAGCAGGCACGGGCGTTGCAGGAGGGCCAGGAGCCGCCGCAAGCGAGCAATCCCGCGGCCTACGCCATCCGCTCCATGGGCGTGAGCGCCCCGAGGGATGTGCCGTGGGAGCAGCTCATGGCGGAGCACATGCCCATCCGCGACGCTGCACCTGCACCCCGCCAGGAAGTTCCGCGAGCGTAGCAGTTTGCCTTACGGCGGTCGCTGAACAGCTCGCAGGGCTGCCCGTTCGCGGGTTGTGAGGCTCGCCGTCAGGATCATCATGGTTGCGCCGCTGGTGGCGCGGCTGGTGGAGGGCGAGCCACCCATCGGCGGGGCGCAGGCGCTGCTTATGGACCTCTGCTCCGGGCTGGCTGGACGGGGACACGCCGTTACCCTCATCGCGCCGGAGGGGTCCCGGGTTACCGGCGCCCAGGTTGAGTCGCTCGGTTTGCAGGCGGAGGCGTTTGCCGCGGCGCGGTTCGAGCCGGAGGCGCCGCTGGTTGACGTCGCTGCGCAGCGGAAGGCATTTCAACTGGTAGCGAGCTGGCTGCGGAGCAACGCCGGCCCCGGCCAGGTGGTCCATGCGCACGCCTACGACGCGCCCGCCTTCGAGCTGCTGCGCAACCTGCCGGCCGCCGTCTGCCATACGCTGCACTTGCCGCCGGTGCATGCCGAGGTGGCACGTGCCGTGGCTGCCGCCGCGGTCGATGTGGCCCTGAGCACGGTGTCCGAGTTCAACGCCGGGCTGTGGCGGGCAGCTGGCGTGCCGCTGCAGACTGTCATCCCGAATGGCGTCGCCATTCCGTCCGAACCAGTGCAGCCGGCCGCGGAGCCGCCATTTCTGCTGTTTGCCGGCCGCGTTACGCCCGAAAAGGGGCCGGATCTGGCGCTCGATTGGGCCGCGGCGGCGGGCTTGCCGCTGGTCCTTGCCGGCAGTGTGTATGACCGGGCGTTCTACGAGTCCGCCATCGCCGGCCGTGTCGTGCAGGCACCTGGCTGGCAGCCGGGGCAGGCACTGCCGGCCACCGCCGTGGCGCTGGGCCCGCGGTCACGGCCGGCGGTGGCCGCGCTTATGGCGCGTGCCAGCGCAGTGCTCATGCCTGCCCGATGGGACGAGCCGTTTGGCCTGGTGGCCATCGAGGCGCAGGCCGCTGGCTGCCCGGTAGTGGCCGTTGCCCGTGGCGGCCTGGCCGAAACGATCGACGACGGCCGAACTGGACGGCTGCTCGATTCGCCCGCTCCACCGGAAGCCGCGCTGGCCATTCGCCAGGCGCTCACCTGCTCCCGCGCCGCCTGCCGCGCCTGGGTGCAGCGCCGCTACTCGCTCAACCCCATGCTGGATGCCTACGAAGGCTTCTACACTGATCTTTTAAATTTGAACCTCGAGTAACGTCGCTGCCACCGGCGTTTTGCCGGGAAGGCGCGGCACGGGTACTCGCCCGCGGTCCGCGTTACCTTCGCCTCTCTCAGTCCAGCGAGGGGCTGGGCCGCCCCTCCGGAGCCCGGCACTGCTGCTGGACCCCATGCCTTTACCCGATGAGCGCCCCGAAGTCCTGCTCGGTGAGGATGCGGGTACCGAGCTTTTGGGCTTTGGCGAGCTTGGAGCCGGGGTCGGCGCCGGCGACAACGTCGGTGGTGCGTTTGGTGACGGCGGAGCCAATGGCACCGCCCAGGGCCACGATGCGCGTTTCAGCCTCGCCGCGAGTGAGGCTGTCGAGCCGGCCGGTCAGCACGAACTCGCGCCCCGTGAGGGGGCCCTCGGCGGGCGCCTGCAGCGGCTCGCCCAGCTTCACGCCTGCCTCGCCCAGTTTCGCCACCAGGGCGCGGTTGCGTGCGTCGCCAAAGTACTGGCGCACGCTCTCGGCGATCTTCGGTCCCACGCCGGGCAGGTTGGCCAGCGCCTCCTCCGGCGCATCCAGCAGCGCCGGCAGGTCGCCGAAGCTCCTGGCCAGCAGCGCCGCGGCGGTCTCGCCCACGTGGCGAATGCCCAGCCCCACCAGCAGGTTGGCCAGCGGCCGCGTTCGGCTGCCACCGATGGCGCCCAGCAGCAGGCCCGCCATCTTGTCGCCTACGCCTTCCAGCGTCAGCAACTGGTCGCGCGTCAGCAGGTACAGGTCTGCCAGGTCGTGCACGAAGCCAGCGCCGATGAGCTTGCGCGCCATCACGTCACCCAGGCCTTCGACATCCATGGCCCCGCGCCCGGCGAAGTGCCGCAGCAGCTCGAAGAACTGGGCCGGGCAGGCGCTGTTGGTGCAGTAGTGCATGGCTTCGCCGGGCACGCGCTGCACCGGGGTGCCGCAGGCCGGGCAGCGCGCCGGCATGCTCCACTCCTGCTCGGTCCCGGCGCGCCGGCTGGGGATGGGCGCTACCACCTGCGGGATCACCTCGCCCGCGCGGTGGACGATCACCCAGTCCCCCTCCCGGATGTCCTTGCGGCGGATGTCGTCCTCGTTGTGGAGCGTGGCCGCCTTGATGGTCACGCCCCCTACCTGCACCGGCTCCAGCACGGCGTAGGGGTTGAGGGCGCCCGTGCGGCCCACGTTCACGGCAATGCGCAGCAGCCTCGTGGTGGCCTCCACCGGCGGGAACTTGAATGCAGTGGCCCAGCGCGGCTCCCGCGCGACCGCGCCGAGGTCGGCCTGGAAGGCCAGCGAATCGACCTTGATGACTACGCCATCGGTCTCGTAGTCGAACGTGTGGCGGCGATCCTCGCAGCGGTTGACGTAGGCCAGCGCATCGCCCAGGGTGGGGCAGCGGCGGTTCTCAGGATTGATGCGCAACCCAAGCTCAGCCAGCCAGGCCAGCGTGTCCCAGTGGCTGGCGGGCAGGGGCGCGCGCGGCCGTTCGGCATAGCCGAGCGCGTAAATGAACAGCTCCAGCGGCCGGTGGGCGGAAACGCGGGGATCCTTCTGGCGGATCGACCCGGCAGCGGCATTGCGCGGGTTAGCGAAGAGTGCCTGTCCCTCGGCCGATCGCTCCTCGTTCACGCGTTCGAAGCCGCTTTTGGTGAGGTAGATCTCGCCACGCACTTCCAGCCGCTCCGGCGCGCCTTCAGCCAGGGTC
>JBOGTU010000091.1:0-25847 GCA_050695655.1 Chloroflexota bacterium | reverse complement strand
GCATTGGGCAGGGCAAAGCGCTTGCCCTTGGCTCCCCCGGCCAGCAGCACGGTGCCCATGCTGGCTGTGACCCCTACGGCCATGGTGGCGACATCGGGCTTGATGAGCTGCATGGTGTCGTAGATGGCGAGGCCCGCATGAATCGACCCACCCGGGGAATGGATGTACATGTTGATGTCCTTGTCGGGATCCTCGCTCTCCAGGAACAGCAGCTGAGCGATCACGATGTTGGCAATCTGGTCGTTGATGGGCGTGCCCAGAAAGATGATGCGGTCCTTCAGCAGTCGCGAGTAGATGTCGAACGCCCGCTCGCCTCGCGGTGAGGTTTCAATGACCATGGGAACGAGGCTCACGGACTCTCTCCTTGGGCTGAAGGCCCACCAGCCAGATGTGCCAGCGAAGTATAGTGCGGCTTCGGCCCGCCGCTCCGAGTTACCATAAATGCAGCGTGATGAGAAGCAGCGTGATGCGAGTTGTGACCCCTCCACCCAATCGGCATTGATCGGCTCCCGGCCCGTGGCGCCGGCCGCCAACGCTCCACTGCTGCCCTATCCGTTTGAGCTCGATCCCTTCCAGAAGCAGGCCATCGCCGTGGTGGAGCGCGGCCGGTCGCTGCTGCTGGCGGCGCCCACCGGAGCCGGGAAAACGGTGGTAGCCGAGGCTGCCATTGCTCGGGCGCTGCGCACGGGGCATTCGGTCATTTACACCGCCCCGGTTAAGGCGCTCTCCAATCAGAAGTACCAGGACTTCGGCCAGCTCTTCGGCCCGCGAAATGCCGGCATCATGACCGGCGATGTCACCGAGAACGATGGCGCGCCGCTGCTGGTGATGACCACTGAGATCCTGCACAACATGCTCGTGTGCCGCGATCTGAGCCGCATCGAGCGCGTGTCGTGCCTGGTTTTCGACGAGTTCCACTACCTGGCGGACCGCGACCGCGGCCGGGTGTGGGAGGAGACGATCATTCTCTGCCCAAAAGACATTCAGCTGGTGTGTCTCTCGGCCACCATGACCAATATCGACGAGCTGGCCGGTTGGATTGGCCACGTGTTCGGCGAGGTGGAAGTGGTGGTGGATGCCACGCGGCCGGTGCCGTTGCGCTACCACTACTTCACGCTGGGCGAGCTGCGCCCCGCGTTGCGGCCGGACGGCCGTCCCAACCGCAAGCTGCTGGAGCTGGAGCGGTACGACAGCCAGCGCGAGGTTTCGGCCGCGAATCGGCGCTGGGATCGATCGCGCCGCGGCCCGGCGACATCACCGGTGGACGTGGTAGATGCGCTGCTGGCGGCAGATATGGTGCCGGCGCTGTACTTCGTCTTTTCCCGCAAGGAAACGGAGCGGCTGGCCGTGGAGGCGGCGGCCAACCTGCCCGCGCCGCCGCCGTCGGTGCAGGAGGAGATTCGTGAGCGCCTGGCCGAGCGGGTGGCTCGCCTGGGGAGTGAGCTGCGCGACCTCTCGCAAACGGCCCGGCTGCGTGGCTGCCTGGAGGCCGGCATCGCCTTCCATCACGCGGGGGTGCTGCCGGATCTGAAGGAATTGGTGGAGGACCTCTTCGCGCGCGGGCTCATCCGCGTGCTTTTCGCCACGGAAACGTTCGCCCTCGGCGTGAACATGCCGGCACGCACGGTAGTGCTGGCGCGCATCACTAAGTGGGATGGCGAGGCGCACCGGCAGATCACCGCGCGTGAGTTTCAGCAGATGGCCGGCCGCGCCGGGCGCCGCGGCAAGGATGTGCTCGGCCATGTGGTCATCGTGAGCGACCCCTTCACATCGTTCGATGGGGTGGCGCAGTTGCTGATGTCGCCGGCGGAGCCGGTGGATTCCGCTTTTGCCCTCACCTACAACTCGTACCTCAACCTGGTGGAGTCGTATGGGCCGGACGCGGCGGAAGAGATTGTGAGGCGCAGCTTCCTGCTGCACCAGCTCACGGACCAGGGCGGCCGGCTGGAGAAGCGGCTGCAGGCGGTGCGCTCGCAGATCGGCGGCATCGCGGCCAAGTTTCCAGCCGCCTCACCCAACTGCTACGTGGGCCACCGCGGCAACCCGCTGCTGCACTACGAGGCCAGCACGCTGGATCGGAGCCGCGCCGAGCACGAGCGGCGCGAGCTGGACCTGAAGAGCCGCAAGCTGCTGCGCCAGGGCTACGACCGTTTGGCGCAGGCACGGCTGAAGAGCGCCCATGGCCGCACAGCGTATTTGGAGCACGAGGCTGCGCGGCTGGACCTGGAGATGGCGCAGTCGCCCTGCCACGGCTGCACCCGGCTGGAGGAGCACCGCCGCGAGGCGCAACGCCTCTCCACGCTGGCCAAGGAACAAGACCAGCTGGATCGCCGCGCCGCCCACCTGGAGCATCAGCTGCAGGCGCGGCAGGGGCAGGAGCTGACGGTCATCCGCCACACGCTGGAAGCGTTGGGCTACGCCGGCCCGGGCCGGCAGGAAGGCAAGTCACGCCTGCTGGCGGCCATTTTCGATGGCGCCGCGCTGCAGCTGGCCGAGCTGGTGGATAAGGGCGAGCTGGACCGCTTGAGCGCGGCGGAGCTGGCCGAGGTGGTGAGCTGGTTCGCCAGCGCGGACCGCCAGCGCCCAATGTACGACCGGCGCCCCCGGCGCGAGCTCCTGGGACGGCTGCGCACCATGCGCCTGATCGTGGAGGATCTGGGCGAGGAGATTCGCGACATCGAACAGCAGTTCGGCGACGTGGAGACGGAGGTGGTGCGGCCCTTGTATGCGAACCTCATCGGCCAGTGGTGCGCAGGCATCACTTTCGGCGCGCTGTCCGACCAGTACGAGGCGGACGAGGGCGACGTCGCCAGCCACATCGCCAAAACCAGCAACCTGCTGCGTCAGTTGGAGAAAGCCACGGCCGAACTCCCCGCCTACACAACCATCCATCGCAAAGCCGCCGAAGCCCGCGAACTGCTGGCCCGGTAGCAGTTTTGGCCCGCGGCTGCATGGCGCCTGCGCGTTACAGGCGAGACCGCAGCCCTTGGAAGACCTTTTCGGCAGTGATGGGAAGGGTGGTGATGCGCACGCCGCAGGCGTCGAAGACGGCGTTGGCGATGGCGGCGGCGAGAGCGGTGTTGGCCGACTCGCCGATGCCTTTGGCCTGGTAGGGGCCGGGGCCTTCCGTGGCGCGCACAAGCACGGTATCGAGCTGGGGCATGTCGCGCATGGTGGGGAGCTTGTAGTCGCCTAGATTGAGCGCGCCCACGCGGCCCTCGCTGATCTGCATGTCCTCGGTGAGGGCGAAGCCCAGGCCGCTGGCGATGCCGCCTTCAATTTGCCCCTGGTGCAGGATGGGGTGCACGATGGTGCCCACGTCGTGCGCGCTCACGATGCGCTCCAGCGCCACCTGGCCGCTTTCCGGATCCACCACCACCTCAGCGATCTGCGCCGTGAAGCAGGTGATAGGCGCGTTGGAGCCAGGGTAGTTGTAGTCCACGCTCACAGGCGCCGGGACCGGCCCCAGGGCAAGGCCGCGCGCCGCGAGCTCCGCCTCCAGTGCCTGGGCCGCGCCCAGGGCGGCCTGGCCGCCCACGTGGGTCACGCGGCTGCCGCCCGCGCCGCTATCCGTGGGGCTCTCCAGCGTGCCGCCGGTACGGATGTGCACCTGCTCCGCCGGGAGGCCCAGTTCTTCGCACAACACCTGGCGCATCACCGTGTGCGAGCCGGTTCCAGTGTCCGGAAAACTGGTGTACAGCACGGCTTGCCCATCGGTCTGCAACTCCAGCCGCACGTTGGCGAAGCCGCTGCCCACGTGCCGGTCCGCCACGGCCAGGCCACGGCCGTGCCACTGGCCGGCTTTGGATTGTCCCCAGCCGGCGGCCTGGGCGCAGGCGCGAATGGTCTCCTCCTCGCGTACATCCTCCAGAGGGTGGCCCATGAGGGCGGTGTCGCCATCGTGCAGGCAGTTCTTGAGGCGCAGCTCCAGCGGATCGAGCCCCATTTCGTGCGCGATCATGTCCATGTGCGATTCCACCGCGAAGCGCACCTGCGGCTCGCCCGGTGCCCGCACGTGGCCGCGGGGCACGGAGTTGGTGTACACGCAATCGGCGTCCACCCTGGCATTGGCGATGGCGTAGCTGCCGCACAGCGCCGATGACCCGCCAACGTTCACCGTGGGTATGGGCTTGAAGGCGCCATACGCGCCGGAGTCCCAGATGGCCGAAGCCTCCCGCGCCACAATGGTGCCATCGCGCTTGAGGCCGGTTTTCAGGCGAATGTAGCCGGAATGGCGTGGATTGGCGGCCTGCAATTCCTCCAGATAGGTCATGACTTGCTTCACGGGGCGGCCGGTCTTCTTGGCCAGGTAGCACACGGCCGGTACGTCCATCAGTGAGCCCTTGCCGCCGAAGTCACCGCCAATGGCGGTGGCGTGGAAGTCGATGCCATCCACCGGCATATCCATCAGCGGCGCCAGCTGGCTCTGCTGGCGAAAGGGCATCTTATTGGCATCCCACACCTGCAGGCGGCCGTGCTCGTCTACTCGGGCAATGCACGCGTGCGGCTCCAGGTGGCCCTGGTGCACTGGCTGAGTTTCAAACTCGTGCTCGAAGATCACGTCCGCCTGACGAAACCCCGCTTCAACGTCGCCCTTGCGCCAGCTGATGTGGGACATGGTGTTGGGTGTCTCGGCCACGGGCTCGGGATGATCCGCGTAAGCGGACACGTCGTCGTGAATGCGCACCGCACCGGGCCGCATGGCCTCGCGCGGGTCAAACACGGGAGACAGTTCCTCGTACTCCACTTCGACTGCCAGCGCGGCAGCCTCCGCCGTTTCCGGGTCCTCCGCGGCGACGGCGGCGATCTTCTCGCCGATGAAGCGCACCCGGCCGCGCGCCAGCACGGGCATGTCCTTCATCCAGCGGCCCCACAGCAGGTCAGGTATGTCGTCCGCGGTGATCACGGCCACTACGCCGGGTATGGCCTTGGCCCGGCTGGTGTTCACGTGCACAATGCGGGCGTGGGGCACGGCAGCGCGCGTGAAGCGGCACCACAGCATGCCGGGAAAGGTGACGTCGGCCCCATAAGTTGCCTGGCCTGTCACCTTCGCCAGGCCGTCCACGCGGGGCGCCGCCGTGCCCACCACGGTCAGGGTAGGAGCCATCGAAATCGTCACCTCAACACGCGAAAGCTGAGCTGGCACCTTCGCCAGCGTGGGCACATGATAGCCAACGTCTCAGCGCGCGAAAATCTGTTCTGGCCAGGGTTACAATTCCGGGGTATGGCGCTGGGCAGCCCAGTGGAGCTCGTCAAGAGCAAGGTGGACCTTGTTCAGCTGGTGTCAGGCTACGTCCCCGAGCTGAAGAAGTCCGGCCGCAACTGGTGGGCTTGCTGCCCCTTTCACAGCGAGAAGACACCCTCCTTCTGCCTGTGGCCGGTTGATGAACGGTGGAAATGCTTCGGCTGCGGCGCGGGAGGCGATGCCTTTGCCTTCATCATGCGCATTGAGAACCTGGATTTCGGCGCGGCCCTGCGCCTGCTGGCTGAGCGTACCGGCGTGCAACTCGAGGACCGGCCAGCCCCGCGGCAGGATACGGCTCAGCGCCGCCGCCTGCTGGAGATCAACGCGGCCGCCAGCCTGTGGTTTCACAACCAGTTGCTGCGGAACGAGCTGGGTGCCGCGGCACGGGCATATGTGGAGAAGCGCCACCTCACCCACCAGACCGTGCTGGACTTTCAGCTCGGCTACGCGCCGGACAGCTGGGACATGCTGCGCACGCACCTGCTGGCGCAGGGCTACGCTGTGGAGGAGCAGTTGGCGGCAGGCGTGCTGCACGAGAGCGATCGCGGCAGCCCGTATGATCGCTTCCGGAACCGGCTCATCTTCCCCATTCGCGATGCCGCGGGGCACGTGATCGCCCTGGGCGGGCGCGACCTGGGCGGCGATGCGAAGTCCGCCAAATTCATCAACTCGCCACAGAGCGAGGTGTTCGACAAGAGCGTCACCCTGTACGGGCTGGACCGCGCCAAAAGTGAGATCCGGGTGCGCGATCGAGCCATCATCGTGGAAGGCTACATGGATGCCATTATGGCGCACCAGCACGGCGTCACCACGGCGGTGTGCTCCATGGGCACCAGCCTCACCGAGCGGCAGGTGGAGCAGGTGAAGAAGCTCACCACCAACCTGATCCTGGCGCTGGACCCGGACACCGCCGGAGACATCGCCGCGGGCCGTGGCGTGGAAATTGGCGAGCAGACGTTTGACCAGGAGGCGGTGCCGGTGCCTTCAGTGAATGGCCTGATTCGCCTGGGCACGCGCCTCAAGGCGGACATCCGAGTGATGAGCTTGCCGCGGGGCCAGGATCCAGACGAAGTGATCCACCAGGACCTGGAGCTCTGGAACCAGCTGGTGGAGAGCGCGCTGCCGCTGTTGGAGTACAAGTTCCTGCGCATTTTGGAGCAGCATGACCTGGCTGATGCGAGGGGCAAAGCCGATGCCGTGGCCGAGCTGGGCCAGGAGCTGGCGAAAGTACCCGACCCCGTGGAGCGCAGCCACTACCTGGGCAAAATGACGCAGCAACTGGTGAAGCTGGCCGGGCCGGGCCAGTTGAGGGAGGGCGACCTGCAGCTGGCTATGGCGCGGGCGCTGCCGGTCCGCGGCCGCCTGCGCCGCACGGAGCGCCAGCCCGTGGCGCAGGCAGCCATGGCTGGTCCCGCGGCGCTGCCTACCTCGGCGCTGGGCGCGGGCCTGGACGTGGAGGACTACCTGGTGATGCGCGCGCTGCGCTATCTTGACGCTGCCGATTGTTGGCGCAACAATCTCGGGACCGAAGAGATCGACAAGAGTGTCAATCGCGAGATCCTGGACTTCCTCCGCGGCGCGGCTCCCGACGCGGCCAGCGACAGCACGCCGGATTTCAGCGCCGCCCCCGATGGCCTGAGAGTGCACCTGGAAGGTTTGCGGACGCTTGCCCTGAACGAACCCGAGATTCCGCCCGCGGCGCTCGCCACTGAGTTCCAGCGGCTCATCCAGCGCCTGCGTGAGCGCAACGCGGCGCGCTCGCAGGCTGCCCGCGCCGCGCTGCTGTCGGAGGCGGAAGGGCCCCGCCAACTGGAGGTTGAGGCGGCTGCATTGACCGACCTGGCCGCGTTGCACCAGGCCAAACTTGAGCTCGGCCGCCGCACCGTGCTGGCGCGCTCCTGACCCGGATGGCCGCGACCAGGGCGCGCCCTGCGCCCAAGCCAGCCCGGCCCGCCGTGCCACCGAAGCCGGAGGTAACGGCTACCCCGCTCACCCCGGAAGCCCTGCTCGCAAAAGGCCACAAGCTCAAGGTTATTACCCAGGAGGAGCTGGACCAGGTCTTCGCCGAACGCGACGCGCACGAGCTGGAAGACTTTCAGGCCGAGATCAGCGCGGCCGGGATCAAAGTGGTGCAGCTCGACTCCGACGAAGGGGCACCGGAGGATTGGGACGAGTCCAAGCTGGAAGAGGTGGAGATCGAACCCATCTCCGCATTGGAGGCCCTGGCCGATGCCGAAGCTGAGAGCGTGGACGATCCCGTGCGCATGTACCTGCGCGAGATCGGCAAAGTGTCACTGCTGACCGCGGAGCAGGAAGTGCGGCTGGCCACGCGCATGGAGACGGCTGATTTCGCGATGCGCCCCAGCAACGACGCATTGAACCAGGCGGTGATTGACGATGGCGCCGAGGCGCGGCGTCAGCTCACGGAAGCCAACCTGCGGCTGGTGGTGAGCGTGGCCAAGAAGTACATCGGCCGTGGCATGTCCCTGTTGGACCTGGTGCAGGAGGGCAACATCGGCCTCATTCGGGCTGTGGAGAAGTTCGACTACCACCGCGGTTACAAGTTCTCCACCTACGCCACCTGGTGGATCCGCCAGGCGATTACGCGCGCCATCGCGGACCAGGCGCGCACCATTCGCATTCCGGTGCACATGGTGGAAACCATCAACAAGCTGGTGCGCACGCAGCGGCGGCTGCTGCAGGAGCTGGGCCGCGAGCCCACCGCCGACGAGATTGGCGCAGAGCTGGACATCTCGCCCGAGAAGGTGCGCGAGATCCAGAAGATCTCACAGGAGCCCGTGTCACTGGAAACGCCGGTGGGCGAGGAAGAGGACAGCCACCTGGGCGACTTCATCGAGGACCACGGTGCATTGGCCCCCGCGGACGCCGCATCGCACCAGCTGCTCAAGGAGCAGGTAGAGGATGTGCTCGATACGCTCAGCGTGCGTGAGCGCAAGGTGCTGCAGCTGCGGTTTGGCCTCGATGGCGGCCGCAGTCGAACCTTGGAAGAGGTAGGCCGCGAATTCAAGGTTACGCGCGAACGCATCCGGCAGATTGAGGCGAAAGCCCTGCGCAAGCTGCGGCACCCCACACGGTCACGCAAGCTGAAGGACTATCTGGAGTAACTCCTGACCGCCGCGCTCATTGGCGGCTGACCAGTGGCTCCTCGGCGAGGATTCGAACCTCGAACCTTGCGGTTAACAGCCGCCTGCTCTACCGTTGAGCTACCGAGGAATAGGCCCGCATTATACCAGTGCACACCCGTGCAGCGGGCGAGCGTCCACAGTTGAATTTCAAGCACGAGGTTGGTAACCCCGCACTCCCCATCCGCCACGTCGCTGTTGGTCGCGGGAACGCCCTCACCCCTCCGTCTCCCCAGTCGGGGGAAGGAACAGGCCTTACGAGCGAGCGAGCGCGGCGCTGGGTACGGGATCGTCGCGGATGATGGTCTGGTCGCGGCCGGGGCCGGTGCCAATGAGCGTGATGGGCGCGCCCAGCAGCTCTTCCAGGCGGCGCACAAACGCTTGTGCATCGGGGGCGAGCTCGCCGAATTTGCGCAGGTCACCGATGGGGCCAAAGCCGCGCATCTGCTCGTACACCGGCTTGCAGCGATCCAGTTCGGCGATGCTGGTGGGGAAGTGGGTGATGCGCTGCCCATCCAGCTCGTAGGCGGTGCAGAGCTTCACGGCGGGGCAGTCGTCCAGCATGTCGGTCCGGCTGAGGAAGATGCGGTCGATGCCGTTGACCTCGACAGAGTAGCGCCCGGCCACGGCGTCGAACCAGCCGATGCGCCGTGGGCGCCCGGTGGTGACGCCGTACTCGTGCGCGCGCTCTCGGATGTGATCCGCTACGTCACCCACTTCCTCGCTGGGAAAGGGGCCGCTGCCTACGCGCGTGGTGTAGGCCTTGAACACGCCGTACACGTGCCCCACGCGATTGGGTGGGATGCCGGCGCCCAGGCACAGCCCGGCGCTGCTGGCCGAGGTGGAGACAAAGGGGTAGGTGCCATGATCAACGTCCAGCAGGGTGGCCTGGCCGCCTTCCAGCACCACTAGAGCGTCCTCCCTGAGGGCGCGCTGGATCACCGCGTTGCTGTCGCCGATGTAGGGGCGCAGGCGCTCGCCAGCTTCCAGGATGAGTGAGAGGTCGGGCTCAACGGCAACCGTGGGCACGCCGTAATAGCTGCGCAGCAAGCGATTTTTCTGCCCCACGGCGGCGGTGTAGCGCTGGCGAAAGGTCTCCGAGTCCAGCAAATCCACTGCTCTCAAACCGATGCGCGCCCACTTATCGGTGTATGCGGGAGCGATGCCGTTGCCGGTGGTGCCAATCTTCCCGTCGCCTCGCTCGGCCTCGCTCAGGCGATCCAGCTCCAGGTGGTACGGCAGCACCAGGTGGGCGCGGTCGCTGATGACGAGGTTGGTGGTAACGACGCCGCGCCCGGCCAGCTCATCCAGCTCCTCCACCAGCTTCACCGGGTCCATCACCACGCCGGGACCAATGACGCAGGTGGTACTGGGGTTCAGCATGCCCGATGGCACCAGGTGGAAGTGGAATTCGCGTTCGCCCACCACCACGGTGTGGCCGGTGTTCCGGCCGCCGTTGGCGCGCACCACCAGGCTGGCGTGCTCGGACAGGAAGTCCACCAGCTTGCCCTTGCCCTCGTCGCCCCAGTGGCCGCCCACAACCGCTATCACGGGCATGCTGCTGCTCCTACCGACTTATGGCGGGAAAGCGCATGGGATGTGCCATGCTGCCCGTCGCCGATTCCACTCTGAAATTTGGCCCGGCGGATTATAACGCTCCGCACGCTGCCCGCCTGATGGTGCTCCAGTGGCTGGCGGGCGCGAGTTCGGCTACTTGTCGTTCAGAGCGGCGACACCGGGGAGCGTTTTGCCCTCCAGCAGCTCGAGCGTGGCGCCGCCGCCGGTGGAGATGTGGCTGATGCGATCGGCCAGGCCGGCCTGCTCGACCGCGGCCACCACGTCGCCCCCACCAATAATGGTGATGGCTTTGGAGCTGGCCACTGCCTGGGCCACGCCCAGCGTGCCGGTGGCGAAGTTGCTCATTTCGTACACGCCCATGGGGCCATTCCACACTACGGTACCTGCCGCGCCAATAACTTCGGCGTACTGCTGCACCGTTTGCGGGCCAACATCCATGATGCGCCAGCCGGCTGGCGTCTGCTTCACGGGCACGCTCTTGCGTTCGGCGGTGTTCTCGAACGCGGCGGCAACCACCGCGTCCGAAGGCAGCAACAGCCGCACGTTGGCCTCAGCTGCCTCGCGAATGAGCTCCCGGGCCCGAGGCACTCTGTCGGCTTCCACGAGCGACGCGGCCACGTCGCAGCCAATTGCCACCAGAAAAGTATTGGCCATGCCGCCGCCGATCAGCAATGCATCGACCTTGGTGAGGAGGTGTGCGATGACGCCGATCTTGTCCGAGATCTTGGCGCCGCCGATGATGGCCACAAATGGGTGCACAGGGTCGTTGAGTGCCTTGCCCAGCACCTCCAGCTCGCGCTCCATGAGGAGGCCCGCCACAGCCGGCAGCAAGTGCGCCACGCCCTCCGTGGAAGCGTGGGCGCGATGCGCGGTGCCAAAGGCATCGTTCACGTACACGTCCGCCAGCGAGGCGAGCTGCCGCGCAAAGGCAGGGTCGTTCTGCTCCTCTTCGGGGTGGAAGCGCACATTCTCCAGCATCAGCGCCTGCCCTGGAGCCAGCCGCTCCACCGCCGCGGTGACCTCTGGCCCCACGCAGTCGCGCGTGCAGGCGACGCCGGCGCCCAGCAGCCCGCCCAGGCGATCCGCCACCGGCCGCAGCCGCAGCTTCTCCTGCACCTTGCCGTCGGGGCGGCCCAGGTGCGATGCCAGCACTACACGGGCCCCTCGCTGGAGCAGCAGCCGCAGCGTGGGCAGCGCAGCCCGAATGCGCGTGTCATCCAGGATGCTGGCACCATCGAGCGGGACGTTGAAGTCCATACGCAGCAGCACCCGCTTGCCCTGGACATCAAGGTCCCGGACAGTCTGTTTGACCACCGCCTCAACCCACCTCGCGCCGGGAAAGGATCAGGCGCGCGCCCCCGCGGCGGCCATGGTTTGCCCCGCACCCGCCTTGGCGATCATGGCGGTCACATCCGAGATGCGGCACGAGTAGCCCCACTCGTTGTCGTACCACGAGGCCACGCGCGCCATGTTGCCATCCACAACCTGCGTCGAAAGCGCATCCACGACGGAGGAGAAGGTGATGCCTTTCATATCCATGGACACGACCGGATCCTCGATGTAGCTGAGGATGCCCTTCATGCGACCCTCCGCCGCGGTGCGCATGGCCTGGTGGATCTCGTCCTTGGTGACATCCTTCTCCAGGTCGACCACGAAGTCCACTATCGAGACAGTGGGCGTGGGCACGCGGTACGCGATGCCATCGAACTTGCCTTTGACCTCCGGAATCACCAGGGCTACTGCGCGGGCCGCGCCGGTGGAGGCAGGCACGATGTTCAGGGCGGCCGCGCGCGCATCGCGCCAGTCCTTGGTGGCCAGGTCCAGCGTGCGCTGGCTGTTGGTGTAGGAGTGCACCGTGCTCATGAGGCCGTGCTTGATGCCAAAGTTATCCAGCAGCACTTTCACCACCGGTGCCAATCCGTTGGTGGTGCACGACGCGTTGGAGATGATGTTGTGAATCGCGGGGTCGTACTTCTCGTCATTCACGCCCAGCACGATGGTGATGTCCTCATCCTTGGCCGGCGCGGAGATCAGCACCTTCCTGGCGCCTGCCTCCAGGTGCTTGGCCGCGTCGGCCCGGGCCGTGCCAAAGCCGGTGGATTCCACCACCAACTCCACACCGAGCTTGTCCCACCCCAGCTTGGTCCAATCGCGCTCGGCCAGGATCTGAATTCGCTGCCCATTCACGATCAACGCGTCCGGCTGAGCCTCCACCGTGCCAGGGAAGCGCCCATAGGTGGAGTCGTACTTCAGCAGGTGCGCGTTGGTGGCAGTGTCCACCAGGTCGTTGATAGCCACGATCTCCACATCGGGATGGCGCTCCAACAGCGCTTTGAAGGACTGACGGCCGATACGGCCAAAACCATTGATGCCGACTTTCATAGCCATGCGGAATGGTCCTCCATGGTCGAGTTTTGAGGAAACGCTGGAATGGTACTTTGGCTGTTATAGCAGGTTGCTCGGCCCCAACCGGGGGCGCCTCAAGGTACCGCCCCAGTTGGCGACGAGCCCCTCAGGGGCTGCCGGGGCGAGCACAAGCGGGCATGGCTGAGGCTATCATCGCAGCGGGCATGCGGGCCACGCAGCAAGAACAGTACCGGCTTGGTTGACCGCCGCGTCCGCCTCGAACGGCTGCTGGCTCTGGGTGGCATCCTCTTCGTGGCGCTGTACACCCGGCTGTACCGTCTGGATCTGATCGATTTCAAGGCCGATGAGGCGCTCATTGCCGGCCTGGCGCGTGATGTGCTGGCCGGCAAGTGGCCGGCGGCCAGCATCCAAACCTCGCTGGGCCCGTTCAACCCGCCGCTGTTCGTTTACCTGCTGGCCGCGCCCATGCACTTCTCCACCAATCCGGCCGTGCTGGCTGGCCTGGTGGCCGCGCTGGATGCCGTGGCCGTGTTCGCCACCTATCTGGTTGGGACGCGCGTGTTTGGGCGCGTCGCGGGGACAACCGCCGCGCTCTTCTACGCGGCCGATCCCTACGCCACCATCTTCTCGCGCAAGCTGGCCGGCACCTTTGTTGAGCCACTGATCGCCATCTGCCTGCTGGGCTGCCTCTTTGTGGCCATCGGGCGGCGTGGCAGGGCCGGGGAGGCGAGCGGGCGATCCAGAGCAAGTGGGCCAGCGAAGCTGCGCGGCTGGCGCTGGCAAGCAGCATGGTTCGGCAGCGCTTTCTGTCTGCTGCTGCTGCTGCAGTTGCATCCGGCCACGGCGCTCCTGGCGCCGGTGGTGCTGCTGGCCTGGGCGCTGTGGGGGCGGCGGGCCGCGCTGCCGGGCCTGGTTTTGGGAGCACTGGCTGGCGCGGCCACCTTCGTGCCCTACCTGCTGTTCGAGTTCCAGCGCCAGCCGCGCTTCCTGCATACGCTGCTTGGGGCCGCGGGGGGTACGGCGCACTGGGATGCTCGCTCTCTCTATCTGGTTTGGGTGCTGGTCAGCTCCGGCGGCTACAGCGATGTGACCGGCCCAGCAGCGGGGGCATATCGGGCGGCGACGCCCGTTTTCAGCTGGCTGCCGCTGCTTATTGGCCTCGCGGTGGCTGCTGGGCTGCCGCTGGCCATGGCGCGCTGGCGCGATCGGCGTTACGCGCTGCTGCTGCTGTTTGTGCTGCTGCCTGTTGGGCTCACGGTACGCCACAGCGTGGGCGTGGAGATCCACTACTTCGCCTTCCTGCTGCCGGGACTGTTCCTGCTGGGTGGCCTGAGCCTGCAGGCGCTGGTGCAGCGCTGGCCGGCGGCGCTCCCGGCGGTGACGGCGGGGCTCGCAGCGCTGCTGCTGGTGCAGCTGCTGAGCTTTCGCTACTTCCTGAGCTTCCTGCAAAGCCACGATGTGAGCACGGCCTACGGCGTTCCCCTGGCCTACCAGCAGCAGGTCGTTCGTGAGGCCACGGAACTCGCCGCGGGGGACCGCATCGTGGTGGCAACGGCCGATCGCGATCAGCTGCAGACCTCCCGCTATCTCCTGCAAGGCCAGCCTAACCTGGAAACAGACGCGACGCGGGGGCTCGTTCTGCCTGGGGCGCCGCGCGCGGTGTATGTGACGTTGGGCGATTCGACGCCCGCGGCGGAGGTACTCAGGGCAGCCGAGGTGCCGCGGCGCATCATTCCCCTGCCCGGCAGCAATACCTTTCGCATCTATGTGCTCGATCCCACGGCGGAGCAGCGCATCGAGCAGGACCTCGAGATGCTGCCGGCTCACGTGGCCCTGAGGAACGGCAGCACGCTGGTGGCCCATGGGTTGCCGGCCGCGTTGCCGAGCCAGCTGGCCTCCATGTGGCAGATCGGCCGGCCAGTGCCGGCCAGCACGCAGATATTCAATCAACTGGTGGACAGCGCCGGCAAGCAGTGGTTCGACCGGGACGCCGTGCCCGCGCCAGCGTCATCGTGGCGGGCAGGCGACAGTATTGTGGAGTTGGTACCAGCGGTGTTGCCGCCCAACGCGCCGCGGCAGGCCTACTGGTGGGCCACGGGCATGTACGACCATGGCGGCAGTCGCGTGCCGCTGGCGGCGGCTGGCTCCGAAATCCGGCTGGGGCCACTGGCCGGCGGGCAGCCCGCGGCGCCCACGGTACCCGCGCACGTGCTCAGTGCGACATTCGGCGGCGCGCTGCGCTTAGACGGCTACACCCTCTCCGCCGGCCAGCTCACCCTGTACTGGACGTGCCTGCGGCGCACCAGCGTGAACTACACCGTCTTCGTGCATGCGCTGGCGCCCTCAGGCACGCTGGTTGCCCAGCACGACACCCAGCCCGTGGAAGGCCGCTTCCCTACGTCGCTATGGCGGCCGGGCGAATCCGTGGCAGACGCGGTTGCGCTGGTCATTCCGCCCGGTGCGCACCTGGCCGTTGGCCTGTACGACCTGGGCACGGGCCAGCGCCTGGCCCTTAGCGGCGGCGGCACGCAAGTAACCATCACCCCGTGAAAGTTACAGGTTGATTATCATAGTGGAGTGTGGATTTCTGTTGGCGGCGCCCATGGAATGTGAAGGGGGCGCGCCACGGGAAACCCGTTATGGCATCACCTGGCCGCTGGGCTGGCCGTCACGGCGGCTGCAGCGCTGGATGGCCGAGCAAAGCCCGCGTCAGCTGGTGATCCACATGCTGTGCTGGGCTTTGCTCGCCGATCAGGAACTCAGTGACACCGATGAGCTGGATGTCCTATTCGACCTGGCTCAGCAGCACCTCGTCTCGGTAGAGTGCAGCATTCCGCCCGGCGCGCCCCGCGCGATGTAATACTCAGCCGTCACTTCGAGGGGCCGCCCCCCCGCGTATAGCCCATCGGGTTCAGGGTCCTAGGTGAGTCCAGCAATGGCGTTGTTAGCTCTCCGCGAGCAAAAACAGGAGGTAGACGCTTGCGGAAAACGCTCGTGGCGCTGGCGGCGGCAGGATTGCTGCTGGTCAGTGCGCTGCCGGCAGCGGCAGACAGCAGCAGCGCTTGGGTAAGCCCCACCAGCGTGTGGCAGGGTGGCCGCGAGGCCCTTGGCTTTTCAGTGCAGCTGAGCAAGGCTCAGAGTGTGACGGTGGATGTGGATGTGGATACCGCCGGCGGGCAGGCCGTGTGGCGGCAGCAGTGGCACGCCCAGCCGTTTTGGGCCGGCCAAACCCGAACCTACAGCACGGGGTGGCCGGTTCCCGCCAACCAGCCCCTTGGCGCCTATCACCTGGTGGTGAAGGCGTTCAACAGCTCCGGTGGCCAGGTGTATGCCCAGCGGTCGGGAGGGCAGTTCAGCGTCGTCCCACCCGCGCCGGCGGTGAAGAGTCCTGCTGGATCCGCCACCGTGTCCACAACGCGCGCAGTGCCCGGCACGATGCTCGACCTGGCCGCCGGCATTCGCCTGGCCGCGTCCCAAAGCGTGACGGTGGATGAGGACGTTACCAACGCCGCCGGCCACGAGGTATGGAACAAACAGTGGCCGGGCCAGTGGCTGAGCGCCGGGCAGGCCCGCAACTTCTACACCGGCTGGCCCGTCCCTCGTACGGTTGCGGCTGGCAACTACACGCTGACGGTGAAAGCCCTCAACGGCGCCGGCCAGCAGGTGTTCGCTCAAGGTGGACTGGCGCCCTTCACCGTTGTGCCGGCCGCGCCGGCCGCAACCCCGCCGCCAGCGGCACCAATCCCATCCACACTCATCAGCGCCCCCGCCGGCCCATCGGGCCAGGCGATGCCGGTAGGCGACATTCCCGGCTGGCATCAGGTGTTTGCCGATGACTTCACCGCGGATGTGCCGCTGGGCAGCTTCCCCTCGGCCGTGGCGGGCAAGTGGTCGGCTTACCCCGACGGCTGGAAGGACACCAGCCGCAACGGCACCTACATGCCCAGCCAGGTGCTGAGCGAGCACAACGGCCTGCTGGACATGTACATCCATACGGCCAATGGCGTGCACATGGTGAGTGCGCCGGAGCCCAAGATTCCGGGCGCTACGGGCGCCGAAGGCGGGCTGCGCTATGGACGCTACGCGGTGCGCTTTCGCGCCGATGCGATCCCCGGCTATAAAACGGCCTGGCTGTTGTGGCCCGATTCGGAGAACTGGCCCGGCGCCGGCGAGATCGACTTTCCCGAAGGCAACCTCAGCGGCACCATGTGCGCCTACATGCACCACCTGTACGCGTCCTCCGGTGGCGATCAGGACGCCTACTGCACAGGCGCCAGCTACACCGGCTGGCACACAGCCGTCACCGAATGGACACCCGGCTCCGTGCGCTTTTTCCTCGATGGGCGCTTGCTGGGGACGTCCACCTCGCGCATCCCGAGCAGCCCCATGCACTGGGTGCTGCAAACCGAAACCAACACCAGTGGCACCGCCCCCGGCGCTTCCGCGGCCGGCCACGTGCTGGTGGATTGGGTGAGCGTCTACACGTCAGCCTGAGCTCGTGTCAGGGGCCAGCCTCCTCAACTGAGAGGCTGGCCCTGGACGCCGGCCGGCACTCTCAGGGTTCTCTCACAAAGTGGCGTTAGCGTTAGGCCGCTGTGTCGAGGCGCATTCTCGTGGTGGACGACGAGGAGAACGTGGTCGACTTCCTGCGACTGGGCCTGCAATACGAGGGCTTTCAGGTGCAAGTGGGGACCACCGGGCTCCAGGGGTTGGCGCTCGTGGAGGCCGATCCGCCTGATTTGCTGATTCTGGATGTCATGCTGCCGCTGCTGGATGGCGTGGAGCTGTGCCAGCGTATCCGCAGCCGCTACCGCACGGCCCACCTGCCGATCATCATGCTCACCGCGCGCGACCGCGTGGTCGATCGTGTGGAGGGGCTGAACGCTGGCGCGGACGACTACCTGGTGAAGCCTTTCGCCTACGAGGAGCTGCTGGCGCGGGTGAAGGCGCTGCTCAGGCGCACCTCGGCCGGAGCGGAGGATGACGTGGTGAGCCACAGCGGCGTGGTACTGGACCGGCCCAGCCGGCTGGCCTCGCGCGATGGGCGCGCGTTGCAGCTGACCGCGCGCGAGTTCGACCTTCTGGCCGTGCTGGTAGCCAATGCCGGGCGAGTGCTCTCGCGCGACACACTGCTGGATCGCGTGTGGGGTTGCGAGTTCGAAGGCGAGTCCAATGTGGTGGATGTGTACGTGCACTACCTGCGACAGAAGCTGGGCCCGCCCAACCTGATCCAGGCCGTGCGCAGCATTGGCTTCGTCTGCCGTTCCTGACCCGGCGGCGGGCAGAGGCTGGCGCGGCGGTGCGGGGCCACGCGGGCGCTGGTGGCGCCGCTTCGGTGCGCTGCACTGGCGGCTGACCTTCTTCTACACCGCCGTTATGGCGGTGCTGTTTGGCCTGCTGGGCCTGTACCTCGATCATCAGCTGTGGGACTTCGCCGCCTCGCAGATGTCGTATCGCGTGGTGGCCCGCGCCACCGCCCTGCAGTCGCCCTTTGGCCCGCCCAAACCGCTGCCTGCCCCGCGCGACTTTCCTCGCTTCCTGGTAAGCAGGGCGGGGCCAGTGGCGCCTAAAGGTCCACTGCGGCTGCCAGTCTCAGTGGGCGTGGTTGCGTCCAGGGTGGCGCGGAAGGACTCGGGAGGAGTGAGCACGACCATTCTCTCGCCGCGGGGCGATCCCGTGCTTCCGCCAACAAGTGGCACTGGGGCGTACCAAACGAACCTCGCGCCCAACATGTTCCATGCCGCGCTCAGCTCGGGCCAGCCGGTAGGGCCGGCCACCGTGGAGACGGCCTACGGCGGCTTTGTGATCTTTGAGCAGCCGCTGGGCAGCCCTTCGCGCATCGAGGCCGTGGCACAGCTGGCGACCCCGACGTCTGAAGTGGATCAGCTGCTGCGCTCCTTTCGGATGGCGTTGATTCTGGGGCTGCTGGGGCTGTTCGCGGCAGCGCTGGCGCTGGGGCGCCCGCTGGCGCGCCTGGCGCTGCGGCCTCTGCGCAGCTTGACCGCTGCCGTGGCGCGCATCTCACCCGATCTGCTGGAGCAGCGGGTAGCGTTGCCGGGCCCGGCCGATGAGCTGCGTGGGCTGGCGCAAGCATTCAATCAACTGCTGGATCGCATCGAGGGCAGCATGCGTACGCAGCGGCTGAGCCAGGCTCAGCTCCAGCGCTTTGTGGGCGATGCCTCGCACGAGCTGCGCTCCCCGCTGACAGCCCTCTCTGGCTACGTTGACCTGCTGCTGAAGCCGCCTGGACCGGCCGCGCTGCCGCACGTGGGCCCGCGCATGCGCCGCGAGATCGACCGCATGAGCCGCCTGGTGGGAGACTTGCTGGCGCTCACGCGGCTGGATGCCGAGCCTGATGCACCCTGCAGCCCGGAAGTGCTGGACCTGGGCCAGCTGGCGGAGGAGACGGTCGAGAGCATGGAGCTGCTGGCGGCCGGGCGCCAGCTCAGCGTTCACCGCGGCGGGCTGGAGCTGCCGGTGCGGGGCGACCGCGACAGCCTGGAGCGCATGCTCAGCAACCTCGTCTCCAACGCCATCGAGCATACGGATGGAGGCGGCGTGATTGGCGTTGCGCTGGCTCGGCTGGAAGGCTGGGCGGAGCTGCGCGTTGCGGACAACGGCGAGGGCATGGCCCCGGAACACCTCGGCCACATCTTCGACCGCTTCTACCGCGTGGACGCGGCTCGTTCTCGCGGGCACGGCAACGCTGGCCTGGGCTTGGCGATTGTGAAGGCGATCGCACAGCAGCACGGCGGGAGTGTGGAAGCGGCCAGCGTGTTGGGCCAGGGCAGCACCTTCACGATCCGGCTGCCGCTGGCGCCGGACCCACCTGTCGCACACTGACAGCCTCGCCCGGCGGCAGGTCTAACCGCTTTCTCACGAGTGCTTCACCAGCCGCTCAGGGGCTGGCGCCAGCATTGCCACATCAGCCTGTTTCAGCAGAGGAGACGTGCCAATGGTTCTGTATCGCCCAGGAAGTCGCACCGAGTTGAATCCTGACCCACCGCCCCGGCAGAGGGGTGCACACACAACCCAATGGGAGGTGCCGCGTGGCCGCGCATTCTGAGCGCTGGAAGCGCCTGGGTCTGGGCAGCGTTGTGGCGCTGGCGGGCTTCCTGGTGCTGCAAACGTTCTTCCCGCCCAGTGCCGTGGCCACACGGGTATTGCGGGTAGGGCCGGGTGTGGCGCAGGTCGCCAAGCCGGCACCGGCCACGGCTTTCAATCGGCGCGGGTCCATCAACCCCGGCGGGCCACGCATCCCCGGCGGCGCATTCGCTGGCCAACCACCGTTCAAGCGGGGCGGTTTCGCTGGCCAGGCGGACAGCACGGCCCGCGCCAGCGCGCCCACCCAAACCCAACCGGGCCTGCCGCCCTTCGGTAGCGGCCTCCCCGGCAACTGAGCAAAGAGGAGTAGGAACTATGCCTCACCATCGCCGCCTCAGTACCACCGAGTGGGTGGTGTTGATTGGCGCAGCCCTTGTGGCCATCGCTTTTTTGCCGGGCACGTCCGGCTTCGGCGGGCTGAACCGCGTGATCGGCGCGCTGTACTCCATTGTTCCGCTGGCACTGCTGGCCCTTGCCGGCTACGCCTTCTACCACTGGTGGCGAGCTGAGGATGCCCCGCTGCCCACGCGGCCCAGCACCTGCCCCGGTTGCGGCGGCGACGTGCTGCCTGCCTGGAAGGCCTGCCCCAACTGCGCACGCGATCTGCAGCGCGAATCCGTGTACTGCCGAACGTGCGGGGAGGCCATGCTCGCTGGCTGGAACGTGTGCCCGTCGTGCGGGACGCGAGTGAGCGGATCTGCTCCGGAGGCAGTCAGCGCCTGAGGGCGAAGGTTGCCGGGCACAGCCGTCAGCGCTCTGACGACTGCGCCCGGCGCTGCCGGAGCGGCTCAGGCCATCCTAAAAAACGCTACGCAGAGCGCCTGAGCCACGAAGGCGCCGCCCAGCGCGCCCGCCACAGCCAGGGGGGCGGTCAGGTAGAGGTCCAGCCAGCGCCAGCTCAAGCGGCGCTGGTTGCCTGCGAGCCTGAAACCGCCACCCCGGAACGCACCAGGAAATCGCAGTCGCGGCACAGCGAATCCAGCACCTGGCCCACATCGGACATGGTCTCGATGGCGGTCGCCGGTTTCGACTTGTGGCAGCGGGGGCAGGGCGCCGTAGCTTCCAATGCGCGCGTTTGGGCGTGCAGGGTAAATGCCACGCCTTCGAGCAGCAGGGTCGACCCATCGCCCGCGAGCTGAACAGTCTCCGGGCCTACCTCAACATCCAATAATTCCCGCAACCTGGTCGCCAAGCCCTGCTGCCGCCAGGCAGAAACCACACGCTCGCGCCAGTCCACCGTCACCGCAGCAGCCATCATTGCCTCCGTTTTGATTCGCGCCCCCGCCGGGGGCTTGCGCCTTATTGCCTGCGCAGTTCGCTGGCGCACCGCGACGACCGCTAGGCTGCCACCTGCTCAGGCTCAGTTCCCAGGCTAGGCGTTCTCCCGGCGCGAGGGAACGGTGCTATCCCCTGACTGCCCGCTGTGGCCTGGGGGGAAACCCCCTGCGCTGGAGCGCGAGCTTGGTCTGAAGGGCGTTGCAGGCCGGCAGGCCTTCTGGGCAGCGCGAAATTTCAGAAGTGAACCTCAAAGACGGTGTACAACGCCAGCGGGAAGGGCGCTCCGGCGGGCAGAGTGTGGCGCGCTACCCGGCTGCGCTGTCGCAGCAGCCGCCATACCACCCGCGGCGCGGTAACGTGGAAGCGATCGATGCCCTGAAAGCCGATGGCGCTGAAGGCGCGAGACATGGCCGGGTTCACCGCGGGCATGCCGATGATGGCGGTGCCGCCCGGCTTGAGAACGCGAGCGATCTCATCGAGCGCGGGGCGCGGGTCGGCCAGGTGCTCGAATACCGAGAAGCAGACCACTAGGTCGAACCAGTTCGCGTGATACAGGCCCCGCATATTCACGACTGAACCGCGGGTGAGCGCCGCGCGAACGCCCAACGAGCCGAGCCGCTGCCGCACCGCGCCGGCATCCGCGTCGAGATCGATGCCGTGCAGCTCTCGCCCCGGCCCGGCGAGGTTGAAGAGCACCACGCCGGCCCCGTAGCCAACTTCGAGCACCCGCGTCCCGGCTGCGAGCGGGAGGATGAGGTTCAGCCCCATTTCAATGCGCCGCCGGTACAGCTGCCCAACCAGGGGCCGCCGGTAGAAGGCGATGGGGTCGCTTTCGCCGGTGGCTGTGGTTGCCAGCGCCGCGGGTAGCCGCAGCCTCATGTCGCCGCTGCCTGCACGGTAAGCGGCGCCAGCACCACGCCAGATTGGCCATCGGCCGTTTTCAGCGGCACGGCGGCGCCATGGTCCAGCGAATACATGCCCACCGTGAGCCGGTACGTTCCCGCGGGCAGGCTGGCGGGCAGGGTGAGGGTTTGCGGATCGTCCACTTGCTCACCCACGGCCCACTCGGACGTAGGGAACCAGCTGTCCCAGGGCCAGCTGTCCCGTTGCGCCAGCTTGTCGTTGCTGGGGGTGCCGAGGTGCAGGAACACGGTGTAGGGCCGCTGGAGATGCGTGAGCGCGCGCCAGTAGAGATGGAAGGTGGCGCTGTGCCCCGCTCGCAGTTGCGCGGGACCCGACCAGCCGGTGAGCGCGATCTGGCTGCCCAGCATGGCCGTGGTGGTGTGCTGGGGCGGTGGCAGGCGACGGTCGCGCCGCAGCAGAGCCAGGCCATCGCCCTGGTAGAAGCCGGCATAGGCGGGATTCTGCAGCACCCGACGCAAGGCCTGATCGTAATCGTTGAAGTTGGCCGGATAGCCATGCCAGCCATCCCAGCCCTTGAAGTCGATGGCGATGACGTCCGTAGGCACGAGAACCTCGGGGAAGAGGTGCAGCACCCAGCGCCGGGCGACGTGCGGCAGCAGATTGGGCGTGGCGGACACGCTGGCGGCGGGTGGAATGTCGTGCAGCATGGCTTGGGTGCGCGCGGCGTGGGGCGTGTAGGTGTAGCCGCTGAGACCAAAGTCGTGCGTGCCGGGGCCTGCGCCATTAACATAATAGGCGCCGCCCGCCGCGACGAGCAGGAACAGTGCGGACGCCCGTGGCGGCACCCAGCGCCGTAGGCGCGCCAGGCCCTCGATGGCCGCGAAGGCGAGGAAGGGCACCATAGGCAGGGCATAGAAGTAGTGAATGTCGTAACGCTCAGGCTTGTCGCCCAGGATGAGATAGCCGAGGGTAGGCAGTGCAATGAGCGCTGTGCGCCAGCCGAGCAGCGGCAGCAAGCCAAAGGTAGCGATGAGGAACAGCGCGAAGAAGAGCTTGGGGCCAGTGAAGATATGGCTCGCCACCAGCGCAGGGTGCAGCAGCGCGTTCAGCGCGATGCTGCTCGGGGTAGTGCCCAGGTAGCTGAACGACCACGCGAAATAGGGCTTGGCCCCGCGGTCGAACCAGGGCAGCACGAACCCCAGGCTGAAGGCCACCCAACCCAGGCCAGCCGCGATGATGCCGGCGCCCTGCTTGCGCTCACGCTGCGCCAGCACGGCGTACACACCCATGGCGGCGGCCACGAAGCCGATTTCATCCTTGACGGCCAGCGCCAGCAGCAGGCAGAGCCAGAACCAGCGCCACTTGCGCTCCAGCTGGAAGAAGAAGGCCAGGCCCAGGAACAGGGGTGCCAGCGTGAGCTGGTAGAAGGGGTACTCGGCCCCCCAGGAGAAGACCGGGCTCAGCAGGCACGCGGCCGCGATTGCGGCCGCCGCGAGTCCATTGCCCAGGCGCTTGCGGGCCCACCAGCCAACCGGCAGTATGGCCGCGCCCAGCGCCACGGACTGCACGCCAATGAGCACACGCGCATCGTGAAACAGCAGATCGAGCGGAGCCAGCAGCACCAGAATCGGCGCGACTTGAAAGCCGAGGTAGTTCTCGGGAAAGTCGTACACGGTGGTGTGCAGCGGTACGCCCTTGAGCGTGGCCCACACGGCCTGGTCCATGGCGGCGAGGTCCGGCTGGCGCGAGAGCAGCGCCTCGTATTTGAGCGATCCCAGCACGGTTTGCCCCACCGCGTACGCCAGTGCCAGCAGCAGCGGCACGTAGAGCCACCAGCGGTGGTCACTGAATTTCGAGGAGAGCGAGCTCGGGAGCCAGCGGCCCGCGCCCCAGGCAACGGCCGCCGCCAGCAGTCCTGCGCCCAGCGGAGCGAGGAGGCCGCCTATTGGGTGCTGCCCGGCGCCGGCCGACGCGCGGATTCACAGGCGGGGCAGGGGCACCTGCTGCGCAAGTTGCGGAAGGTGTAAATGCCTGTATGGTGCCCATCGGCCCACACCGGCGTCATGCCGTAGCTGCCCACCATCTCCAGGTCTTGCAGCGTGGTCTGCTCCGGTTGCAGCTCGCTCGTGAATTGCAGCGACCCTGGCGCATCGCCCTCGCCCGCGCATTGCGCGCAGGGACAGTTCCAGCGCAGCCATTCATAGGTGAGCCGGCTCTGGTGGCCGTCGCTCCAGGTGATGGTCATCGCCTTGTGCTCCGCATCGCCTGCGATAGCTGTAGGGCTGATACCCTCGTACGGCTCGCGGAGACTCACGCCCCAGAGGATATCGCGATGGCTGGGCCGGCCGCCGCCGCGACAGTGTGGATCTGTGTCAGCAAAGCCCAGTCCCTCGATCGTGGCGGACTCTCAACCGTCACCAGCAACAATTCAGCGAGGCACAGCCTCGTTCACAGGCCTTCCCTCATCTCCTCCGCCAACGCTGGTGCTGGGGTTGCCAGAGCCATTGCCTCAAGCTCGTTCATCTCGGCCTCTTCGGCGTCGGTCTGATGGTCGTAACCCAGCAGGTGCAGCGCCCCGTGAACGGTAAGGTGGGCCACCTCCCGCGTGAGGGAGTGGTGCTGCTCGCCGGCCTGACGCCGCGCCGTATCCAGGGAAACGACGATGTCGCCCAGGTTCGCGGCCTCGCCCGGCGGCTGCACGAAGGGCTCGGTGCCCTCGAACTGGGGGAACGACAGCACATCGGTGGTGGCATCGATGTGGCGATAGTCGCGGTTCAACCGATGCACGGTGGCGTCATCCGTGAGCAGCAGGCTCACCTCGATGATGGATGCCAGCGGCGCGGTCGCGCCCTTGCGCCGGCCCTCGACCAGCCGCACGGCGTTGGCGAGCGCGGCCTCGATCGCCTCCGTGTGCAAGCCCTCTGGCGCGGGCATCTCGATCTGCAGATACGTCAGTACATCCAAGCCGTCGTCTCGCGCCATGCCGCGTTCGGCAGGAAGCATAGCCGGCTGTGTGTCGGGAATGGGGGCGCCTCTGCGATCATGGTCAGCGTGGATCATGCTCGTGGGTGCGCCGCGCTCCGTGCCGATTGGCCCGTGGCCAGGAGGGGCTGGCGCAGCGGCTCTCGGCGCGGCGGCCGGAGCTCATGAGCGGGCTGCGCGCGTGCGCCTACGCCAAGGTTAACCTCACGCTGGAAGTGCTCGGCAAGCAGGCCAGTGGCTATCACGAGTTGATCTCCATCATGCAAACGGTGAGCCTGGCCGATGAGCTGCTGCTGGAGCCGGCGCCCCGGCTCACGCTCGCCTGCGACATGCCGGAGCTGGGCGGGCCGGACAACCTGGTGCTGCGTGCCGCGCAGCTGCTGGGCCAGGGCGGCGCGTTCCGCCTCCGCAAGCGCATTCCCGTGGCCGCTGGGCTGGGGGGCGGCAGCAGCGACGCCGCGGCCGCGCTGCGTCTCATGAATGCCGTGTATGACCTTCGTCTCACGCCGGACGAACTGCTCGTGGCCGCGGCCAGCCTGGGCTCAGACGTGCCCTTCTTCCTGCTGAGTGGTACGGCCCTGGCCGAGGGTCGCGGCGAGCGGCTGACCCCGCTGCCCGCCCTAGGAGAGCGCTGGCTGGTGCTGCTGAATCCGGGCGTCCCGCTCTCTACCAGTCGGGTGTTCGGTGCGCTCGCGCCGGCAGAGCATCGCAATGGCAGCCTGACGCGCCAGTACGTGGCCAGCCTGATTGAGGCCGCGGCAGGCAGCGCTCCATCATCCGTGGTGGCGCGCGATCTGCCTTCGCGATCGGCCGCCCATCACCCCGACGAACCGGACGCGAGCGTGCGATGGCCCCTGCCGCCCCTGCTGAACAGCCTGGAGGGACCAGCCGAACGGCTCGAGCCGCGCATTGGCCTGGCGCGCCAGGCGCTGGTGGCCGCCGGAGCCCAGAACGTGCTGCTGTCCGGTTCCGGCCCCAGCCTCTTCGCCCTGGCGGCCGACGAAGCCAGCGCGCAAGCTCTGGCCGCGAGCACCGGCGCCACCGTCGGGCACTTCGTCAGCGCCGCGACGTCGCTGCGGCTCACAGATTGAGCGCGCGCAAGTGGAGCACCGCCTGGGACTCGCTCAGCGGGCGCTGCAGATCCAGCCCGCTGGCGGCCGCTCCTTGGATCTCATCGAGAAGGGATCATGCGCCGCGCCGCACCTCGAAAAGGCGCATGCTACGCTCTGCCTGTCCGCCACGATGGCGAGTGGTGTAGTGGTAACACAAAGGTCTTTGGCACCTTC
>JBOGTU010000090.1:0-19783 GCA_050695655.1 Chloroflexota bacterium | reverse complement strand
GTTCGGCAGCGGCCCGGCGGCGGTGACGGGGCTGCTGTACCTGTGGTTTGCGCAAAAGTACCTGCTGCAGTACGCAGACGTTCTGCTCACGGAAAACCTGGCCTACCCGCTGCTGGTTGGCGGCCTGCTGCTGTACGTGCGCACGCTTCGCTTGCGGTCGGCCTGGCTCGCCGTGGGCGCGGGCTTACTGCTGGGCTTGGCCGCCGATGCCCGCGCAACGGCGCTGGCCTTCGTGGGACTCGCCGCGCTGGGGCTGCTGCTCTGGCGGCGCCGCGCACTGCTGCCCTTCGCGCTGGCGGCCGTGGCGGCGCTGGCCATCATCCTGGCGCGCAACTGGTTCGCCTCCGGCCAGCTGGTGTGGCTGCCAGCGGCCGGCCTGGTAGACCTCACTCTCAAGCACCAGCTGCCAGCAGCCGTGGCGGCGGGCCCTGGCGCCGCCACGCGGTTGCTGGCTGCGCCGGCGCTGCTGCTGGAGGTGGTTCGGCGGCGCTTCGAGCCGGGGTCGCTGCCCGTGCTGGGGCTGCCCGAGACGTGGTCCTGGTTGGGGCTGACCACGGACCTGGGCCTCTTCCTGCTGTGGCCGCTCTGGCTGGCCGCGCTGGCGCTGTCACGCCGCAAGCCGTTCCCGGCCGGTAGGGCTGTGCTCGTCGCCTTCATCCTCACCCAGCTGGGAGCAAACCTGGCGTTCGGGCTGCTGGCTTACGGCATGCGCATCACGTTGATGATGTACCTGCTGATGCTGCCCTTTGCCGCGGTGGCGCTGCTGGCGCTGGTGCGCCACCACCAGCGGCTGCTCCTGGGAGCACTGGCGGTGCTGATCGCCGCTGGGACGGCCATCCCCACCGCGCCTGGGGCCCAGGCGAGCGGAAAAGCTACCGCTATCGACGCCGACATCACGCTGGCGGGCATCCAACTGCCGGATCAGGTCGTACCGGGGCAAACCTTCCCGGCCGTCCTCACCTGGCGCGTCATCCGCTCACCCCACGCCAGCTACACCGTGTGGCTGCACGCCGTCATTGATCGGACGAACCGCAACACCCTCGTGGCCGATGGGCAGCCCACGGTACTCCACCCCGACCACAGCCGCTGGGACAGCACGAACCCCACGGCCACCTGGCAAGCGGGCGATCTTTTGCGGGACGTGCACCAGGTCACAGTGCCGGCGACAGCGCCCAGCGGGCTGTACCGGCTTGACGTCGGCCTGTACTCCTACCGCCCCAGCTTGACACGGGAGCCGGGCCACGCATCGGCACTCTTCCGCGTGGTGAGCGCAACGCCACAGCCGGGCGCGACGCTGGCCGACTTTGGGGCCCTGCAGCTCACTGGGTTCAGCATCGATGCGCAGGCCGTGACCTTAACGTGGCGGGATGCGCGGCCACTGGCAGCGGATGAAACCATTTTCGTGCACGCGCTGGACGCCGGCGGCCACCTGGTTGCGCAGCACGATGCGCAACCCGCCGGCGGCGACTGGCCCACCACCGCCTGGCGGCCGGGCCAGGTGGTAGTCGATCGCCACCCGATGGTGATCCCGCCCGGCGCACGCGCCATCGAAGTGGGACTGTATCAGCTCAGCAGCGGGCAGCGGATGCCGTTGGCGGACGGGGCCAGCAGCTGGGTGCACCGGCTGCAGCGCCCGCTCGCCGGTTGAATTCGTGTTAGGCTGCCAAAGCCGCATGAAGCTTTCGGTGATCATCCCCGTGTACAACGAGCAGCGGACCATTCGCGAAGTTATCGACAAGGTCCAGAGCGTCGAACTCGAGAAGGAAATCATCATCGTGGATGACGGCTCGACCGATGGCACCGCCGGCCTGCTGGATGGGCCTCGTGGCAGCAACGTGCAGGTGATCCACCTGCCGGTGAACAGCGGCAAGGGCGCCGCCGTGCGCGAGGGGCTGCGGCATGTGCAGGGCGACGTGGTGGTGATCCAGGATGCCGACCTGGAGTTGGATCCGGAGGAGTACCACCGCATGCTGGCACCGATCCGCCGAGGAGCCAGCGTGGTCTACGGATCGCGCTTCAAGGGCTCGCCGGCCAACATCCGCCGTACCACGCGCCTGGTGAACCGCGCCGTGACCCTCGCCTTCAACGTGCTGTTCGGCTGCCGGCTCACGGATATGGAAACGGCCTACAAGATGTTCCGTACCGAGGTGATTCTGGCGACGCCGCTCACCGCCGAGCGTTTCGAATTCGAGCCCGAGGTCACCGCCAAGCTGCTGCGGCGCGGCGAAATCATCGTGGAGGTGCCCATTGGCTACGCGCCGCGCACGCGCGACGAGGGCAAGAAGATCACCTGGCGCGACGGCCTGCAAGCGCTGTTGACCATGCTGCGCTGGCGCTTTCTGGCGTGAGCAGCGCGGGCCGGCTGCGTGAGGCCTCGGGCGCTGAGCTGCTGCGGCGCGTCAATGCCTGGCGCTGGCAGGCCTGCCTCCCCTGGGTGGCGGGCCGCCTGCTGGATGTGGGCTGCGGCCGCAACGACCTGGCGCGGCACTACCGGTTGGCGGGGGGTGATGGCCTGGGGACGGATTTCACCGCCTGGGCAGGTGTCGATACGGTGGCCGATGCACCCGCGCTCCCCTTTCGTTCAAGCACCTTCGGCACCGTGGCACTTCTCGCCTGCCTCAACCACATCGTGGAACGGGAAGCCTGCCTGGCTGAGTGCCGCCGCGTTCTGGTTCCCCACGGCCGCCTGCTGGTGACGATGATTGATCCGCTCGTCGGGGTCTTGATCCATCGGGCCATTGGCCACGCGGATGAGGCGCAGCACCGCCACGTCGTCCGCGGAGAGCGGCCGGGCTTGTGGCCGCGTGAGGTGCAGACGCTGCTGGCTGAGGCTGGCTTTCAGCTCCGCCGGCGGGTGCGCTTTGAGCTGGGGCTGAACGTCATCTACGTCGCGTCAGCCTCAAATTCAAGCAGCGCGTAGTCAGCCGCTCCCGATGCTCGGCGCCGCGCCTCCAACACCAGCCAACTCAGCAGCAGCACCACGCTCCCCAGCGAAATGGCGGCGCCGAGCGCAAACGAGCGCGGCCGGTACAGCAGCTGCACGAGGTGCTGGCCGGCCGGCAGGGGCAGCCCTTCGAAGGCGAAGTTGGCCCGCATGAGGCTGGCTGGCTGACCATCGATGGTTGCCAGCCAGCCAGGATAGTAGGCATAGCTCAGCACCAGGAAGCCGGCCGCGCGCGTGGCGGCTCGAATGTCCACCTCCTGTGGATTAGGCGATGCCACCTTGATGGACTGGCTGGTATCCGCCGGAACCGCCAGCGGGCGCGCGAGCGGCGCCTCCAGCACCACTGTGGTGCCAGGGTCAAAGGCGCTGTCCTTCACCTGAGCCAGCGCAGCGGCCGGGCTGCCGGCCTGCCGTGCGGACCACACCACGTAAGCGCGCGGCAGGGGGTACTTCATGCGGTACAGGATGGGCGCGCCGGGCCCCGTGGGCACAGCCGCGAACCCGGGGCTCTGCACGTTGTGGCTGGTGAGCAGCCAGCGCACGTTGAAGAGCTGCATCTGCCGCCACGAATCCACCTGCTGCATCAGCTCATCCGTGCGCTGGGGGATGAAGTCGATGTCCCCGTTCATGGTCTGCAATCCCAGCAGGAAAGCCTCATTCGGCGGAAACAGCCCCTCCCGATCCACGGCGAAGCGCATTGGCTCGCGCTGCTGGTCACGCGTGAGCGTCGCGGCCAGGCCAGGTGGCAGGCTGATGAAAGGTGTGAAGCTCTCCGGCCAATCGTTGCCCCAATTCACGTACAGCAGGTTCGCGGCCGCCACGACCACGGCCAGCACGCCAACCCAGAGGTTGCGCCGGCCAGCGCGCGAGGACAGCCGCCTGAGCACCTCAGCCAGGCCCAGCCCACCCAGCACCGCCAGCGCCAGGGCCGTGAGCCCCACCACCCGGCCCTGTCCGCGGAAGAGCCCAAAGCCCAGGTGCGCGAAGAGCAGGCCGTACAGCGGGGTGCTGTTGCCCATGGCGATCAAGAAGCCGGTACCGGCCAGGGCCAGCCAGGTCCAGGCCAGTGCGCGCCGCCGCCGCGAGAGCAGCGCCAGCACCGCCAGCGCCAGCGGCAGCAGGCCCACGTACAGCCCCTTGTCGCCGGCCGCGTCCGGGATGAGCAGGCCCAGCAGATTGTTGAGGTGATAGCCGGCGCCCACCCCCACCGCGCCCGTATCGCGGTTGGAGTTCCAGAACAGCTCGGCAGCCGGCACCAGTTGGATGGCACTGAGTGTGAGCGCGCACAGCCCGCTGACCAGCACCACGCGGACCACCGCGGGCCACGGCGCAGCCCCCGTCCACCAGCGGCAGAGTCCCTGGAACAGCACCACCGGCACCACCAACAGCGCCATCTGCGGGTATCCCGCCAGGAGGCACACGCCAAAGCACCAGCCGGACGGTATCGCCCAGGCAACTCGGCGCTTGCCCGTGAGGGCGCGATCCAGGCACAGCACGCCCAGGGGCAGCCAAACCAGCGATTCCAGCAGCACCAGCTGCATAGAGGCGAAGCCCGTGAGGAAGCTGCTGAGACTGAATGTGAGCCCGGCCAGCACCCCGGCCGCGCGGCTGCCGGTCCAATGCAGCAGCAGGGCGAACAGGCCCAGCGAGGCCACGGTGCTGTCCAACCACAGCCGTGTGTACAGGCCGGACATCACGGACCCGCGGCCGTGCATCAGCAACTCGACGATTGAGAAGGGGTAGAAGACGCCTGCCGCTAGATTCGCGAGCTGCGGCTCACCACCAAAGATCGAGTCGTTCCACAGCGGCACGCGGCCCGCCAGCCACTCGCGCACATCGAATGCGTGCAGCGGCCAGTAGATGTTCGTGAAGTCGCTGAACGTGTACGCGAGCTGCGGCTGGCTGGTGATGAAGCGCCAGTAGAAGGCAAGCAGCAGCAGGGCCATGCCCAGGCAGCACACCACGCTGCGCTGGGTGCCCGAGATGTGCGCTCCACTGGCCCCCGCCTCCGCCTCACCCGGCGCCTCCGCCAGCACGCTTTGCACCAGGACATTAAAGGCCGGTCCCTCGCCTCAGGTCAAATCTCCAGGAGTTTTCGTCTGGTTCAGATGGCGAGGCTGGGCCACTTGCCAGCGGCGAAACGGTGCGCCGGTTGGTGGACTGCCTCATAGCCGCCGTTGCCATTCGGACTGAGACGACCGTTCTGCACGCAGACAAACTTTGATGTTCTCGCCCGGCATACGGAGCTCAGTGTCCATGCTCCATAGCCAGCGTTTGCCCGCGGGGATCAGCGGACGAAGATGGCTTCGGCGACGGCTCGGCCCAGGGCGTGGCGCTCGCCGTGAACTTCCACGACCACCGGGCCCGCGAAGGGCTCGCGGCTGATGACGCGGAAGTCGGCGCCTGGCTTGAGCTGCTGCTCCTCGATGTAGGCCATGAGGGCGACGTCGTTTTCGGCATCTTCGGAGATGCGCAGCACCTGGTAATCGCCCGGCGACTGATCGGCCAGGGGGAGGCCGCGCCGCGGCGGATCGCTGGAGCCGGTGGGAATGGGGTTGCCATGCGGGCAGGTGTTGGGATTGCCCAGCAACGTCATGAGCCGCGCCTCGACTTTGGGCGAGATGATGTGCTCGAACTTGTGCGCTTCGGCGTGCGCTTCTACCCAACTGAGGCCGAGAATGTCCGTGAGCAGCCGCTCGCTGAGGGCGTGCCGCCGAATGGCGCTCTCCGCGGCCGTGCGTCCATCAGCCGTGAGTTGCACCTCTTTGTGCTCGTTCTGCCACACGAGGCCGTTGCGCACCATGCGCTTCAAGGTCTCCGTGGTGGTGGGCACGGCCGTGTGCATCCGCTCCGCCAGCCGCGCGCCGATGACGCGCGCCCCATTCAGCTCCATGAGGTAGATCTGCTCGAGGTAGTCCTCGATGACGGCAGTAGGCATGATGCGCGGCTCACCACTATATCACGCCAAAAGAGCTACCAACCGTCGCAGCGGCTACCGGCTACAATGTAGGGCCTATGCTTCGCGTCGGTTTGGCGGGTGCCACTGGCATTGTGGGGCAGCAGTTTGTGGCCGCGCTGCACGGCCACCCCTGGTTTCAACTGACCCAGTTGGCGGCGTCCCCGCGCTCCGCCGGCAAGAGCTATGAAGACGCGCTGACCTACGGTGGCGCCCTGCACTGGTACTCCGCGGACCCACCTCCGCCGGACGTGCTGGCCATGGAAGTTCGCGATAGCGCCGACATGGATGCCACCGAGGTGGACCTGGTGTTCTCGGCCGTGGATTCGAGCGTGGCGCGGGTGCTTGAACCGCGGCTGGCTCAGCGGGTCGCGGTGGTGTCCACGGCTTCGGCCTTTCGCATGGAGCCGGACGTGCCGCTGCTGATCTCCACCATCAACGCCAGCCACTCCGCCCTGATCGACCGCCAGCGTCAAGGCCGCGGCTGGAAGGGCTTCATCGCGCCGCAGCCGAACTGCAGCACCATCGGGTTGGGCACCACACTCAAGCCGGTGTGCGACCGCTGGGGCCTGAACCAGGTGATCATGACCTCGCTGCAAAGCCTCTCGGGCGCCGGCCGCAACGGCGGGGTGCTGGGGCTGGACATCTTGGACAACGTCATTCCCTTCATCCCCAAGGAGGAGGAGAAGGTGGAGGAGGAAACGCGGAAGATTCTGGGTGAGCTCACGCCCGGTGGCTTACAGCCGGCGAACGTTCGGGTGAGCTGCACCTGCACCCGTGTGAACGTGCAGGAGGGCCACACCGAAGCCGTGTTCGTCTCCACGCAACGGCCAGCCAGCGTTGCCGAGGTTGCCACGGCCTTTCGCGACTACCGGTCCGGCCTTGAGGACCTGGCGCTGCCATCCTCGCCCAGCCAGCTCATCACCGTGCTGGACAATCCCTACCGACCGCAGCCGCGGCTGGACCGCGACACCGACGGCGGCATGACCACGACCGTGGGCCGCATCCGGCCAGACACAGCTCTGGAGAACGGCCTCAAATGGGTGCTCGTGTCCCACAACACCAAGATGGGCGCCGCCAAAGGCGCGGTGCTCATCGCCGAGTTGCTGGCCAAGCAGGGATATATCGGCTGATCCCCCGCAAGAGCTGAGCCCATTACGCGTTGCGAAGCAAGCTGACTAACCCTCCAATGAGCGCTCGTTGAGTCACCCTCGGATTCTCCGATGGGCCATACATGGCTGCGTGCACAGTAAAGCCCTCGGTGTAAGCGAAGACTTGCTCGGCCAGCACTGCGCGATCGCGCGGTGGCTCAATCCAGCCGTTGACGTGAAGCGCATCGACGAACCGTGCTGTTTCATCGCGCCAGCGCTGGTAGGTTTCCGCGACCTTGGCTAGTACCTCCGGCTCGCCGCGGTGCTGCTGGCGAAATTCGACCATCACCAGGATCCAGTCCGTCACCCCGACCAGTGCTGCGGCGAAGTGCGCGAACGCGCGTTCCAGGAGCTGATTGAGACTAGTCACAGCAGGGTCGAACTCAACGGCGAGCATAGACCAGTCGCCACGCAGCCGTTCGCGAAAGGCGATGACGTGCCAGAAACAGTCGTCCTTGTTCTCGAAATGGTGGTAGAAGGCACCCGGCGAGTACCGTGTCCCAGCCACGATGTCGGCCACGGTCGTCGCGGCATAGCCCTTGGCGTGGAAGCTTTGCATAGCTGAGAGCACGAGAGCCTCATAGCTGGCCTCGCGTTTGTCGTCCCACTTGGTTCTGCGTGGCCCATCAATTGGGCCCCCGGTTGGACTGCCCAAAACTTCGGGGCTCATGCTTCTGCAACATACATTCGTAGACACACGTATTATACTTGCTGCTCAAAGGGCATGCAGAAAAACGTTGACTTCGCCACGCTGAAGTGCCAGGTGCTCGATGCTCGGCTGCTGGCTCGTCAACCCGCCTACTACGCGCTGACGATCTCGCTGACACTGCTCGGCTGGCTAGCGGTGCTCGGAGTGCTCGGGGCCTCCCCACACGCGCCAGCCGTGGTGGTATTCACGGCTGTTGGATCTGGCTTCCTCACAATGCAGCTTGCCTTCATTGCCCATGATCTGGCACACAATGAGGTCTTTCGATCCGCGGCGGCTAACCGACGTCTTGGACTGCTTGTAGCCAATTTGTTCATCGGCAGCAGCGTCCGCTGGTGGGCTGACAGTCACAATCGCCATCATGCCCAGCCGAACCTCATGGACGTCGATCCCGAAACCGTTACCCTGCTGTGGGCCTTCAGCGCCGGCCAAGCGGCGTCTCGTTCTCCGCTCGTCCGCAAATGTCTGCGGTGGCAGCATCTGACGATCGTTGGCGCGATGCTGTTCGCCGGCGTCGGGCTGGTGGCCGCCAGCACCCACTTCATCCGCGCGGGCGGCGAGCGAGCCGGCGGCATTGCTTTGATGGTGCTGCACTGGCTGTTTGTGCCGGCCTTGCTCGTGTGGCTGTCGGGGCCCCTGACGGGGCTCATATGGCTGGTCATCCAACAGATGGTTTTCGGGTCCTATCTCACCGTCGCCAGCGCCACCAACCATATGGGCATGCCCGAAGCCGGCGATGTCCCGGACGACTTTCTGCGCAATCAGGTACTCACCGCTCGGAACGTCGCCGGGGGAGTTCTGATGGACTTCCTGTGCGGCGGTCTCAATCACCAGATCGAGCACCACCTCTTCCCGTCCATGCCTCGCAATCGGCTGCGGGCTGCCCAGCGGTTGGTCCGGCCGTTTTGCGATGCACGCGCCATCCACTACCACGAGGCGACTTTCGTTGGCGCCTTGCTGGAGGGTTACGGCGATTTGGTGGCAGTGGCCCGGGGCGTTTCTTTGGCCGGCGCTTAGCTTAGAAGCGCGTGGATACCCTCGTTCGCCTACTTCGACAACGAGCTGGTAGTTGGCCCGACAAGCGCGCTTACACCTACCTCGATGATGGCGAGCGACCAGCGGCGCATGTAACCTACGGCGAGCTGGATCTACGGGCGCAGGCGATCGCGGCGACACTTCAATCGCATATCGCCCGGGGCGAGCGGGCGCTGCTGGCCTACCCCGCCGGCGTGGAGTTCGTCGCGGCCTTCTTCGGCTGCTTGTATGGCGGCATCATCCCCGTGCCCGTCGCCCAACCCTCGTGGCGCAGAGAATCAGGACTGGAGGCGATTGCCGCCGATTGCGGCGCAGCGTTGGCACTCACCGCGCCGCGGTTCCGGGGCCCGCTGCCGCCGACCTTGGCCACGCTGGACACTGAGGGGATCGCCGTTGCCGCCGCCGATGACTGGTCCGACCCGAATGTTGAAGCTGAGAACCTGGCGCTGCTGCAGTACACGTCGGGCTCGACGGCAGCACCCCGAGGCGTGATGGTGAGTCACAGCAATCTGCTTTCGAACCTTGCGTTGCTGGCCAGCCGGCTCAGCCACCAAGCTCAGACCGAGATCGTCGACTGGCTGCCGCACTACCACGATATGGGCCTTATCGGCCATTTGCTGTACACGGCCTACCTGGGCGCGCACTGCACGCTCATGTCGCCCGACGACTTTCTCCGGCTGCCCATCCGCTGGCTCAAAGCGATGGCAGGCGTCGGGCCGGTGGCCAGCGCTGCCCCGAACTTTGGGTACGCCTTGTGCGCCCGGAAAATCAGCACCGAAGGGGCCGCGGCGCTCGATCTCCACAACTGGAACTGGGCGCTGTGCGGCGCCGAACCGGTGCGCGCCGGGACCAGGCGAGCGTTCATTCGAAGATTCGAGCCAGCCGGGTTTCGTCCGGATGCGTTCCTGCCTACCTACGGCCTGGCGGAAGCCACCCTCTTCGTCTCGGGTGGCGTGCCCGAGGCCGAACCCCGCGGCGTTGCATCGCGCGATGATGGTGCGACCAACGAAACGCTCGTCAGCTGTGGGCCACCGGGACAGAAGCTCCTGATCGTCGATCCCGAGACGTGCCTGGAGCAGCCGCCAGGCCTGATCGGCGAGATCTGGCTGGCAGGACCCAGCGTTGCCCTCGGCTACTGGAACCATCCGGCGGAGACACGGACCACGTTCTTTGCCCCGCTTGCGAACGGTTGTGGCGGGACGTTCCTGCGCACTGGCGACCTCGGGTTCATTGGCGGGAATGGCGAGGTGTTCGTGAGCGGGCGCCTGAAGGACCTCATCATCGTCCGCGGCCGCAACTATTGCCCCGAGGACCTCGAATACGCCGCCGGACAGAGCCACGCGTTTGTGCAGCCCGATTTGGCTGCCGCCTTCTCGGTCGAGATTGACGGTGAAGAGCGGGCAGTGCTCGTTCAGGAAGTCAGGCGCGAATACCGGCACCGCCGGCTGGACGGTATCCCCGCTGTTGTCCGGCTGGCGGTGGCCCGGAAAGTGGATCTCCAGCTCCACGTGATTGCGATTGTGAAGCCCGGAGAGGTACCCAGGACCTCCAGCGGCAAGGTGCGACGGCAGGCCTGCAAGGAACGCTATCTCGCTGGCGAACTTCGAGTGCTGGCGTCCAGCACGGTCCGGGCGGAGCCCAGGTCCGGAACACCCAGGCTGGAGAGAGGCATCCAGCCTTCCGGCCCGCCGCCCGCTCAGACCAAGGCCGTGGAGCAGTTCCTGCAGCGGGAGGCAGCGGTCCTCCTGCAGCTGCGCAGCGAGGATGTACCGCTTGATGTTCCGCTCCCGGGACTCGGCCTGGATTCCCTGAGCGCAGTCCGGCTGCAGCACATTCTTGAAACCAACCTCGGAGCCCTGGCGCCGCTGGACCAGCTGCTGGCTGCCGATGGACTTGGCCAAATTGCGGCTGACATTGTCGCCGCGCGCGGCGACAAACTCACTCCGTCCATCGCGGTCGCAGCGGACCAGGAGAACCTTGATGCTCCTGCCTCTTATGGGCAGGAGTCGGTCTGGTACGTGCAGTCACTCGCGCCCGAGAACGCCGCGTACAACCTGGGCGCTGCCTGCCGCATTCGTGGCCCTCTGAACACGGCACGGTTGCTCAGGTGTATGGAGGCGCTTGTAGAACGCCACAGCATGCTGCGTACGGTTTTTCGGATGCGCGAAGGCATTTTGCGCCAACAGGTGCTCCCCAGGGCCGCGTTGGACTACAAAATCGTCAACAGTCCCCAGGACGACGCCAGCCTCCGCGCGGCGCTGACGATGGAGACGGAGCGGCCGTTCGATCTTGCCGGGGGGCCGCTGATGCGCGTCCGGCTTTTCCGGCGGACTTCGCAGGATCACGTGCTGCTGCTGTGCGCCCATCATTCGATTACCGACTTCTGGTCGCTGACGCTTTTTGCCGATGAGCTCGGCCAGCTCTATGGCGGCCGCCGTCAGCTGCCTCCGTTGCGTGCCAGCTACGGCGACTATGCGCGTTGGAAACGCGCGCAAACCGACCGCGGCGAGTGGCAAGAGGACTGGCGTTATTGGCAGGCGCAGCTGGCCGGCGCTCCCCTGCTTGAGCTGCCAACCGACCGGCCGCGACCACCGGCGCCGGCGTTCTCTGGTGGCACGCTTCCCTTCCACATCAATCCCGAGCTTCGGGAGCAGCTTGAACTGCTCGGTCGAGCCAACCACACAACGCTGTTCAGTACGCTGCTGGCCGCGTACGCAGCCTTGCTGCATCGCTACTCTTTAGCAGAAGACCTGGTGATCGGTATTCCAGCGGCGGGCCGCCCTCACGCCGAGTTTGCGGACGTACTGGGCTACTTTGTGAACCCGCTCGCAATTCGCTCAAGGCCGCGGTTCGAGCTGTCGTTCACCACGTTTTTGGCTGACGTACGCCAAACGGTTCTGGACGCGATTGCCCACGAGGGAGTTCCGTTTCCGCTTTTGGTACAGCGGCTGCAGCCGGATCGGGAGGCCTCGCGCTCACCCCTGTTCCAGACCATGTTCGCGCTGCAGCAGCGCCCGATCGAATCGCCCAGCCCCTGGTCCACGCTGGCGGCGCTGGCCGATGGCGTTCGGGCCGTGAGCGAGGGACTTGCGTTCGAATCAATAGCCGTGGCACGGCAGTCGTCTCAGTTTGACCTCAGCCTGATGCTGACCGACATTGGGGGGCCGCTGTCCGGCACGTTCACGTTCAACGCGGACACGTTCGATCGCGCCACCATTGAGCGCCTGGCAGCCCATTTCCGAGTGCTGCTGGAAGGTGTCGTCAGCAATCCTGAAAGCGCCATCGGATGCCTGCCGCTCCTCACACGGGTTGAACAGCAGACGATGCTGTTCGGGTGGAACGACACAGCCGCGGCGATTCCGGACGTGTGCGTTCATCAGTTGTTCGAGGACCAGGTAGAACGGACACCACACGCTCTCGCGCTGACCTTCGAGGACCAGCAGCTGACCTACCGGCAGCTGAACACCCGCGCTGATCAACTTGCACGCCACCTGCAAAGCCTTGGCGTCAGGCCTGAGATGCCCGTGGCCATTTGCCTGCCCCGCTCGCCGGACGCGATCGTGGGGTTACTTGGCATCCTCAAGGCCGGGGGAACCTACGTGCCGTTGGATCCCGACGACCCGATGCAGCGTCTTGATTGGATTCTGCAGGACGCCGCGCCGCCAGTGTTGGTGACGTCCCAGGCGATCTGCGACCGGCTTCCCCACGCTTGCCCGCGGGTCGTGTGCTTGGATGCCGATTGGCCAGCCATTGAGGCTCTCTCGGCGGCACCTGTCGCAAGCTCCGTGGCCGCGGACAACCTGGCCTACATCATCTTCACATCGGGGTCGAGTGGTAAGCCCAAGGGCGTGATGATCGAACACCGAAGCCTGGTGAACTATCTTATGGCGATCGCGGACATCAGTGGAGCGCGTGCGGGCTCGTCGATGCCGGTCCACACGCCTTTTTCTTTCGATCTTGGGGTCACCAGCATTTTCATGCCGCTGCTGACAGGGGGCCGCGCTGTCCTGGCTCCTCGTGGCACGGGGGTAGCGCCGTTGGTGCGACTCCTGGAAACGCAAAAATTCGGCACGGTCAAGCTGACTCCCAGTCACGTTCAGGCCCTGAGCTCAGTTATTCCAGCTCATGCCGCGTCCGCAAGCGACACCCTCCTCCTGGGCGGTGAGTCTTTGTCCGCTGAAACGCTGGCGTTCTGGCGCCAAAACGCGCCTGACACGGTGGTGATCAACGAATACGGCCCAACTGAAGCGACCATAGCCTGCATCACCCATACGGTGGCGGCGCGCGACCTCAGCGTGGGGCGGGTACCCATTGGGCGGCCGATGCCCAACACCCAAGCCTAGATCCTGGACGGCAACCTGCAGCCTGTACCAGTGGGCGTCACGGGTGAGCTGTGCATCGGTGGCGCTGGCCTCGCCCGAGGTTATCTCAACCGTCCCGAATGGACGGCGGAACGGTTCGTGTTCCCGCCCTTTGATCCCCGGCGACGCCTGTATCGCACCGGCGATGCGGCGCGATATCTGCCGGACGGTACGATCGAATGCCTTGGACGCACTGATCGTCAGGTTAAGCTGCGCGGTTTCCGGATTGAGCTCGAAGAGGTTGAGGCTGCCCTCGCCACGCATGAAGCCGTAAGCCAGGCCGCTGTGGTTGTACGAGAGGACTGGCCAGGCGACAAGCGGCTGGTAGCCTATGTGGTTCCGGAGGGGACCGACCAACTGCCGCCAGAGCACTTGCGGCGGCACGCCAGAGAGCACGTTCCTGAATACATGGTGCCGTCGGTGTTCGTCACGCTGCCGGATCTGCCGCTGGCGCCCAACGGGAAGGTGGATTGGTCCGCTCTCCCCGTTCCCGATCCTGCCGGCCAGCAGCTCGAGCGGCTTACCCCGCCGAGTGACGATTTGGAGCGCGGCATCGCATCGATCTGGGCTGAACTGCTTCACGTCCCAAATGCAACGCTTGACTCGGAGACGAGCTTCTTCGATTACGGTGGCCACTCACTGCTCGCTGTACGGATGCTGACGGCCGTCGAACGCTGGCACGGCGGGCGCGCGTCCCTGGCGAGCTTCATTCAGGCACCGACAATCGCTGAGCTGGCAACCCTGCTGCGCTCGATGCAGCAGGCCAACCACATACCAGCAGCACTACCGGTGCGGACGCCCGCCAAGCGTGACACCGCAGCCTGTACGTTGTTCCTCACCACGGCCGGCTACGGAACACTCATGTCCCTCCGATCGCTGGCGCAGCAGTTGCCATCCGAGACGGTCTGCTGGACACTCCAGCCGCCAGGCGCCGGCGACGAGCCATGGCCCTTCAACACGCTCAAGGAGCTGGCGGCAGAGTACGTCACCGCCATGCGACGCATCCAACCCGAAGGTCCATACGCTCTGCTGGGTTACTCGATTGGTGGCCTAACTGCCTTTGAAGTTGCCCAGCAGCTTCTGGCACAAGGGGAGGAGGTCGCCTTTCTCGGCCTACTGGACACTCTCTTTCCTGTCGCCATGCGACAGCAAGCTGCCGTACAGGCGGCGCTCGGGTCGTTAGCCCGCGCCGGCCGGCGCACTACTCACCGTCACGTTATGCCGCGGAAACTCGAGCAGCGGCTCTTGGACGCCTCAGCCATGGCCCAATTGCACGCCGCGGCAAGCTATCGTCCCTGCCCGTTCCCCGGCCGGCTCACGCTCTTTGCAGCCAGTTCGCTGGCTGCTCCTCACGCAATTCAGGTTGACCAGTGGCGCAAGCTGGCGCTCGGTGGCATCGATGAGATACGGGTTGCCGGCCGCCACGACAGCATGCTGCGTCGGCCACACGTGAGCGATCTGGCGCACGTGGTGCAGCGCCAATTGGATGAGGCGCTCGCGTCTCGGCGCAAGGCTGTACGGCGGTGATTCCCGAACTTCACTGTGTCGCCTTGGGCGAAGGGCTGCGCCATTCGTCAGCCGACTTCGACGTCAGTATGGCTGCTTCGTCGCCCCCCGCCGTGCGTGGGGTCCGGCTTGCTTCCTGCGGACGAGTGCATGGCGCATCCTTGATCTCGACCTTAGCTACCGTGCCATAGGCGCATCAGCATGGAGACCAGGAAGCAAGCACCAAGGCCAGCCGCTGTAAACGGCTCGGAGCCACACAGCCTGGACACTGCCGCGCGTGCCGAGGTGGCGCTTGCAGCGATTGACACGCGAGTGGCCTACATCTGCAGGCGCATTCGGGAGGTCCTGGCCGAGTTCCTGGCTCAGGATGTCACGGCCGCGGAGCAAGCTGGATCGCGGCCGACGGACTTCATCCGCTTCGCAGCACAGTGGTCGTTCCTCGTTCCGCATGACGCCGCTGCGCGCGCGGTCCTGATCCATCTGCTTCAGCAGAGGCACGGGCTGAACTTTGCAGGCCTGTCGCCGTTGCGCAGTCCCTGCGGAGTCGACGCTACTGAAGTCCGGGCAATCTATCGCCACCTGTATGGGAGCGAAATCGAGGCCTACGCAGAGGCACCGCTTGCGGCCGATGAAATGAGCGATTCATTGGACTTAGCCGCCGGCTGGCTCAGCCTCGGCCGCGGCGAGGTGCTCTGCCGCCAGGGCGAACCGGCTGACCACCTCTACTACCTGGCCAGTGGGCGTTTGAGCGTAGCGTTCCACGGCGAGCATGGAGCCGAGCGTCAGGTGGGCGAGGTAAGCCCGGGCGAGTACGTCGGCGAGATGGGGGTGTTAACGGGCGACCCGCGTTCCGCGACGGTGCATGCGCTGCGAGATTCGGAGCTGCTGGTCCTCGATAGAGCCGCGTTCGACGCCATCCAGACTCCGGAGACGCTGCGTCACCTCACCCGGCAGCTCATTATTCGCCTTCGGCGCACCCTCCAGGGTCAAGAGCAGCGCCGTCGAGTAAGCACTATAACTGTCGTAGGCGCGACTGCTGATACCCGCGTGGATGCGTTTTGCGATGCATTGCAGATCTCGTTGAGACACCATGGGACCGTTGCCTACCTGAACAGCCGCCACTTGGAGCGCCAACTCAGTATCGTTCCCGAGGAAGCGGATTCTCCGACCGTGGCCGAATGGCTCAGCCGGCAGGAGATGGAGCATTCCTTGGTGCTTTACCGCGCTGACGTGGAGGCAACAGCCTGGTCCAGGCGCTGCCTGCGGCAGGCTGATCTGATCCTGCTGATCGTTGACCGCGACACGCCGACGCTCGGGGCCGCGGCCGAGCAGCTGGTGCTCACCGGCTCAACCGAGACTGACGCGGCTCGCTGTGAGGTAGTCCTGCTGGGGCAAGACTCGGCCACCCATGAAGCCCGCCGCTGGACGAGCCAGCCAAGCGTCAGGCGGGTGTATCACGTCGATCCAAGCGATCGGGCCGACATCGATCGTCTGGCCCGGTGCATCGTCGGCTGCGCCATCGGGCTGGTGCTGGGCGGGGGCGCCGCGCGAGGGTACGCCCACATCGGCGTCCTCCGGGCGCTGGAGGAGGCCAGGATTCCGGTCGACGTTATCGGCGGAACAAGCGTAGGCGCTATCGTCGCGGCCGCTCACGCGCTTGGCTGGGGCGCGGAGGCAATGCTCGAAAGGCTGTGCATCCCGGAGCGGATCAAGTTTGACTTCAGCTTTCCGGCCTTAGCGCTGACCCGTGGCGCGCGGCTACGGAACTGGCTCGAAGGCTGGCTGGGGGACCGTGATATCGAAGACCTGCATATCCCGTACTTCTGCGCCTCATCGAATTTGACCAGGGCGGTGGTAAAAGTGCATGGCTCCGGTCCGTTGTTACGGGCGTTGATGGCCACCAATGCAGGCCCGGCCATCCTGCCGCCCGTGGTGGACAATGGGGATCTTTTGGTGGATGGCGCTCTGCTGGCCAATGTTCCCACGCAAGCGATGCGGGATCTGCCGGAGGTTGGGCCGATCCTTGCCGTCGACGTGTCGCCCCACGTGGACCTGGCCTCAAATGACGACTATGGTCTCGCGCTGTCCGGCTGGCGTGTCCTCAGATCCTGGCTGACGCCAGGCCGGAAGCGGATGCGGGTGCCCAGCATCTTCTCTATTCAGGTCCGATCTCAGCTGCTGGCCAGCCTGGCCCAAAGGAAGCAGGTTGTCTATGGGCCGTATGACCTGTTGCTGCAGATGGACCTCGAAGAGTTCTCGTATCTCGATTACGGGCGCATCCGTGAGATCGGCAACGCCGGTTACCAGCAGGCCGTCCCTCAGATTGCGACCTGGAAGGACCAAGCTCTGGCCGCAATCAGCCGCTGACGCGCAGCCTTCGCGCGGCCGGCACCAGCGGGAGAATGGCGAGCAATGGCACCGCGGCCACGAGCGATATGCCCGCCGGGATGCCGGCCGTCTGCCAGACCGCTGCTGCCGGTGGCGCAACGGGTGCTCCGAGCTGGGAGGCGAGGAGCACTATGCCCTGCGTTAAGTTACGACCCAGCTACTACTTACGGCCAGATGAGCTGCCCGCCCTTGTAGATCTGGCTCAGCAGGGAGGTGGCGAAGTAGCGGCTCACATCCAGGGGCTTCTTGATCTGATCCGTCTGGACCATCAGCGTTTGCGTGGCGGACCATTGCGCGGCGGTCATCCAGCCCAGGCCTTGCTGCTTGGTGAGGTCGGTGATGGAGTTCTTCTGCTCCACGCCCAGCATGAAGGTTTGGTGCGCCCGGTCCTCTTGCGGCGCGTACTGCATCACGATGTCGATCGCCTCCTTCGGGTGGGCGAAGGCGTAGTACAGCCCCTCCAGGCTGGCCTTCAACCAGCGTTGCAGCACGTCCGGGCGCGTCTTCAGCTCGTCCGTGTTCACCACCCACGTCTGCCCCAGGAAAGTGATGCCGTAGTTCGCCGGGTCCAGCACATTCACCTTGTAGCCCGCCTTCTCCAGGATGTCCGGCTCGTTGGAGAGGAACACCGGCAGCACGTCCACTTTCTTCTGCGCCAGGATCATGGGGTTGTAGCCTACTGATACTTCGTGGATTTTGGAGCGATCCACCTTGAACTTCTTCAGCAGGCCCAGGTACACCGGCCCGGGAAAGCCTTTGTAGCCAACGGTTTTGCCCTCCCACTGCTTGGGCGAGGTGATGCCCGAGGAGGCGAGGGTCACAAAGCCGCCGTCGCCCCGCTGGGTGAGCATGGCGATGGCGATCAGCGGCACGCCTTCGTTGGCGATGCCGGTGATGATGTCGGCCCCTGGCGCGGTGGTAACGTCCGCCTGCTTAGACTCGACCAACTTGTAGTTTTCGCCCGTCTGCACCACGTGCTTGATGGTCACATTCAGGTGCTCCTGCCGGTAGAAGCCCTTGGCCAGCGCGACGTACGGGCCCACGAACGACACGTCCGCCTGGGGCTTGTACCCGGCAATGAAGGTCACGCTGTCCGGGGCCGCGGCGCTGGCGGAAGCCCCGCTGCCGGCCGGCACGCTGCCGCTGGACACGGGGCTGGCCGGCGCGGCGCCGCCGCAGGCCGACAAGAGCAGGCCCAGGGCCGCGACGGATGCCGCGGCGTGGGAGAGGAATCGCATCACCAGGTTCTCCTTCACGATGTGTAGATGGGAACGACGTTCAGCCGATCAGGGAGGAGGGGTGCCAGAACAGCATGCGGCGCTCGACGACGCCCACCAGCACCGTGAGCAGAATGCCCATGAGCGCCAGGTAGCCGATGCCGGCGAAGAGCTCCAGGGTGTGAAAGCTCAGGCTGGCCTGCAGGATCAGCCGGCCCAGGCCGCTGTCCGCGCCGGACCATTCGCCCACCACGGCGCCGATGACGCTCAGGTTCACGGCGACCTTGCATGCAGAGAAGAGGTAGGGCAGCGACGAGCGCAAGCGCAGCTTCAGAAACACCTCCCAGGCGGAGGCGTGGACGGAGCGCATCAGCTCCAACTGCGCCAGGCTCACGTCGCGGAAGCCGGCGATGGCGTTCACCAGCACGGGGAAAAACACCAGAAGCGCGGAGATCAGCACCTTGGGCGCGTAGCCGAAGCCGAACCAGATCACCAGCAGCGGCGCCACGGCCACAATAGGCGTGGCCTTCACCACCACCGCCAGCGGCAGCAGCCCCTGCTCCAGCGGGCGCGAGTAGGCCATGAAGATGGCCGCGATCACCGCGCCGCCCGCGCCAATGAGAAAGCCGCCCACAGCCTCGCCCAGGGTGATCAGCCCCTGGCCGGCATACAGCCCGGCGTGCGCCACCGCGTCACCAACCACCGCGCTGGGCGAGGGCAGGATGTACGGCGGCATGCCCGTGGCTCGCACGAACACCTCCCAGGCCAGCAGGCCCGCCGCCAGCACAACCAGCGGCGGCAGCACGGCGCGCCGCGCGTCTCCCCACGACACAGCCGGCGCCTTCGGCTGGCCAGTAACGCGCGCTGCACCTTGCGCGGCGGCCACATCCAGCCTCATCGCAGCAGCTCCTTGAGCCGGACGGCGTAGGCCACAAAGGCCGTGCTCTGCTCCACGTCCTCGCCACGTGGCCGGGGCAGGTCAATGGGCAGCATGGCGCGAATTCGGCCGGGATCGCTCGCCATCACCACCACCCGATCCGAGAGCACGATGGCTTCGCTGATGCTGTGTGTCACGAACACCACGGTCTTGCGGGTACGGGTCCAGATGCGCAGAAGCTCATAGCGCAGCGCGTCGCGGGTGATCTGGTCCAAGGCGCCGAACGGCTCATCCATCAGCAGAATGCTGGGGTAGAAGGCCAGCGCCCGGGCGATGGCGACGCGCTGCTGCATGCCTCCCGAGAGCTGATGTGGATAGGCGCCGGCAAAATCGGTCAGCCCCACCAGGTCCAGCAGTTCCACCGAGCCATATGGGCGCGCGCGGTTGTGGCGGCGGTTCACTTCCAGCGGCAGTTCAACGTTGGCGAGCACCGTCCGCCAGGGCAGCAACGCCGGCGCCTGAAACACAAACCCGATCTGCTTGGTTCGCTGCGCGTCTTCCGGCGGCCGGCCCTGGATGCGCACCTCGCCGGCCGTCGGTGGCTCCAGGCCGCCCATGACCCGCAGCAGGGTGGACTTGCCG
>JBOGTU010000089.1:0-11944 GCA_050695655.1 Chloroflexota bacterium | reverse complement strand
ACCCATAGGTGCTACTTCCAAAAGAACGCGCTGCTTACTTCGGGGAGTATAGCCGTGCCATTGTAACCATGCAGCCCTGCACGGTTGCACGGTTACAATGCAGGCAACTTTGGGTGACCTGGCATGTCCGCCGCGATCAGCGACCCGCGCTGACGCCAGTGATTCCCAGCCCCGCGGCGCTGGCCAGTGAACAGGCGGCTCGCGATCACGGTTGCCGCCGGCGCGGCGATCATCATCGTGGTGCTGCTGGCGAACTTCCTCATCCAGCGCAGAGTCGCGGCTCCGCCACCAGCGACGCCCACCCCGCGAGCCGCAAACACACCCCTGCCGGTGCCCACTGCTTCGCCGGCGCCACCCACCCCCGCGCCAACGAGCACCGCCGTGCCCGTGACCCCGGCGCCCACCAATACGCCGGGCGCCACGCCACTGCCGGTGGCGCCCACGCCCACCCCCGGCCCGATCGTCACTAACGACAAGCTGGGCGTGGGCATCTACAGCTCCCACGTAGTGGTGAACGTGATCCGCGAGTTCCGGCCAGCTCTCCTGCTGGTGGAAGATCCGGGAGTGAGCACCGCGCACGTGCTGCGGGTCAACTTCCCCAAAGCGCTCATCGTGGGCCGGCGCTTTGTTGCCGATGGGGATCCCCTGCTGGCCAACTGCACCGACCCACACGAAGACCACTACGCGAAAGGTGCTGCCTTCGCCGATTACATCTCCGGCTGGGCGATTCCCCTCAAGGGCACGATGGATGCCTGGGTGAGTGATAACGAGCAGGCTTCCAGCTCCGATCAGGCGGCGCTGCCTTGCCACGCGGCCTTTCAGACCGGCTTCATCGAGCGGCTGCAGGAGCACTACGGTATAGCCGCCGTGGCCGGAAATGATGGCGCGGGCGCGCTGAACCCAAGCGACTATCCCAAGTTTTTCGCCAAGCCCATCAGCGAGGCGACGTACTTCGGCATCCACGCCTACGGGAAGCCAGGCGCGGACTCGCTGCGGGTGGACCCCGTGTACTACGCCCTCCGCTACCGGCTCATCCACGATGCGCTGGTGAAGGCCGGCGTGCCGCTGCCCAAAGGCGGCTTTCTGCTCACCGAGACCGGCCTCTACCAGGGCTGGCGGGGCATGATTTCGGACAACAGTATGGCCGCCGACTTCATCTGGCTGGAGCAGCAAACGGAGCAGGACCCCTATGTGCGCGGCCAGATGATCTTTGGCCTGGGCATGGACGACCGCTACAAGAATTTTGAGCTGGAGGGCACGAACCTGCTGCAGCAGCTGGCGGACTTCAATCTCCTCCACGCGGGCAAGGTGTAGGGGTGTTGGGCAGAGAGGACGTGCCCGTTCAGCACGGCACGGCTCGGCTGTCTTCCCTGCCGCGGCCGTTCGTGGGACACTCCAGGGAGAGCATGGCCAGGCAACAGGAAACCCGATCCGCTTCGGGCCGCGCCGTGCGCCGTGCGCTGGAGTGGCTTTTCGGCGCCGAGGCCGCTCCGGAGGCCGAGCTGGGCGGCCCCCTGGCTGAGCCTGTGCCGGCGCTCAGTCCTGCGCGCGCAGCCCCGGCCGTGAGCGCGGAGAGCCTGACTGCCGGCGGCCCTCCCGGGGCCGAGGGCGTCGCCGTGCCGGCGGCCGGGGACGTGCCCGCGGCGGATGGTCCGGGCCGCCGGACGATGTTCCGCACCAAGGTGGATCTGCCCGCGGATATGGAGATCGCCGGCAAAGACGTGTCAGTGCGCATCGAGAACCTGAGTGGTACCGGCGCGGCGATCATCTACCACTCCATCGAGCCGGTGCCCGAAAGCGGCCTGTGGCTGGACCTCGCCCTGCCTAACCGCCCCAAGCCGCTGGAGCTGGAGCTGCGCCTGGTGCACACGCGCCGTTTCACCGATGCCAAGGGAGAGATGGAGCAGATGCTGCACGTCGCCTTCCCCAGCATCCGCCTGGGCGAGCAGGACAACATCATCGCCTATCTCAACAACATCCGCCTGTACGAGGGCAAGCAGTACGCCGTGGCGGCCACGGTGAAGATGGAAGTGGTCACCGGCCGCCGGCGCTTTGCCAAGTTCGTGGGGCAGACGATGGAGATTCGCCCCGACAAGATGAAGCTGATGATGGACGATTTCGATGCCATCGCCGGTTCCGAGGTCATGCTCACAGTGATGGCGCCCCACTTCGCCGACCACATCGACGTCGACGCCGTGAAGGTGGAAAAGGTGGACATCGTGAGCCCGCGCAAGGCCGAGGTGGACGTGACCATCGCCAAGCCCAACGACAACGTGCTGCTGTTCATCCGCAAGTACTACCCCAGCAGCTCCAAAGCCCGCCGCGCCTGACTCGCTGCGCCCCCCAGGGTTCAGGAGTCCAGCCGCAAAGCTGTAACCGGCCCTCGGCCAGCCCTTGCCGGCAGCTGCCGCGAAGTGAACCGACACTCCTGGCCAACCCCACCCGGCCGCCGTGGCATGGATGAGTTCGGTCAAACTTTCTACTGCACGATGATGCGGCCCTGGAACGCCCAGCCGATGGTATCGACGCCGTTGGCGTCCTTGTAGAGGTGGCTCGGCTCCGTGGACGAGTGGTAGGTGTAGTCGCCGCCGGGAAGCACGAAATTGTAGCTGTACATCTGGCCGGGCCGCAGTGCGCCGGAGTTGAACGGCGGGTTGCCGTTGTTGTTAACCACGGAGTGGGCCTGTTGGCCCTTGTTGATCCAGGTCACGGTGTGGCCCGCTTGGATGATGACGTAGTTGGGCGTGAAGCCATTTGTGTCGTCGATCGTCACCAGCGGATCGGCCGAGGGCGTGGGCGCGGCCGCTGGTGCCCCGCTGGCGCCGGCTGTGTCGTGCTCCCAGGGGAAACGCGCCGTGTTCAACCGCGAGGCGAGGCCACTGGGGCCATTGATCCAGGTGGTGTAGCCGTTGGTGAAGGCGGTCCAGTTATCGGCTTTGCGCCAGGCCATGAGCCCCTTGGTCGTTTGCTGCCGCGCGTCACCGTTGCTGGCAGAGGTTTGATTGGTGAGGCAATCGCCAATGTCGGCGGGGTCGAGGTCGTGCAGCGTTTTGAAGCCGAGCACAAAATTGCAGCTCACGCTGGTAGGCGCCGTGGGTGTGGCCGCCGCGGCTGGGCCGGGGACCGTGACCGTGCCGGCCAGCGCGTAGCCGGTGTAGGCGTTGCCGGAGGAGTCGTAGCTGTAACTCGGCTCGGTAGAGGAGTGATAGGTGTAGGTGCCGGGCGAGGTGAACATGAAGCTGAAGCGCTGCCCGGGAGCCAGGCCGCCGGAATTCACTGTGGGTGAGATGCCGGCATCGGTCACCACGGAGTGCACCTTCTGCCCGGTATTCACCCAGGTAACACTGCTGCCCAGGCTCGCGGCTACCTGCGCCGGCGAGAATCCCGCATCGGTGATGTTCACTACCACGTCGCCCGCTGCCCGGGCGTTGCCCAGCCCCACCGGCAGAAGCGCCGCCCACAACAGGCCCGCTGCTGCGCGCATCCTGGGGCCAATCACTGGCGGCCACTGTAGCGCATCCCACTCCCCGGAAATTTAGGTCCCCAGAAATTTAGGCCACGGAGCCGCAACGGCTCTCGATCACGCTCCTGCCCGCGGCGACCGGAGGGTGTATCGACGTTCCCGGCCGCTCCCCCGACCGCCGCGGCACGTGTCGGGCCAAACTTCTCGCTAAAAGCGTCCGTCGCGGTAGAGGCGGCGTGCGCGCAGGAGCTGGCCGGCGGGCGCGGGCGCGAGCGGCGCCGCGGCGCGCAGGCAGAGTGCCAGCGAAATGAGAAAGTCGTCGTGCCCATCGCGCGGGTCCACGAAGAAGTTGAGCGCCAGGTTGCCGACCGTCTCGTAACGCGCCAGCCGCGCCTGGCTCCAGAACTGGCCCGCCTCGTCGGATTCATCGGCCGCGTACATCCGCAGCCGGCCGCCGTTGACAGCGCTGAGCAGCGCGTAGCCCAGCTCCGACTTGAGTGGCCGCGTGAAGCGCACCACCTCGACGCGGCCGGGCAGCGCGCGGTTCAGCCAGCCGGCGATGCCTGCACCAACGCCGGACCCATCCACCGCGACCGAGCGCACCGCCCACACGTCGCGCAGCAGCCGCAGCAAACCCTGGTACTGGCTGGCCTGGTCGCGGCCGGTCCAGTAGTAGTGCTGCACCACGCTGAGGCTGGGGTCGCCCAGCAGTTCGGCCGGGTAGTGCACCCGCGCCACCGTCACCACGGTGCTGTCCCGCCCGGGATGCCGCTCCCGGATGGCCGCGTCCGGCGCTTCTTCGTCTTCCCCGGCCAGGTCTACGCCGGCCACAAAAAGCGCGCTGCCCGCGCCCTCGGGCGGCGGCTCACTCAGGCGAGGATGGTCACCCCGCAGCAGCAGCAACTGGTCCGCCGAGAGGAAGCGCCCGGCGGCATCCACCGGCTGCAGCAGGTACTGCGTGCGGATGATGGGGTGATCCTCGCCCAGCCGCCGAATTTCGCCCTGCACGAAGCGGGCATAGTCCGGGTTCGCCGTGGCCAGGGCGGTCCAGGGGTATTCGAAGTGTGCAGCGGGCAGCTCGCGCAGATTGATGGCGCGCTGGCGAGCCAGGATGGTGTCTTCGTTCCAGGCGGTGCCATACAGCACCGTGGTGACGTTGGTGGTGGAGCCCATGGGGCGGAAGTCCTTCAGATACTTCTCCTCGCCCACATCCTGCGCTTCGTCCAGCTCCAGCAGCAGGCTGGCTGTGGCGCCGACCACGCTGGCGCCATCGTCCGCGGAGAGGAAGTGGATGGCCGCCGCGCCGAGGGTGACGATGTAGCCATAGTGCGACTCCCACTTGAGGTGTGCCGGCAACCCCGCCAGCACCCGCTCCAGCCGCATCTTGGAGTTGATGAGCTGCGGCTTGAAGGTGGGCGCGGCTTTCACGATGGTGCCTCCACGGCGGCGATAGACATACAGCAGGTAGGCCTCCAGCTGGGCCGAAAGCTCGTTCTTGCCCATCTGCCGAGCCATCATCACCGTGAAGGTCCGGCCCTGGCGGTGCGTCACTGAGTGCACCACGGCCTGCGCCGGCTCGAGCTGGTGCGGCCGCAGCGGCCGATCCGTCCAGGCGCGCGTGAAGTCCTCGATGTTGCGCGCCACGCGCACCAGGCCCGGTGGCTGGGCGCGGGATGTCAGGGCTCGGCCTCCAGCTTACGGAGAACGGCTTCGTTCAGCTCGCCCAGCAGGTCCTGCTGGTCCGGCTGCAGCTGGGATTGAATGCGCACCAGCCGGGCCAGCAGATCGATGGCGCGCAGCAGCAGCGCTTGCCGCGGCAGCGGCAGCTCTTCACCCGGCTCGGGCGCCTGGGCAAGCGCGCGGATGCGCAGCCGTACCAGAGCGATCTCCTCTGCCAGTCCGACCAGCCGTGGCGCTGCTCGAAACCCGCGCGCTTCCTCCGGCCCCATGGGGCACTGGTAAAAGGTGCGCCCGCCGCTCTCCGCCACAGAGGCAACCTACCGAGGCGGAGCACCATAGCCCGCGCCGCCGTGCTCGCTGCGCCGAGCCGAGGAGGCCGCTTGAGCACCGGTGAGGCTTGCCGGCGCGAGATTGCGGGTACAGCCGGAGCCGGCTCCAGGCTGTTTCTCTCCCGCCAGGGACAGCCTAGGGGAGGGCGGTCATGCCGAAAACCCGACGTTATCCCCTCGGCTTCAGTTCTGGCTGGGCAGCGCCTGGCGCAGGCAGTCCGCAAGGCGCCGAATGCCCTCGGCAATGTCGTCCTGGGCGATCCAGCCGAAAGCGAGGCGCAGGTAGGGCACATCCTGGTCCAGAGAATGGAACGACTTGCCGGTGGCGTAGTGGATGCCCTGGGCCAGTGCCAGCTCCTGCAAACGGTCGCGATCTACCTCATCGGGCAGCTTGAGCCACAAGAAGAGTCCGCCGTCCGGGTGAGTCCAGCGCATGTCCGGCCGGTTGCCGAACTCATGCTCCAGCGCGGCCAGCAGCGCATCGCGCTTGTTCTGCACCGCCAGGCTGCCCTCCTCCACGTGGCCCCAGAGGCTGTCCTTGAAGTACTCGGCGACTATGAGCGACGAAAGGTCGCTGGTGCCACCATCCATCTTCCACTTCAGCACGTCGCTCAGCAGTGGCTCCGGCGCGAGGATGTAGCCCAGGCGCACGCCGGGGCCGAGGATCTTGGAAAACGAGCCCAGATACATCACCTCGCCCTGCCTGGCCAGCTTGTAAAGGGCCGGCGCCATCTGCGGCTCAAAGCTCACGTCGGCGTAGCAATCGTCCTCCACGATGCGAATGCCGTGCTCGCGCGCCAGCTCGATGAGCCGCTCGCGGCGCTCTAGGGGCTGGGTGGTTCCGGTGGGGTTCTGGTAGCTGGCCGTGGTGTAGATGAAGGCGGGTTTGCGGCCCAGCCGGTCCTGCCGCGCCAGCACTTCCTCCAGGTTGTCCATCTGCATGCCATGGTCATCCTGCGTGACCGGCAGCAACTCCAGGCCGTTCTGCCTGAACACGCGGATGGTGCCCACATAAGTGAACTCCTCCACCACCACGCAATCGCCCGGCCTGGCCAGCCCCCGGGCAGAGAGCAGCAGCCCCTGCATGGAGCCGTTGGTGAGGGCGATGTGGTCGATCGGTGGGCGCACGCCGTGGGCGTGGTCGAAGCGGTCGACTGCTACCTGGCGCAGCTCCGGCAAGCCCTTCGTTTCCGGGTAGCGAGCCAGCATTTTGCCCACGCGGGGCAGCACCCGGGCCGCGGCGGCGGCCAGCCCGGCCGCGGGGAACACGCCTGGGTCAGGGTTGCCGGCGCCGAAGTTGAACTCACGAACCGCTTCTGCCACGGTGCATCCTCCTCGGGGTTGCCGCCACCGCCGCTGGCTGGCGGCTGCTGGGTAGTATACGTTCCTCGCCACGTTGAGTTTTGGCCCCCGCTGCCGCTACGCTGGAGGCAGGCAAGGAGGAGCGCGCATGGCGGTCGATCTGGAATCCACACCTGAGCTGGGGCAGTTCTACAAGGATGTGCAGCGGCACCACATGACGCCGCTATGGACGGCGGCCGGCATCTGGAACCCGGTGCACCGCGCCATTCCTTACCTGTGGCATCGCGACGAGTACTGGCCCCTCTGCCAGCGCTCGGGCGAGCTGGTGCCCATCGAACGTGGAGGCGAGCGCCGCGTGCTGGCCTTCCTCAACCCCGGCCTCCCGCCGGAGATGTACGGCGCCACACACACCCTGTGGGTGGCCGTGCAGTACCTCCAGCCGGGTGAGATCGCGCCCGCGCACCGGCACTCGGCCGGCGCCATCCGCTTCATCCTTCAGGGCGACAAAGCCTTCACCAACGTCAACGGCGACAAGTGCATCATGCAGCGAGGCGATCTGGTACTCACGCCCGCTTGGGTGTGGCACGACCACGGCCACGAGGGCAAGGAGCCCATGATCTGGATGGATGGGCTGGATTTGCCCTTTGCGCGCGGGCTGGGCATGGTGTTCTTTGAGCCCTATCCTCAGAATCGCCAGCCCGTACTAGGCGAGAATCTCACCGAGAAGCGCCACCACATTGGCCAGCTGCGCCCCGCGCTGGCCGAGGCCGATCCCAGTGGAACGTCGCCGCTTATGAACTACAAGTGGGCCCAGGCCGAGGAGGCGCTGCACGCGCTTTCGCCGGAAGATGCCAGCCCCTACGATGACCTGGCCCTGGAGTACATCAACCCCTTGACCGGCGGCTCGGTGCTGCCCACCATGAGCTGCTGGATCCAACGCCTGCGGCCCGGCGTGCACACCAAGCCTCGCCGGCAGATGACCAGCAAGGTCTTTCACGTCTTCGAGGGCCACGGCCGCAGCATCATCGACGGCCAGCGCTTCGATTGGCGCAAGGGTGACTTCTTCTGCGTGCCTACCTGGAGCCGCCACGAGCACGAGAACGACTCCAGCGCCGATGCCGTGCTCTTCTCCGTGCAGGACACGCCGATTTTCCAGAAGCTCGGCCTGTACCGCGAAAGCGATGAGTGACGGCGCGGATGTGCCTGAGCGCAGAGCAGGGGCAAGCCGGCAGTGGCCGGCAGGCGCTAAGGCCGGCAAGCGCTAAGATCGAGAGGCATATGGCAGGCACCGACCAGCTTTTCAAGACCTCGGTGGTCGGCAGCTACGCGGTGCCGGAGTGGCTGGCCAATGCCAAGACCGACTTCTTCCAACGGCGGCTCAGCCGCTCCCTGCTGGACACGATTCACCTGGCCGCCCTCAAGGCCGCGGTGAAGGACCAGGAGCTGGCCGGCATTGACGTGGTGACCGATGGCGAAGTGCAGCGCGACAACAGCCTGGACTATTTCCTGGCGAGGTTGCCGGGCGTGGACATCGACAACCGCGTGAAGGCTTACTACCTCGATTTCTTCGATTCCGTGGTGCGATCCTCGGTGAACCCGGCGCCGCTGGGCCTGGTGGAGGATTACGCGCTGGTGACCTCGCTCACCGATCAGCCCATCAAGTGCACCATCACCGGCGCCTACTCCATGGTGCGGCGCCTGCGCGACGAATACTACGGCAGCACCCAGAAGTTGGGCGCCGCGCTGGCGGAGACCATCAACGGTGAACTGCTGCGGCTGCAGGCCGCGGGCTGCGCCTTCATCCAGGTGGACGACGAGTACATCTCCGGCTTTCCTGAAGATGCCGCCTGGGCCGTGAAGCTGCTCAACCGCGGCCTGGAGGGCATTCACGTGCACAAGGCCCTGCACGTGTGCTTTGGCAACCGTTATGGCAAGCCTTCGTGGGCGGGAGACTACTCGTACCTGCTGCCCGCCGTGCTCGATGCGCACATTGACCAGCTCACGCTCGAATTTGCCCGCCGTGGCTATGCGGACCTGCAGGCTCTGCGCGGTACGACGCTGCCCTTCGAGCTGGGGCTGGGAGTGATCGACGTGAAGGACGTGCAGGTGGAAACGCCTGAGCTGGTAGCCAAACGCATCATCCAGGCCACCAGCTACGTGCGCGCCGAGAAGATCTGGGTGAACCCCGACTGTGGCCTGCGCCACCTGAGCGTGGATGTCGCCCGCGCCAAGCTCAGTGCGATGGTCAAAGGCGCCAAGCTCGCCCGCGAGCTGGTGTAGGGTTCGCCAGGGCCGGCGCCCGTCAGTGTGTTGTGGCGGGCGTGGCGGCAGTGTCCTCCTGGCCGACGATGTGCACCGGGCCCTGCTCGGCGAAGCCAACCAGCTTGTAACAGTGGACCGGCTCCTGGCGGCCCTTCACCAGGATGTCGCCACGGTCGATCACCTGCGCACCGCTGCCATCGAGCTGATCCAGCGTGGCCTCGGAAAGGATGATGTCGTCCAGCTTGGCCACGCCATTCAGGCGCGAGGCCACGTTCACCGTGTCGCCGATGACGGTGAACTCCATGCGATCCTGTGAGCCCATGTTCCCGGCCACCAGGCTGCCGGTGTTGATGCCGATGCCGAAGGCGGCCGTCTCGCCGCGCTCCTCGCGGTAGCGCTTCACGAACTCCTGCGCCGCGAAGGCGGCGCGGCAGGCGGCCACGGCGTGCCCGTCCAGGTCCAGGGGGACGTTGAACATCACCATCACGTCCTCACCGATGAACTTGTTGATGGTGCCGCCGTGATCGATGATGATGCGCACCGCCTGCTCGAAGTAGCGGTTCAGCATCTCCAGCACATCCTCCGGCCGCGAGCCCTCCGCCACGGAGTGCGCGCCCCGCAGTTCGGCGAACATGATGGTCGCCTCCCGCCGCGTGCCGCCCAGCTGCAGGTGGCCGGAGGCCTCCATGCCCGCCAGCTGTTGAGCCACGGCCGGAGTGACGTAGCGCCCAAACATCTCGTAAATCTGCCCGCGACTGCGCTGCTCCTGGATGAATAGGTACACGAACAGCGCGGCCGAGGAGAGGAGCAGCGCAACATCCACGTAGGCCACGTTGGGGATGGTGATGACCTGTTCGTGGGCCGCGCCCAGCACCGGCGGCCGGAAGAAGTTGCCCGCCGTGATCACGCCCTCTACCCCGGTGTACCCCAGCGCGATGAGCAAGGTGGCCACCCACCCTAAGGCGCCGAAGCGCAAAAACACGGCCGCCGCCACCGCGCTGAACAGCACCGCCAGGCCAAACGTCGACCACGTGCCCTGGTAGCCCAGGAAGCGCCCGAAGAGGATGTCCTGCACGGCGTTGGCCCAGATCTCCACGCCGTCCATCTTGGAGGCGCCGGAGATGGATGTCGGCACCGGAAAGTTATCCGCCAAGCCGGTGCCATTGTGCTCGCCGACCAGAATCACCGAGCCCTTCAGGACCGCGGGATTCACCCGGCCGCTGGCCAGGTCCACGAAGCTGAAGGTGAGAAAGTGGCCGGGCGTGCTGAAGTAGTCGATGGTCATGCGGTTGTACTGATCCACCGGGATCTTGAACACGCCAAAGTCCACCTGCCTGGGCTTGAACTTGAGCGTCTTGTCCAACGGCGGGTTCTGGTAGCCGGCATTCACCGCCTGGATGGGCAGCGAGAACAGTCGCTGGTTGCCGGCGAAGGAGACAAAGGGCATGCGGCGCACGTACGAGCCGCTGGCATCCATGGCTGTGCTGGCGCGCAGCGCATCGGTCTGTGCGATCAGGGGCGACAGTTGCTGAAAGCTCTTGAAGCGAGGGCCCTGGCCCGCGACATAGGTAGGGTTGCCGGAGGGGGGAACGCCGAGCACCACCCACATGGCATCGCCCTTCTTGGGGTGCATGGCGTTTTGAATGGCGGCTGCCACGAGGTTGTCGTGCGGCTCTGCGCCCAGCAGCGGCAGGTCGAACACCACGTCCGCCGCGCCGGCCAGGTACATGCGCGTGATGAGCTCCGCGTAATGGGCGCGATCCCAGGAATCGAGCCGGCCGTAAGCAGCCTGGCTCTTATCGTCAATGGCGGCGATGATGATGTTGCCCAGCAGCGTGCGGTTGGCGGCACGCACCATCATCTGGTCCGTGACCCACGTTTGGGGGCCGGAGAGCGCCTGGGCGAACAGCAGCCCCAGCACCAGCAGGTTCACCAGCGCCACAATGCCCAGGCCCAACCCGACGCGCTTCAGCGCCACCTTGCTGATCTTCATTGAGCGCAAGAATACGACAGCCGGCGTGACGCGCGAGGAAGGGGAGATGTCGCCCGCTTGTGTAAAATGCACAAATGCGTGCCGGCCAGGTTCTGGCACATTGACCGTGAAGATTCGGCCGGTGAGCCCTAGACTAGGTAGGGTATTCGGGAAAACAGGAGGTAGGGATGACTCCCAAAGAGGTGCTCGCCTTTGTCAAGGAAAAGGGCCTCAAAATCGTTGACGTCAAGTTTGTGGACATGCCAGGAACCTGGCAGCATTTCTCTATTCCCGCGACGGAGCTGAGCGAGGAACTGTTCGTGGATGGGCTGGGCTTCGACGGCTCGTCCATTCGCGGCTTCCAGAAGATCAACGAAAGCGACATGCTGCTGCTGCCGGATCCCTCCACGGCCATCGTGGACCCGGTGTGCAAGATTCCAACCCTGAGCATGGTCTGCGACATCAAGGACCCCATCAGCGGCAAGCTGTACCAGAAGGATCCGCGACTCATCTCCAAAAAAGCTGAGGCCTATCTCAAAAGCACGGGCATCGGCGACACCATCTATTTTGGGCCCGAAGCCGAGTTTTACATCTTCAACAGCATTGCCTTCGACCAGACGAGCCACAGTGCCTTCTACGAGATCGATTCAGAGGAGGGCATCTGGAACAGCGGCGAGCCGGGGCTGGGCCACCGCCCGCGCTACAAGGAAGGGTATTTCCCAGTGCCGCCGGTGGATAAGCTGCAGGACCTGCGCAGCGAGATGATCCTCAAGATGGAAGAGGCCGGCATCAAGATCGAGGTCCAGCACCACGAGGTTGGCACCGCCGGCCAGGCCGAGATCGTCATGCGTTTCACCACCCTGACCAAGATGGCCGACCAGCTGCTGATGTACAAGTACATCGCCAAGAACGTGGCCAACGACAACGGCTACACCG
>JBOGTU010000088.1:0-4128 GCA_050695655.1 Chloroflexota bacterium | reverse complement strand
GAGCTGTTCAAGCCATTCGTCATGCGCAAGCTGGTGGAGCGCGGCTACGCGCACAACATCAAGAGTGCCAAACGCATCGCCGAGCGCGTTCGCCCCGAGGTGTGGGACGTGCTGGAAGAAGTCATCGAGGGGCACCCGGTGCTGCTGAACCGAGCCCCCACCCTGCACCGGCTCGGCATCCAGGCCTTTGAGGCGGTGCTGGTGGAAGGCTCTGCCATCCAGATTCACCCACTGGTTTGCACCGCCTTCAATGCCGACTTCGACGGCGACCAGATGGCAGTGCACGTGCCGCTGTCCCGCGCGGCGCAGGACGAGGCCAGGGAGCTGATGCTGGCCTCGCACAACGTGCTGCTGCCAGCGGACGGCACGCCCGTCATCTCACCCACCAAGGATATGGTGTTCGGCTGCTATTATCTCACGACCATTGCACCGGGCGCCAAGGGGCAGGGGCGAGTGTTCGCGGACTTCGCCGAAGTCATCCTGGCCTACGAGCTGGGCACGGTAGACATGCAGGCCGAGATCGAGGTGCGCCTGACCGAGCACGACGTGCCGTTGGAGCGCTTCGAGAGCAACGGTCGCGCGCCGCGCATCAAAACCTCCGTTGGGCGCGTGATCTTCAACGAGGTGCTGCCGCGCACCCTGCGCTTCCGGCCGGACATCGGCTACCCCATCGACAAGGGACAGCTCAAGCGGCTGGTGGGCTTCTGCTACAAGGAACAGGGCGCTGAGGCCACCGCGGAGATCGCGGACAAGATCAAACAGCTCGGCTTCGACTTCGCCACCAAGTCCGGCGCAACCATCGCCATTTCAGACATCCTCATTCCCAGCTCGAAGACGAGGATCCTGAACGAGGCCGATAAGCAGATCACTGAGCTGGAGGGGCACTTCAACCGCGGCCTCATCACCGAGGACGAGCGCTACCAAGCCACGCTGGAAACATGGAACAAGGCCACCGATGACGTGACGGCCGAGGTGGTGGCGTCGCTGGACAACGCCAGCAGCCTGTACATGATGGCCCGCTCCGGCGCGGCCAAGGGCGAGTTCAACCAGATTCGCCAGCTGGCCGGGATGCGCGGCCTCATGGCCGACCCACAGGGCCGCATCATCGACCTGCCCATCCGTTCCAACTTCCGCGAAGGGCTGTCGGTGCTGGAGTACTTCATCTCTACGCACGGCGCGCGCAAGGGCCTGGCCGACACCGCCCTGCGTACGGCTGAGTCCGGCTACCTCACGCGGCGGCTGATCGATGTGGCGCAGGACGTGATCGTGAACGAAGACGATTGCGCCGCGGAGGAGGACACGCCGCCCGGCGTGTGGGAGCACGACGCCTACGCGCGGTCCGAGGGGTTCATCAACCGCATCGGCGGCCGCCTGGCGGCCGACCGAGTCACGGATGAAGCCAGCGGCGAGGTGCTGGTGGAGGTAAACGCCGAGATCAATGACGAGGTGGCCGAAGAAATTGTGAAGCGCGGCATCAAGCACGTGAAAGTGCGGTCGCCGCTTTCCTGCCTGGCGCGCCACGGCATCTGCGCGCGCTGCTATGGCCGGCACCTGGCCCGCGGCACGCTGGTGGATCTGGGCGAAGCGGTGGGCATCATCGCCGCGCAGTCCATTGGTGAGCCCGGCACGCAGCTCACCATGCGAACCTTCCACACCGGCGGCGTGGCCGGCGAAGACATCACCATGGGCCTGCCCAAGGTGGAGGAGCTGTTCGAGGCGCGCATCCCGAAAGACTCGGCCGTGGTGACAGAGATCGACGGGCTGGCCGAACTGGTGCGGCTGGACAACGGCCAGCGCAGGGTGAAGATTGTCGCGTCAGATGCCCTGCGGGACGAGTACACCTTCCCCAAGGAGCAGAAGCCCCAGGTGGAGGCGGGCACGGCCGTGGAGGCTGGACAGATCATTGTCGCCAAGCCTGGCTGGGATGGCGACCGAGGTGACACCAGCGCGTACACCGTTGCGCGCATGGCTGGCAGCATCACCTTCGGTAAGAGCGGCAGCGCGGTCATCCAGTTCGAGCAGACCGACGAGCGCGAATACGCCATTCCCTCCGCGTCGCGCATCCGCGTGGAGGATGGGCAGAGGGTGGGCGCTGGCGAGCAACTCACCGAGGGCGCGGTGAACCCGCAAGACATCCTGCGGATTCAGGGCCGCGAGGCAGTGCAGCGCCACCTGGTGGACGAAGTGCAGCGCGTGTACCGGTCGCAGGGCGTGAGCATCAACGACAAGCACATCGAGATCATTGTGCGGCAGATGCTGAAGAAGGTGCGCGTGGATTGGCCGGGCGATACCGAATTGCTGCCCGGTGAACTGGTGGACCGTTTTGCCTACGAGCAGAAAAATGCCGAAGTGCTGGTGGAGGGCGGAGAGCCCGCCACGGCCACCACGGTGCTGCTGGGCGTGACCAAGGCATCGCTCAACACCGACAGCTTCTTAGCCGCGGCCTCGTTCCAAGAGACCACGCGGGTGCTGACCGAGGCGGCCATCTCCGGCAGCAAGGACCGGCTGGTGGGGCTGAAGGAGAACGTGATCATCGGCAAGCTGATTCCGGCGGGCACCGGCCTCAAGGCGCGGCGTGCGCTCGAGGCCGCGCGCTTCCTGAAGATCACGGACGATACGGAACGGGAATTCGATGGCTTGCCCGAGGTAGACGGGCTCGACCGGCCGGCGGATGAGCTGACCGACTTCGAGCACATTGACACGCTGACGATGTGATGCTACAGTATCTTCTTGCGCGCTCTGAGAGGAGCGCCAACCTCCCAGAGTTCGCGGAAGTGTAGGAGCAGCACGTGCCAACGATCAGTCAGCTCGTCCGAAAGGGCCGGCTCAGGATCCGGAAGAAGGTCAAGGCGCCGGCCCTGCAATTCTCATCGAACGCGCTCACCAAGCGCGTGCGGCGCATCGAGAAGGGCGCGCCGCAAAAGCGAGGCGTGTGCACGCAAGTAAAGACGATGACACCGAAGAAGCCGAACTCGGCTCTTCGGAAGATCGCCAGAGTTCGCCTCTCCAACGGGATGGAGGTCACGGCCTACATCCCGGGCGAGGGACACAATCTCCAGGAGCACTCGGTTGTGCTGATTCGGGGTGGCCGCGTGAAGGACCTGCCCGGTGTTCGGTACCACATCATTCGTGGAACGCTGGACACCGCGGGCGTGAAGGATCGCAAGCGCGGGCGCTCCAAATACGGGAGCAAGCGACCTAAAGCAGAGTAGGTCGCTCACCCCGCCTCTCATACCCCCTTCTCCATCGGAAAGGACAGGTGGGAGTCGGAGCTCTCGGATGGCAGGGTAGTCGAGTGAACACTCCGAGCTCGTTGCTCGGAGTGTTCATCTGTTCGGGACAGCAGTAAGGAAGGAAAAGAATGCCGAGGCGGGCCAAAGTTGAGAAGCGGCCGGTAGAACCGGACCCGCGCTACCACAACCGGACGGTTGGCAGGTTCATCAACAAGATGATGGTATGTGGCAAGAAGTCCGTGGCGGAGCGCGTCTTCTACGACAGCATGGACCTGATCGACGGACCAGGCGGCAGCCACGCACTGGAGACCTTTGAAGTGGCGCTGCGCAATGCCATGCCGCAGATCGAGGTCAAGCCGCGGCGCGTGGGTGGAGCTACGTACCAGGTGCCGGTGGAGATCAAGGCGGATCGGCGGGTGGCGCTGGGTATGCGCTGGCTGATTCGCTATGCGCGCGCCCGGAACGGGCACTCCATGGCGGAGAAGCTGGCGGGCGAGCTGAAGGACGCCTCCAACAATCTGGGAAACACCATCAAACGACGGGACGAGACACACAAGATGGCGGAGGCCAACAAGGCCTTCAGCCACTACAGGTGGTAAGGACTTTCTTGGCCAGACAGTACACCCTCGAGAAGACGAGGAACATCGGCATCATCGCCCATATCGACGCGGGCAAGACCACGGTGACAGAGCGCATCCTGTTCTACACCGGAAAGACGCACCGCATCGGCGAGGTGCACGAGGGCTCGGCAACCATGGACTACATGGAGCAGGAGCGCGAGCGCGGCATCACCATCACGTCCGCCGCCGTCACTTGCTACTGGCAGCGCCGGCAAGACCCCAAGTCGCCCAAGTTCCAGATCAACATCATCGACACGCCCGGACACGTCGACTTC
>JBOGTU010000087.1:0-7344 GCA_050695655.1 Chloroflexota bacterium | reverse complement strand
GTTCAACGCCGTGCAGGTGGAGGGCGACCTGACCGGCAGAGTGATGTTCACCGGGCGCGGGGCTGGCGCCATGCCCACTGCCAGCGCCGTCGTGGCGGACGTGATCGATATTGCCCAGGATTGCCAGCGCGAGTTCGGAGTGATCACCCCAACCATTCGCTTCGACGATGCCAAGCGCGTGCTCAGCATGGATGACGTGCACACCCGCTACTACCTGCGGCTGGAGGTAGATGATGCGCCCGGCGTGCTGGCACAGGTCACCCGCGTGCTGGGCGACCAGGCTATCAGCATCGCCTCCATCATCCAGCGCGAGGTCAACAGCGCGGCGCGATCGGCGGAAATCGTGATTGTGAGCCACCGCGCGGTGGAGCGATCGATGCAGACCGCGCTGGCGCGACTGGCGGGGCTGCGGGCGGTGCGGGAGGTAGCCGCGCTCATTCGGATCGAGGAGGAGGAGTGATGGCGCTCATAGAAGGCTCGTATCCGGTGGATCGCCCCGGGATCATCGCGCACTATCGGGAATGGCTGCCGGTCACTGAAAACACACCACTGTTCAGCCTGGGTGAGGGTTTCACGCCGCTGGTGCACGCGCGCTGGTTAGGCGACGAGCTGGGGCTTAAGCAGCTGTACCTGAAGAACGAGGGCCAAAACCCGACAGGCTCATTCAAGGACCGGGGCATGGTGATGGCCGTGGCGAAGGCCATCGAGGAGGGCGCCAGCGGCATCATGTGCGCTTCCACCGGCAACACCTCGGCTTCCGCGGCGGCCTATGGTGCGCTGGCGGGCATGCAGGTGGTGGTGCTCATCCCCAATGGCAACATCGCCATCGGCAAGCTGGCGCAGGCGCTGCACTACGGCGCCAAGGTGGTGGCGGTGGATGGCAATTTCGATGACGCGCTGCGGCTCATACGGGTTTTGACCGAAAAGCACCGCCTCACACTGGTCAATTCGATCAACCCGCTGCGCCTGGAGGGCCAGAAGACGGGCGCCTTCGAGGTGTGCGACGCACTCAAGCGCGCGCCCGACTACCTCGCCATACCGGTTGGCAACGCGGGCAACATCAGTGCCTACTGGGCCGGCTTCAAGCAGTACCAGGCCGGCGGGCGCATCACCTCCACGCCGCGGATGCTCGGTTTTGAGGCGGAGGGCGCGGCGGCCATCGTGCGCAACGAGGTCATCGCGGATCCGCACACCCTGGCCACCGCTATCAAGATTGGCAACCCAGCTTCGTGGGACAAGGCGGTTGCCGCGCGCGACGAATCCGGCGGGCGAATCGAATCCGTGACGGACGACGAAATCGTGGAGGCCTACAAGCTGGTGTCGCGCCTGGAGGGCATTTTCGTGGAGCCCGCTTCGGCGGCTTCGGTGGCAGGCGTGATCAAGCTCATCCGAGCGCGCGAGATCGAGCCGGACGCCACAGTCGTCTGCGTGCTGACGGGCTCCGGCTTGAAGGATCCGGATGCGGCCATTGCCCACGCGGCCAGCCTGCGCGAGACGTCGGCGACCATCGAGGCTGTGGAGCGCTCCCTCGGCTGGGCGGAAGCACTGGTTGCCGCGGGCGAGAAACGCTCGTGATCAGCGAACGAGGGTAGCCACGGCACCGCGGCACATCGTGTCAATGCACGCCAGCGGCCAGCGAATCGCGCAGCCAGCGGATCGTACGGAAAGTTCTCACGATTGTTGTACGCGCCGAGGGCGCTGGTATAATCCGCCGCGAGTTGGCAGCCGGTGCTGGCTGTCGGGGGCCTTGGCTGCCCGCTGTGGGGCGGGCAACGAGGCGAAGGGCAGGTGAGTGGTGAGATCTCGCTGTGAAGCAAGGGAGGTGTAGCAGTGCTTGGGGGAACCTTCGACCAGCAGGGAGATACGGCGCCGGAGGGCGAGGCGCCTGAATACATGGCGGACGCTGCTGCCGGCTTCGACTTGCAAGCGGGAGGCGCGGCCTCGGGCGACGCGCCCATGCCCAGCTACCTGAACGCCGCAACCTACTTCAAGGGTCTGCTGCGATCCGAGCGGAGCATCGGTATCGACGGGCACTTTGAAGGCGAAATCCAGAGCCAGGCCGATATTGTGGTCGGCCCGGAGGCGGAGGTTCGCGCCAACATCAAGGCCACCAACGTGATTGTTTCCGGCAAGGTGATGGGCCACGTCACCTGCGGCACGCTGGAGATCCAGTCCACCGGCAAGGTTGTCGGCAACATCGCCGCCGGCTCGCTGCTGATCGCGCTGGGCGCTGTCTTCCGAGGGCAGAGCCTCATGGGTGAGGAAGACGAAGCATCCGCGGGGCTGGCCTTCTCCTCGGCAAACAACAATCACCACGATCGGGCTGCCGCCAGCGAAGGCCTCGAGCCGCTGGATGTGACCGACCCCATCGCTCAGGATGTAAACGACATAGAGCCGGCCTGAGCCGCCGCTCGCGGTGGGTCGGTGGATGCGCCCCGCGCTGGCTGGGGCCGTGGTATTGCTCGTGGGCTTGGCCGGCTGCGTCGCTCAGGGAAGCACGTCACCTGGCCAACCGGCTGGTAGCAGTCAGCCCACTGTTGCGCCGGATACGCCGCCTGGGATGGTGCGCAGTGCCGCGGCGCCAGTGGCTCCGGCCAGCTCCGCCGCGGCCACGGCGAGCTCAGTCCCGCCGCCGCCCAGCGCAACAGTCCCGGCGAATCCCAGCGGCGCAGCGGTGACTGGTGTTGCCGCGCGCGGGTTGCTGCCGGGGGCAGCGGCGGGACTCCCGGATGTGCCGCCCGGGGTGCCCTTTCTGGGACACCTGCTCATTGCCGATAGGGGCAATAACCGCATCGTGGAAGTGGATGCCTCCGGTACCGTGAGCTGGTTGTTTCCCTCGCCTGGCTACGCACTGCCCGTGCCCTTCGTGGCCCCGGACGATGCCTTTTACACGCCCGATGGCAGCGCCGTGGTGGCCAACTCCGAATCCAATCAAACGGTCACCGAGGTTGGCGTCGGCGGCGACCGGGTGCTGTGGCAAGCTGGAACACCGGGAGTGCGCGGCAGCACCACGAACCACTTCAACTGGCCCGATGATGCAGTTCCAAACGCGGATGGCACCATCACGGTTGCCGACATCCGCAACTGCCGGCTGGTGCGGCTTTCGGCCACTGGAGCCTGGCTGGGGACACAGGGCAGTGGCGTGTGCCGGCATCACCCGCCGGAATCGTTCGCTTCCCCCAACGGCGCCTTCCCCACGCTGGCGCGCGGGCTGGTGGTGACTGAGATCAGCGGGAGCTGGGTGGATTGGGTCGATGCCGACGGCGCACTGGCGTGGAGCGCACACGCGCCAGTGCGCTACCCCTCGGACGCGGTGCCGTACCCGGATGGCTCGGTCCTGCTGACGGACTACAGTCTGCCGGGCCAGGCGCTGCGCATCAACGCGGATGGCCGCGTGCTGTGGCGCTTCGCCCCCACCGGGCGCCAGGCGCTCAACCATCCCTCCATCGCCTTGCCGCTGGCGGCCAACCGCGTGGCCATTTGCGACGATTACGGCAACCAGGTGCTCATCGTGGACCCTTCAACCAACGACGTGCTGCAGCGAATCACGACGGTTGGTGGTGTGCACTTGCACCTGCCGGATGGGCTGGACTTTCGCCCGACCTGAAGATTGGCCGGAAACATACCGCCTCGGCTCGGCGGGGTGCCCTGGGACATCGGTTCGCCGAAGTGGCCGCGGTAAGAGGATTGTCGAGTGCCTCTTATGGCTTGCGGCCAGATTTCTGTTGAAGGTGCGCTCCAGTCAGCGCGGGGCAGCCACGAGCACTTTCCCCGGAATCTTGGCTGGGTACACGCCGCCAAAGCCCACGGCGCCGCGCTCGCAGGCATTGCACAGGGAGCAGCCCTTGGTTTTGCAGTCCTCCGTGGAGCCGGCTTCGAGCGCGTGGTGCCACTCGTCCAGCAGGAAGGCGTCTGTCACGCCGTAGTCGATGTGCGACCAGGGCAGCACCTCCAGCAGGCCGTGCTGGCGGTTGGCGTAGAAGCTGGGATCGAGGCGATTGGCGGCGAACGCCTGTTGCCACAGGTCCCAGCGGAACCGATCGCTCCAGGCGTCAAAGCGGCAGCCGAGCCGCCAGGCCGTTTCGATGACCGCGCTCAGCCGCCGGTCGCCCCTGGCCAGCGCACCTTCGAGCAGGCTCTCCGAAGGCTCGTTCCAGCTCAGCCGAAGTCCGCGGCCACGGATGTTCTGCTGTAGAAAAGTCACCTTCTGCGCGTAGGTTTCGCTGGAATCCTGTGGGAACCACTGGAAAGGCGTATGCGGCTTGGGGACGAAGCTGCTCACGCTCACGTGCACCTTGGCTTTGGGGCCCTGGTAGCGATAGCCCACGGCTGCCACCTGCTTCACCACGGCGGCCATCTCATCCAGGTCGGCCATCGTCTCCGTGGGCAGGCCCATCATGTAGTACAGCTTCACCGTCTGCCAGCCTTCAGAGAAGGCGCCCTCCACGGCCTTCAACAGATTCTCGTTTGAAACGCCCTTGTTGATCACGTCGCGCAGGCGCTGCGAGCCGGCCTCCGGTGCAAAGGTGAAGCCGGTCTTCTTCACCTGTTTGATGTCCCGCGCGAGCTCTACCGTGAACGAATCCACCCGCAGTGATGGCATAGAGATCGCCACGTTCGTCTCCTTGAACTGCTCCACCATGGCGCGAACCAGGCCACGCGCATCGCTGTAATCGCCAGCGCTCAGGGAGAGCAGGGAAATCTCCTCAAAGCCGGTGTTGCGGGCCAGCTCGCCAGCAAGGCGAAGGACCGTTTCCTTGGAGCGCTCGCGGGTGGGCCGCGTGATCATGCCCGCCTGGCAGAAACGGCAGCCGCGGGTGCAGCCGCGTTGAATCTCAATTGGCGCGCGGTCGTGGATGATGCTGATGAAGGGCACCACCGGCGCGGTAGGGTAGGGAGTGGCATCCAGGTCCGCTACGCGGCGCCGCGTGATGCGCTTGCCGGGGCGAATGCCGGCCACCACGCCGTCCTCTCGATAACGCACGTCAAACTCGGCCGGCCAGTACACGCCGGCGATCTCCGCGGCGGCAGCAAGGAAGGCGTTCCGTCCCTGGCCGCGAGTGCGGCGGTAGCACTCCAGCACCTCAACCAGCAGCTCCTCACCTTCGCCCAGCAGAAACAGGTCGATGAACTCGGCCATGGGCTCCGGGTTGCAGGTGCAGTGGCCACCGGCGACGATCACGGGCACTTCCTCGCCGCGTTCCGCCGCGTGCAAGGGAATGCCCCCCAGGTCGAGCATGGTCAGCACGCCGGTGTAGGTCATCTCGGACGCGAGGCTGAAGCCCAGCAGGTCCAGGTCGTGCAGCGGCCGGCGCGTTTCCAAGGTGTACAGCGGCAGGTGCGCAGCCCGCATGGCGGCTTCCATATCCGGCCAGGGGCAGTAGACGCGCTCGGCTTGAAAGCCTGGCAAGCGGTTCACAATGTTATAGAGGATCTGCAGGCCGTAGTTGGAGCTGCCCACCTCGTACACATCGGGGAAGGCGAGGCCCAGCCGAAGCTCGACCTCCGCTTCCGGCTTCAGCACCTGGTTGAGCTCGCCGCCCACATAGCGCGCGGGCTTGCTCACACGCGGCAAAACCTGGTCGAGCTGCTCCTGAGTGATCCTCACGCCCGCAATTCTAAGAGCTTTGGACACCTGCCGTCAGTAGCGACGCGAGCGGGACGGTGAACCGCCGCTGAGGGCACCATCCGCCCCGGCGAAGCGGCCCGCCGCCTGCGTCCACAACAGGATCTCGAGAGCTATCAGCAGAATGTTGGTGGAGTACAGCGAGCGATCCACCCAGCCGGCGGCCAGCGCGTAGTTGAGGTTGAGCAGGATGCCGACGCCGGCCGCGTAGGATGTGAGCAGCCCCAGCATCAGGCACACGCCCACAGCACCATCGCCAATCAGCGTGAGGTAGGCGAAAAAGGAGGTGTGGCCCAGCACCACGTTGTGCAGGAAGGTGAGGTAGAAGTGCCAGGGATTGCCGGGGCCGGCCATGGCGGCCACCTGCCGTGCAAAACCCGAGGTGAGATAGCTCGGCTGGAACTGAGGCCAAGCCTGAAACAGCCACACCGCGCCCACCAACACCCTCAACGCTGCCAGGCCTGTTCGGTTCGCGTTCATCGTCACCTCACCCTGCGCGCTCCCGCATGGTCACGGGGCGTCTCCCAAAATCGCGGTTCCGTGGCTGGTGGAAAGTAGCGTCAGCCGCTGGCGCGCGCCCTTTCAGCGGCCGCCTGCCGAAGGCCCCTGGCTCGGCCCGAGTCGCCAAAGTCGTTGTGAGATACCCCCAGATCGTGCCGGCGCAGCTCGTCCGTTACGCGGGCCAGCTCGTCCTTAAGGAACTTGGCCGGCTCAATCACGTCGCGGCTGAACCGATCGATCTCGGCAGAGGGCCAATCGCCGATGGGCCCTTTGGCGTTCACTTGGCGGTCCCAGTATTCCACCAGGTTGCTGTAGGCGGCAAGGGTGTCGCGCAGCAGTTGCATGTGCACCTCACGGTCCATGGCGGGTCACTTTCATCCCCTGCTTCGCCGCGCCTCCTCGGAACCGCGGGCACTGAGCACATAATGCGTGCCGCGGCCCACACCGCGCGTGACGATGAGTCCTTTGTCCAGCAGGTCCATGAAGTCCCTGCGGGCAGTATCAGGAACGACGTGGACGAGCTCCTGATACTGGCCGGAGCGAATGGCGCCGTTGAGGCGGATGAATTCCAGCGCCTGGCGCTGCCGATCGCGCAGGTACAGCGGTAGATCGGACGCCGCCGTGGCGACTTTTCCGGCCGCGGCCGGGGATCGCTGCAGCACTGCATCGCGCGCTTGGTTTGCTGCCAGCAGCGCGGCATCCACAAAACGTTCCAGCCAGGGGGTGAAGTCGGCTTGGGTGGCGTACACGGGTGTGTGGGCGGCCGTTCGCGCGGCATCGATGCCCGCCTGGGCCTGCGCCAGCCCGATCTCCGGCCACAGGCAGCCGCCCATCCCATAGCCGCGACGCCCCAACATCAAGTCGCCGGCGAGCAGGGCAAAGGCATCGCTGTGCTGCTCGAAGGGGCGAATCATGGCCAGCTCTTGGACGGCGATGCCCGCTACGATGAGTGCCGGCACGCGCTCCCAAGCCAGGGCCACCCAGGCCAGCAGGCCGCCTACCAGGTGGGGCACATCGGCGCCATCGGGCGGCACGTACTGAATGTCGCGCCCGGCTGGGTCGTACACGAGGTCGCTATCGGTGCGGAAAGTGCCCTCCGGCGTTTCGGCCAGCCCGGCCTGGAGCCGCCGCAGCGCGGCCTGGTCGGGTGCGCCGCTGGCGCGGCGCGAAAGCATCTCCATAGCGGCCGCCGGGTTCGCGGCGGAGCTTCCATCCAG
>JBOGTU010000086.1:0-11268 GCA_050695655.1 Chloroflexota bacterium | reverse complement strand
GGCGGGGCCGTTGAGGCGGTAGTCCGGCGCCTGGATGACCCACTTCTCCGTGAGCTGCTGGTCCAGCAGGCGGGAGCGGATGCGCGGTTCGATGCGCTCCGGCTCGACATTGGTGGTGAAGATGGTGGGCAGCTGATTGTTGTAGCGATGGTTCACCAGCTGGTACAGCTTCTCCGTGGCCCAGGGCGTAGCGTACTCGGCGCCGAAATCATCGAGAACCACAAACTCGGTGCGCTTCACCCGCTCGAAGTCGGAGTCGAACTCCACCTCGGAGCTGGGGTTGAAGGTCGAGCGGAGGTGATCGAGCAGGTCCGGCACGCCCACCATCAAGGCCGGGCGCGAGAGCACGGCGATGCGATGGTTCACCGCCGCTGCCGCCAGGTGCGTTTTGCCGCAGCCATACTGGCCGTTCAGCAGGAACCAGCCGTCAGGCCAGGGCTTCTCGGCATAGGCGCGCACGGCATCCCACACGGCGAAAAGGTTCTTGCTCTGGTCCTCCGGCACGGCGCCCTCGCGAAACTCGAACGCGTCGAAGGTCATGCGCGACAGCGCGCCCAGGCCACTTTCAGCCAGCAGGCGCTGGCGGCGCCGCTCCTCCCGCTGCCGTTGGGTGCACTCGCAGGGGAAGGCATTCCAGCGCCGTGGATCATCGGCTGGCAGGCTGTGATACACCCAACCGGCGCCGCCGCACAGCGGGCAGCTGTCTTCAGTGGCGGAAGAGGTGCCCGAATTCGCCCTTGAGGTAACGCTCGGGGTCGTGTACCTCGCCAGAATGTCGCCTAAACGTTCCATCCTCTCCCTTTCCCTCGTCGGACCAGCGGCTCAGAATGGTCTTGATGTAGCGCCAGTTGCGCTTGTTGCGTTCCACGGCAATGCGGAACGCATCCTCAATCCACGCTTCCGGATAGCTGGCCTCGGCCTCCATGAGCTCCTCGGCGATCATGCGCGTGAGCAGCCCGATATTCTGCTCGTACAGGGCGAAGGCATTGGGGCGCGCCGTCTCGATGCTGGCCCGCTCCGAGCTGCCGATGCGCTCGCGCAGGGCAACCGCCCGGTCGCCCGGTACACGCAGTTCCCGCAGCAGCGCCCGCCCGCGCTCGGTGTTGAGCAGGTACCACTCCTCTGCCCCATCGCCGTCCCGCACGGTAATACGCAGCAGCGCCCCGCGCTGTGACGCCCGCTCCAGCGCGTGCCCCAGCAGGGCATCCAGTGGCCGCAGGTCGCCGATGGCCGTGAGGCTCGCCTGCAGCACTGCGTCCCGAGCCAGCTCCCCGCGTGATACGCAGCGGGGCCACTCGCTCTGCCGGCCCAGCACGGCCACCACGTGCAGCAGCACTTTCAGCTCGGCAAAGTCGTCCAGCTGAGGCAGCAGCTGGTCGAAGAAGGCATCCGGCAGGGGGGTGAGGTGCGCTTCGGATGATTTGGGGAAGCCGGCGAACGGTTTCACAGCCCGCCGCTCGAAGCGGCCCGTGTGTCCAGGTCCTTGAACAGCTGGTAGCTGCCGTAGAAGCGCAGCGACACGTCGCCGATGGGCCCGTTGCGGTGCTTGGCGATGATCACATCCGCCACGCCCGGCTTGTCCGATTCCTTGTTGTAAATCTCGTCGCGGTAGATGAACATCACGATGTCCGCATCCTGCTCGATCGAGCCTGATTCGCGCAGGTCCGAGAGCTGCGGCACGTGTGACTGCCGGCTCTCCACCAGGCGCGAGAGCTGCGACACCGCCAGCACGGGGATGTTCAGCTCGCGGGCCAGCGACTTGAGGGAGCGCGTGATTTCGGAGACTTCCTGCACGCGGTTGTCGCTGCCCCGGCCGTGCATGAGCTGCAGGTAGTCAATGATGATCAGCTCGATCGGCTCTTCGGCGGAGAGCCGCCGCGCTTTGCTCCGCAGCTCCATCACGGTGAGGTTGCCTGAATCGTCGAAGAAGATGGGGATTTCAGACAGCTCCCGCATGGCGTCGATCACCCGCGGGTATTCCAGGTCGTCTACACCGCCGTTGCGGAGGTGCTGCAGGTTCACGCCTGCCCGGCAGGCGATCATGCGCTGCACCAGCTGCTCGGCGGACATCTCCAGGTTGAACATGGCCACGGCGTGCCCGGCGCGGGCCACGTTCTCCGCCACGTTCAGCACGAGCGCCGTTTTGCCCATGGCCGGCCGAGCCGCCAGCACCACCAGGTCCGACTTCTGGAGGCCGCCCAGCAGGTTATCCAGCCCCTGGAAGTTGGTCGGCAGGCCGGTGATCTTGCCGGCGTTCGCCTGCGCGGCAGCCAGGCTGTCGAAGTAGTTGGTGACCACTTCGGCAATGGGTGTGAACGCGCGCTTGACGCGCCGCTCGCTGAGCTCGAAGAGCTGCTGCTCCGCGCGGTCGAAGGCGTCGTCCACCTCCAGCGCATCGTTGTAGCCAATGGCCGCGATGCGCCCGCCCACAGAGATGAGCCGCCGCTTCATGGCGGTGCGTTCCACGATGCGCGCGTAGTACTCCACGTGGATAGCCGTAGGCACCACGGTGGCCAGGGAGTGGATGTAGGCCACGCCGCCCACGGCGGCCAGCTGATCCAGCCGCTCCAGGCGGTCAGTGAGGGTGACGATGTCGGAGGGCTGATTCTGCTCGTACAGTGCCAGCGCGGCCTCGTACAGCAGCCGGTGGCCCTCTCGGAAGAAGTCGTCAGGTTGGAGGAACGGTGAGATGGTGACGATGGCGTCGCGATCAAGCAGCAGGCTGCCGATGACTGCCTGCTCGGCGTCTACGTTGCTGGGCGGCAGCTTCTCCAGGGCCGCGGCGGCAATGGCCACGCGGGCGCTACTCCTCGGTTACCGTGACCTTCAGCTTGGGCGACAGGCCGTGGCCCACGTGAATGGCCACGTCGAAGGCGCCCAGCTTCTTGATGGGGTTGGCCAGCGCGATGTCGTGCCGGTCCACATTGATGCCGTGCTGCTCCCTGAGCGCATCGGCCACGTGCTGCGCCGTGATGGAGCCGTGCAGCCGCTTCTGCGCGCCGGTTTTGGCGGTGATGCCGAGGGTTAGGCTGCCGAGGCGCCGCGCCAGCTCGTCGGCCTCGGCCTGGGCGCGGGCCTCGCGGCGTACTTCCAGGTCCTTCTGCGTCTGCAGCGCCTTCAATTGCTCCGGCGTGGCCGGTTTGACGAGCCCCCGCGGCAGCAGAAAGTTACGAGCGTAGCCATCGGCCACGTCACGCACGTCCCCAGCTTTGTGGTTGTCCACGGTGGATAGGAAAACAACTTTCATGTGCCTAACCTCAAACGATCACGATTGCGGGCGCTAATAGTAGCCCCACCCCCAAGCCTGCCGCGCCTCGCACCGCCCCACGGTTCGACCGCTCCGGCAAAGTTGGTGCCTTGGAGACGAATATAGTACAGCTGTTCTACCACGCGGGAGCAGCCCGAGGAGAACCTGTGTATGGTGCACGGGCACGATGCGCTTGTACCGCCTGAATGTGATTGGGAGCGGGAGACATTCGGCAGGCCGCGGGCCACGGCTATCCTTGTGCTCAGGATGATCGAGCTGCCGTGCGCAGCGCCTGGCGCGAGGGCTGGCTGGGGCGAGCTGGCGCAGGTGTTGCAGGCGTGGGGTGAGCCGGCGTATCGGGCGCGTCAGATCAGCGAATGGAAAGGGCGGCGGCTGGCGGCGTCGTTCGACGAGATGCATGAGGTGCCCCGAGCCCTCCGTACGAGGCTGGAGGAAGCCGTCCGCTATTGGGCACTCGAGCCCGTGGTGGAGGCGCGATCGGCCGACGGCCGCACCACCAAAGTGCTGTTTGCCCTGGCCGATGGCGAGCGCATCGAGTCCGTGCTCATGCGGCAGCCGACACGGGCGGGTGGCTGGCGCAACACGGTGTGCGTTTCCAGCCAGGCCGGCTGCAAGATGCGCTGCTCCTTTTGCGCCACGGGCCACGGCGGCTGGCGGCGCAACCTGGCCGCGGACGAAATCGTGGACCAGGTGCTGTACTTCGCCGCCCAGCTGAAGCAGCCTCTGGCTCCAACGCCAACGAGCGGGCAGTGTCAGCCCGACAGCGCGTCCGAACCCGAGCACCTGGCGCGCGTGGATGTGGATAACGTGGTGTTCATGGGCATGGGCGAGCCGCTGGATAACTATGATAGTGTGCTCGCCGCTGTGCGCCGGCTGAACGATGCGCGTGGCCTGGGCCTGGCGGCGCGGTCGATGACTATCTCCACCTGCGGACTGGTGCCGGAGATGCGCCGGCTGGAGCATGAGGGCGTGCAGGTGAACCTGGCGGTGTCACTGGCCGCTACGACGGATGCGCGCCGTTCGGAGCTCATTCCGCTGAACCGCCGCTTCCCTCTGCGCGAACTGCTGGCCGCGGGCGACGAGTACGCCGCCGCGACCCACCGGCGCGTGAGCTATGAGTACGTGCTCATCGCGGGCGTGAACGACTCGGTCGAGGAGGCGGCGCAGCTGGGCCAGCTGCTGCGAGGCCGGCTCGCCCACGTCAACCTCATTCCCCTGAATCCCGTGGCTGGCGACGGCTACGCCCGCCCCGAGGAGGCCTCCGTGCGCCGTTTCCAACGGCTGGTTCGCGCCGCGCACGTGCCGGTGACTGTGCGGTATTCGAAAGGTGTGGACATCGCCGCTGGCTGCGGCCAGCTCCGCGCCGCGGCCAGCTGACGTGCGCTCACCATCACGAGTCAGGGCGATGACCACGCGCAGTCACTGACAGGGCACTTGCGGTTGGTGTCCGCATTGCCGCGATGTGGCGAGGCGAGGTTGGAGGGCGTGGCAGTGCGGAGGGGGGTGTCCGGGCGTTACGGCTGTGCGGAGGTGCTTGCTTCCAGCATGTGTTTGGAAACGATGGCCAGCTCGCTGTCCAGCTGGTACACCCAAGGCACTCCGGTGGGTATCTCCACCTTCACGATCTGCTCGGGCGTCAGCTGCTCCAGTTCCATGACAATCGCGCGCAAGCTGTTGCCGTGCGCGGCCACCAGGACGTTTCTGCCGGCGGCCAGGGCAGGGCGGATGTGTGCGCGAAAGTAGGGCAACGTGCGTGCCTGGGTATCCTTCAGGCTTTCACCGTTGGGTGGTGGCACGTCGTAGCTGCGCCGCCAGAGGTGCACCTGCTCGTCCCCGAATTTGGCGGCGGTTTCCGCCTTGTTCAAGCCCTGCAAATCGCCATACATCCGCTCGTTCAGCGCTTCGTCGCGAGCCACTGGAAGGGTGGACTGCTCCAGCTCAGCCAGCGCGATGCGCAGCGTCTCCTCGGCGCGTGAGAGCACGCTGGTGTAGGCCAGGTCGAAGCGCAGGCCAGCGCTGCGCAAGGCACGGCCAGCCCGGCGTGCTTCCTCGCGCCCGGTCTCTGTGAGGGGCACATCCACCCAGCCGGTGAAGCGGTTCTCCCGGTTCCATTGCGACTGGCCGTGCCGCAGCAGGCACAGCGTGCTGCCGATCTGATCGCTTGCCAGCGTTTGGGGCATCCTTTGGATTGTAGTAGGGGCTTCGAGGCCCATGTGGCAGCGGGGTCAAGCTTTCGGACCTGCCGGCCGATACTTTCACCAGCGCGGGACATGCGCCCTCTGCCAGCGCGAGCAGATCTGGAATGGACTCCAGGCTTATTCAGCCTGTCTTTGGAGGTCCGTTCCCGTGGCCAGCAGCATCTTTGGCAGCCCTATGCCGCGGACTCTACATCAGCCGGCGGCGATCCGTGAGCAGGGCAAGGCATCCGCGCCGGACGCCAGTGCCTCGGCGCCCCCGCGCGACGCAGCCAGCAGCCCGGCTGATTCGGTGACCATCTCCTCCGCGGCGCGCATCGTAGCCGCGATCGCTAAGCGCACGGCCCTGCTCACCGCGAGCGATGGCTCGCCCGAAGACGTGCCAGCTGTGCATCCCGTGCTCAATGGTGACGCTGCGTTGCAGCGGGGGCGCGACATGCTCTCCGGCCTCAGGCGTTGACTCAGCCCGAGCTCGGCCAGCTGCGCGCTATGAGCCTGCGCCTGTCGCGCCTCAACCAGGCGCTGGCCACGTGGGATGCCGTGGATGCCGGCGTTGTGCCGCCCGGCGGCGCACAGCGGCCCGAGCTGGACCGGCGGGCGCTGCGCACCTCGCTGGTGATGCTGATCGGGGATATGAGCCGGCTGGAGCAGGAACTCTGCGCTCACCACGATGCCGCCTCGTTGAACTGACCGCGCCCACGGCACCCCAGCGGCGGTAGACTACCTCGCCATGCCTGCGCGCCCGCTGCTGCTGATCGATGGCGACAACCTGGCGCACCGCGCCTACCACGCTATCCCCGGGACCGTCCAGGGTGCTGGTGGGCGGCCCGCCAACGCTATCCTCGGCTTCACCAGCATGCTGCTCGCGCTCTGGGACGAGCAGCAGCCGCGCGCCGTGTTCACCGCCTGGGATACGCTGCAGGTGCCCACCTACCGGCACCAGTTGTGGCCGCGGTATCAGGCCGGCCGCGTGTTCGATGCCGAGCTGCTGGAGCAGCTGGACCTGCTGCCGCGCCTGGCCGTCGCTTTTGGCTTTGGCTCCGCCAAGCTGGCAGGCTACGAGGCGGACGATCTGCTCGCTTCGGCTGTGCTGGCTGAAACAAGCGCTGGCGGCTCGTGCCTCATCGTGACCAACGATCGCGATGCCTTTCAACTCGTATCCGACCGGGTGCAGGTGCTGCTCCCCAGGCGCGGCGCGGGGGCTGCGCTGCGCGTTGGACCAGCCGAAGTGGTGGCGCAGCTGGGCGTGCTGCCGGAGCAGGTGCCGGACTACAAGGCCCTGGCGGGCGACGCGTCGGACAATATCCCTGGCGGGCGCGGCATTGGACCCAAAACAGCGGCCAGGCTGCTCAAGCGCTATGGCAGCCTGGAGCGAGCGCTGGAGGCCGGCGCCGTGGCGGCCGGGGCGGCGGAGCAGCTGCGCCTGTTCAGGCATGTTGTGACCATGCGGGCCGATGCTGCCGTCGCACTGCCCGCGGGCGCACCGAACTGGGTGAGGGGTGCCGAGGCACTGCGGCAGTTGGGGCTCTCTGCCGTGGCGGCGCGCGTGGATCAGCGTGCGACGCTTCGGTTGCCCGGCCTGGAGTGAGCGAACGGTACTATGCTCAGCAAGCCCAACCGGCTCACCAAGAAGCGCGACATCGATCGAGTGTTCGCTGCTGAGCGCGCCACCTATCACTCCCTGTGCACGCTGCGCGCTGCCCGGAACGAGCTCGCTGTGAGTCGCTTCGGCATCGTGTGCGGCAAGCGCGTTGGTGGCGCGGTGGTGCGCAACCGGGTGCGGCGCCGGCTGCGGCACCAGGTGCGCCGGCTGCTCGGGGAAACCGCCCCTGGCTGGGATATACTCCTGGTAGGCCAGCCGAAGGCGGCGCAAGCAGCCTCGGCCGAGTTGTATGACGCGCTGAAAGAAGTGTTGCTGCGCCGGGGTGTACTCGCCCGCGCTGAATCGATATGAAATTCGTTGCCCTGGGAGTGATTCGGCTGTACCAGCTCACCATCTCCAATCTGTTCCCGAATACGTGCCGCTTCGAGCCCAGCTGCTCGCATTATGGCTATGAGGCCATTCAGCGCCACGGTGTGCTGCGCGGTGGCTGGATGACCCTGAAGCGCATTGGCCGCTGCCAGCCGTTCAATCCCGGTGGCTATGACCCGGTTTCGTGAACGCGCTGCCAGCTTCCCTCTCTGAACGCACCCAGCAGGTTCTTCGTTGAGCAGCTGGTTCCGTTTCATCTCCGAGCCGGTCAGTCACATTCTGGTGTTCCTGGCGCAGAACACCTTTGGCGCTGGCGTGGCCATTATCCTGGCCACCATCGCCATCAAAGTCGTCCTGCTGCCACTCACTTTTCAACAGCTCCGCTCCGCCAAGGCCATGCAGGCCATTCAACCGGAGATCCAGGAGATCCAGCGCAAGCACAAGGGCGACAAGCAGAAGATCACCGAAGAGACGATGGCGCTGTACAAGGAGCGCCACGTCAACCCCGCCGCGGGCTGCCTGCCACTGCTCATCCAGATGCCTATCTTGTACGGGCTGTACGGCGCGCTGTACGCCATGGGGAACGCGCACGATCCGCTGTACAGCCCGCTCTTCACACAGCCCTTCCTGTGGGTGCAGAACCTGGCCCAGCCGGACCAGCTGCACATTCTGCCGGTGTTCTGCGTCATTGCCCAATGGGTGCAGCAGCGCATGATGATCGTGAACCGCCAAACGCCGGCGCAGGGCCAGCAGGCGACCATGCAGAAGATGATGCAGTTCATGCCGCTGATGGTGGGCGTCTTCTCCTGGAACATCACGGCCGGCTTGCCCATCTACTGGGCTGTCTCCACCCTGTTTGGGATCGGGCAGCAGTATTTCGTGACCGGCTGGGGCTCGCTCTCCAATCTCAAGCCAGCCGGCCTCAAGCTCAGCGGATTCAGCATCGGCAGCTTGTTGGGTGCCGGAAGCAGCGCTGGTGGCGGCGGCAGCAACGGCACCTCTGACCGCGCCAGCGCGCCACGGGCCAACGGGAGCACGCCGCGGGCAAGCACCGCGGCACCCCGAGCCAAACGTGGCACCTCGGGCGCATCGCGGGCAGCAGGAGGGAGGCGCAGTGGAAAGCATTGAGGTAACTGGCAAGACGGTAGACGACGCCATCAGTACGGCCTCGGCCAAGCTGGGCATTCCGGCCGACAGGCTGGACTACACCGTCATCAGCGAGGGCAGCAAGGGCATCCTCGGCATTGGCGCCGGCGACGCCAAGATCACGGTCAGCACTATGCCGGTTCTGGCGCCCGGCGAAACGCTGCCGGCCGCGCCCGTTCCTCCCCAGCCGCATGGCCAGGAGGAAGATGCCGATGTCGAACCTGAGGCTGCTCGGCCCCGCCGTCCGCGCGCGCAGGTGCCCGATGGCGCGGCGCTGGCACAACGTACGCTTGAGGAGCTGTTGGAGCGCCTGGACGTTGAGGCCGACGTGTCGCTGGCCGGCGACGATCCCATCGCGCTGGAGGTGAGTGGCGAGGACCTCGGCATTCTCATCGGCCACCGCGGCGAAACACTCACCGCCCTGCAGTTCATGCTCAACCAGATGCTCAACCATAAGGTAGGCGATTGGATGGGCGTGGTAGTGGATGTGGAGCAGTACCGCGCTCGTCGCGAGCACACACTTGAGGGCCTGGCGAAGCGTATGGCCGATCGCGCCCGCTACTACCGCCAGCCAGTGACGCTGGAGCCCATGCCCGCGCACGAGCGCCGCATCGTGCACCTGGCGCTGCAGGAACACCCCCAGGTCACTACCCACAGCATCGGTGAGGGCGAGGACCGCCGAGTCGTCATCAGCCCCCGGGAATAGCAGCTTGGCCGTTGGCCTGGAGCGCGCGCGCTTCGAGACCCGCCTGCAGGCACAAAAAGCGCTGGAGGAACTCGGCATCGACCCGGCTGGCGCTGCCAGGCTGGGCTACAAAGCCATCCTGCAGCCAATCGTGTTGCGCGGGATCAAGGGCGGCGCCGCCAACCTGCTCAAGCAGGAGCTGCTGGCGCGCGGGGGCGACGCGGCCGTCCCCAGCGTGAGCGTCATGCACCCGGAGACGCTGGTGGACATCTGTCTGCTGGGCACCCTGCAGGACTACAAGTCGCTGTTGCCCTACCTTCGTCAAACGCCCATCCTGGGCCTGCCGCGCCTGGCTGACGCGCTGGTCGAGCTGCTCGGCGCCGAAATCAGCTGACTGGCGCGTGCCAGGCGCGGTGCACGCTGCCATCCTGCTCATGGCGCCAGCCATCTGGCTGTCAGCAGTTCGATGGGTGCCGGGCCATTGCCAGCGCGCTCCATGGGCCCCCTACGGAGGTCCTATCTGCGGCGGCTCATTTCCTTTGCCGCGGCGAGAAGAGTACGCTTGTTCGGTTCCTGAGCGGCGCGTGGTCGCCACGGGAGCACTGGGTTTGGATGATCTCGCTGAGACGCGTACTTGCCTGGCTGCCGGAGAAGCCGGTCGCACAGCTGCGCTGGGTGACGCTGGCCGCCTGCGAACTGATGCTGCTCACCACCGCGCTGCAGATCGGCCTGCAGGGCGCGGGCGATCCGGCGCGGCGCCTGCTGGGCTGGCTCAGCCTGGCGCTCCTGGCCGGGTGGTGGCTGCTCCGCTGCCGGCGTGGCAATACGCCGGCCTGGAGTTCAGCTCCGGAAGCCGGGGCGCTGCTGCTGGTGACACTCGCCGGCAACAACGCCGCCGAGGTCACGCGACTCATCTACCTGGCCCTTTTCTTGCGCGCGCTGCACGGCCGCGAAAGCGGCTGGCTGGCCGGAGCGACCTATGCCCTCGCTTTGTTCCTGGGTGAGGTGGGTTTGGTTGGGCTGCCCGCGGCAGCGGCCAGCCCAGGCACGTGGATGCAGGCGGGCTGGTTGATCCTTGCCGGCGAGCTGTTCTACCGGCTGGCGTCGCGCCTGCTGAGCCTGGAGCGCTCGCGTGAGCGGGAACAGCTGCTGCGCACTAGCGGCACACGCGTTGCCACGGCCACCGCCGAGATGGATGGCCTGGCCGCGACCGACGGCCGCGTACGGGTGGTGCTTGAGCATTCGCTAGGCGACACGCTGGCCTTCTCCGGCTTGAGTGCCGGGCGAGTCTACCTGGCTGCGACGGGTGGCGCGACATTTCAGCTGGCTGCCAGTACAGAGGATGCCGCGCGCGCCGTCGAGGCCGAAGATCGCGATGCCGGACTCATCCGGAAGATTGTGGACGACGGTGTTCCTCGCGTGGTGAGCGTGGCCGAGGGTGCAGCGCCGGCGGGGCAGGTGCAGGTAGCGCTGCGGCTGCAGGGCACGAGCAACAGCCCCGCGGGAGTGCTGGTGCTGGAGGGGCCGCTTGCCAACGCGCCTGGCCCGCAGGACCTGGCGACGCTGCAAGCGCTCTGCGGCCAGCTGGCATCGCTGGTGGACGCGGCACAGCTGCGGCGACAGCTCCAGCACACCATGGACTCGCTGCGCGCCATCAACCTGGCCGGCCGCTCGATGAACGGCAGCTTGAGGGCGGAAGACGTGGGCCAGCAGCTGTTCGACACCGCCGGCCAGGTGCTGACGTTCCAAGCGGCGGTTATTCGCCTGCGGAACCAACGTGGCCAGCCGCGATTGTGGCTCAGCCGCGGCCAAGCCGGGTTGGCCGAGCAGTCCCAGCGGCTTAATGCGGTGCGCAACGCACGCCGCCGCGCCCTGGTGCGAGGTGCGCCGCAGTTGTTCGTGATGCCCGCGGAGGCGCTGGCCGCGTACGCCACGGGCTGGTGCCTGCCGCTGAAGGCGCACGATCGCGACATCGGCACGCTGGAGCTGTTCGGCGTGGAAT
>JBOGTU010000085.1:0-8432 GCA_050695655.1 Chloroflexota bacterium | reverse complement strand
AACGACCCGGAGAGCTTCGTCACGATGTCGCTGCTCATACCCTGCTGGTCGAAGTCGTCAAGCGCCGCCTGGAGGGCGAGCGCCGCAATCTCCGACTTCGTCGCCTTCTTCCCCTGCCGCCGCAACTCCAACTCCATCACCGCCAACCGCTGCATCTCCCGCTCACCGATGCTGAACGTTGCCCGCTGGTAGGCACCTTCCGGCCCCGCGCCCGATAACGCACTACTCGGAAGAGTGCTATTCGGAATGACACTGTTCGGAAGAGCGTCCAGCTCCTCGCTCGCCGCGGCAGACTCTTGGGCTGGCGCCGTCCGCTCGAATAGCACCGCGGCCCCGCGACGGTTCTCTCGGTCGGCAAGCGAGACACGCTTACGCGCGGGCAAGGACGCGCTCCGCGAGCTCGCGGTACGCCGCCGCGCTGGGCGAGGTCGGCGCGTGGCGGAAGATCGACTTGCCAGCCAGGCCAGCGTCGGCCAGTTCCACCCGCTCCTTGATGGTGACATCCAGCAGCCGGGCACCGTATTTCTGACGCAGCATGGCGGCCACCTCGCCGGCGTGCACCGTCCGCCCGTCGAACCGGGTGAGGAGCAGACCACGGATCTGCAGTCGCCTGTTCAGCTCCTCCTTTACCGTCGCCACGGTGGCCAGCAGCTGCTGCGTGCCGCGATAGGCCAGGTAGCGCGCCTCAACCGGGACGAGCACCTCATCAGCCGCCACCAGGGCATTCACCGTCAAGAGGCCCAGCGACGGTGGGCAGTCGATCAGGATGATGTCATAGGCCAATCGCTGCGACTCGAGCTTCTTGGAGAGCGCCGCCTCTCGGGCCATCCGGCTGACCAGTTGCACCTCCGCCCCGGCCAGATCGATGTTCGATGGGGCGAGGTCAACGCCATCCTCGGTGCTCACGATGATGCTGGCCAGGGCCCGCTCGGCCCCCATGAGGACGTCGTAGATGGTGCCCCGCGGCAGGTCCTCCACATCCAGGCCGAAGCAGAGGCCCGCGTTGGCCTGCGGATCGAGATCGACCACCAGCACGCGTTGGCCGGCCACCGCCAGGGCGGCCGCCAGGTTCACGGTGGTGGTGGTCTTGCCGACGCCACCCTTCTGGTTGGCGACCGCGATGACCGTTGCCACGCTCGCGATCCTCGTTCTCCCCAACAGTGCTGTTCGAATCAGTGCTCTTCGGAATTGCACCGTTCGGAATGGAATCTACTACACTATTCGGAATAGTGCAACTGCCAGGAGGGGCGGCGTGGGCTGGTCGCCCCTCGTCGAACCCGCCACAAGACTATTCCTTTCGGGTTATACTTGACCGTGCCATGGGAAGTTGAATACACGGACCAGTTTTCCGTGTGGTGGGATGAACTGGACCAGGATCAGCAGGCAGCGGTGAGTGCGGCTGTGGAGTACCTACAGGATCAGGGACCGGCGCTCGGCCGGCCGTTTGCAGACGCCATTCATGGTTCACGGCACGCGAACATGAAGGAACTTCGGCCGCGTGGTGGACACCTTCGGGTCTTGTTTGCGTTCGACCCGCGGCGGACGGCGATTTTGCTGTTGGGTGGCGATAAAACCGGACAGTGGGAGGCCTGGTATCAACAGATGATCCCACTGGCCGACGACCTCTATGACGAGCATCTGGCAGCCCTGGAACGAAAAGGAGATGGGCCATGAGTGGACGCCACCCGTGGAAAGAGCTTGATGGCCGGTTTCGCAGTGACGCCGCCCGTGCCGCAAAGGTGGATCGCGTCAAAAGCGCGATGCACGATACCCAGAAGTTGGTTGAGTTGAGGGAGAGGCGCCGTCAAACGCAGGTGCAGATGGCCCAGACTCTCGGGACGTCCCAGGCGAACGTGTCCAAACTCGAGCGCCGGAACGACTTGTACCTTTCCACATTGAGCGACTATGTGGAGGCGCTGGGTGGCCGCTTGGAGCTGCGTGCCGTCTTCCCAGATGAGGTCATCCAGATCGATGTCGGTGGGAATAGCCACGATGAGGGAATCGGCTCAAACGGCGGCCATCGCGACCGGGACAGCCACACTGATGAGCGCGGTGACACGCCGATGGGCACGTTGCGCGATACCTACGGAACGGAGACGGCGCCGTGGACCCTCCAGGAGTTGCGGAACCAGTAGGCGGACGTCCCGCCACTCGGCGAATCACGACGACGTACGCGCGGTGAAGGGAACTGACGACAGGAGGAAGGAACGCTGCTTCACCATCACCGCCCTCCAGAAGGCCCACCAGGTCGCCTATAACAAGGCCCTCGTGGACATCATCTCCATGATCAGGCACGCGCTCAAGGACGAGCCCCTCAAGACCGTGGAGGAGCGCGTTGATGCCGCCATCGCCCGGATCACCGCGCCCCGTTCACCGATGAACAGCAGTGGCTCGCTCGCATCCGCGATCACCTCGTCCAGGACCTCACCATCCAGCAGGAGGATTTCGTTGACTGCACCGAGAGCAATGCGGTCGTAGATGGGAGCCTGGCAACGAAGGCCGTAGACGTCGTGGCCGGCACGCCATGGCTTTTCGCCCGCCAGCAGTTGGACGGCAAGCTGGACGCGCTGTTTATTGATAAAGCCGGCCAGATGTCGCTGGCAAACGCCGTGGCGATGGCCGGCGGCGCGCGCAACCTCATCCTCCTCGGCGATCCCCAGCAGCTCGCGCGGCCCTCAAAGGGCGCTCATCCGGCAGGAGCCGGAGCGTCGGCGCTCGGTCACGTCATTGGGGAGCACTCCACAATGCCCCCTGACCGAGGACTGTTCCTGGCCACCACGTGGCGGATGCGCCCTGAGATTTGCTCATACGTCTCCGAAGTCGCCGACATCCAGCGCCAGCAGCTTCAGCGCCTCCAGCTCGCCAAAGCTGCCGCACTCCAGCCTGGAAGCCTGACCGCCAAGACCACGCCGCGCACGCGCGCACTTTTACAGCAGCGGCAGGACGCCACCCGGAGTTCTGGAAGCACAACGCTTAGGCGCCTATCCGGTCGGGGTGTAACACATGGCCAGCTTGATCTGCGGATCCGAACACTTCGCCACATTGTTGCCTGATGGCAATCCTTGGAAGGCGGAAGGTCTGATGGGGCCTCAGGACACTTTGATCTTCTCGGGAGCGACTCTTTGAATTCTCGGTCACAGCTCGCTATCTGCAAGCTCGATGGGTACATTCCCTTACGCTCAGACATTCCGTGGATCGGCCTATCATGGTTGCCACTTTGAACAAAGTCTTTCCTTCGCCCGAAGCTGCCGTCGCTGACGTGCCAAATGGATCCTTGATCGGTGTCGGTGGCTTCGGTGTGGCCCACCGCTATCCGACCAGCCTGTTGACGGCCCTGCGCGACTCGACCAACGCCACGGATCTCGGCCTCGTGGGCAACACCCCCGGCGCTCCGGGCGACCTTCGCTTCGACCTGACGGTCGCCGGCCGGGTGAGCCGGCTCTTGCAGGGCTTCGCCCCTCGCCCGGGCCAGCCCGCCATCGACGAGGCGATCGCTACCGGCCGTCTGACGATCGAGATCGTCCCTCAGGGCACCATGGTCGAGCGCTGCCGCGCCGCCGCCGCCGGCATCCCCGCCTTCTACACGCCCACAGCCGCGGGGACCCTCGTCGCCGAGGGCAAGGACGTGCGCTATTTCGACGGGAAGCCATACGTCATGGAGCGCGCCCTGGCGCTGGACTACGCCTTCGTGCGTGCTTATCGCGCCGACTCGCTCGGTAATACGCAGTTCCGCGAGGCCAGCCAGAACTTCGGGCCCAGCTTCTGCAAGGCGGCCCGCGTCGCCATCGTCGAAGTGGATGAAGTCGTCGACGTGGGCGCGATTGCGCCCGACGACGTGGACCTGCCCGGCATCTTCGTCGACCGCGTGATCAAGAAGACGATCGACGTGCCACACAATCCCAGTGGTGGCCAGCTCCGCCGCCGCCCTGCCGAGAGCGCCAAGAAGTACCTCGGCAGGACAGCGCTCACCCGCTCAGCCATCGCCCGCAACGCCGCGAGCCTGCTCCCCTCTGGCGCGTACGTCAACCTCGGGATTGGCATCCCTACCATGGTTTCCAACTACCTGGCCGGCCGCGACGTCATCCTGCACGCGGAGAACGGCGTTCTCGGCTACGGCGAGATGGTCAGCGGCGACGGCGTCGACCCCGACGTTTACAACGCCGGCGGCCAGTTCGTGACCCTGACGCCAGGCGCGTCGTTCTTCGACAGCGTGACCTCATTCGAGATGGCCCGCTCGGGGCGGTTGAGTGCCGTGATCCTGGGTGGTTTTCAAGTGGACGCGGAGGGCAGCCTGGCCAACTGGAAGACCGACGAGTCGCGCGGCGGCGTGGGAGGCGCCATGGACCTCGTCGCCGGCGGTTGCACCCTCATCGTCACCATGGAGCACCGCGACAGCCGAGACCGCCCGAAACTGGTGCGTGCGTGTCAATATCCGGTCACCGCGCGATCCTGCGTGGATATCGTGGTAACCGATCTGGCGATCCTGCGCCGCCAGCGCGGGGCGACCACCTTTGCCCTCGAGGCGATAGCTCCGGGCTTTACGGTCGAGGAGGTCCTCGCCTTAACCGACATGGACCTCCGGGTGGCTGGCGAGGTCGCAACGATGGTGTAGCCCAGCGCTGGCGGCGCGGCAGCCGGGCAATGAATCCATGCAGCTGTCATTTGGTACACGACCGCTGAGAGCGTTGCGTCCACGCAGGCAGAAGTGACTGTCAAAACCGGCTCGACTCGCGCCGGCACCGTGCGCTGATGTCGGGTCGGGCCCGTTTAGTGCGATGGAGCACAATGTGTCTGCCGGCGCGGTGGAACTCGCACGTCTCAGACAGGCCACCGAGGTCCGCTTCGCAGAACAGGAAAATTGTGTGGATGCCCACCAGTTCTAATTGCGGCGCAAGCGGGTTTGGCGCCGGTGCCGCGTCGGCGGCGGCTGACGGTGTGGACCGATTCTCTGGAACCGATGTGTTTGCAGCCACAGCGGCCACGGACTGGGTGCTGCGTTGAGTCGGCTGCCTGGTAAAGGCCATCCCGGCGAAGACGATCGCAAGCAAGCCACCCCCAGGCCAACGGTTTTGCCGCGGCCCGAGGCGTCGGCCATTACGCGCGGTCACAGGCAGTGCGGACACCCATGAGGCCATCGACCGTCGCATCCGTTGATCGATGGCCTGCAGGATGTGGACGTGGCGTTGGGTGTTCTGCATCATCGCGTCGATGAGGATCTGCAACGGACTATCCTTCGCCCAGCGGCCGGTAGCAGGTGAGGGGGCACCTCGGCTCCCCCGTAGCAACGTCGGTCGTCCCGTGCCACCCAGTCCGCCATGCGCCTGAGCTCCTTCAGTTCGTCGAGGCTGTGCCACTCCTCCTCAAGAAACCGCGCGGTTTTGGCCAGCAGCAATGGATCAGGTGCCTGTTCACCAAATTCGGGGATGCTTTTCGCGTGACCGGTTGATTCCAACTCGCGGACACTCTCAGTGACAGAGTTCTTCCGGGTATTCGTGGACCGCTGTCATCACACCAAGGAGGAGACAGTGCTGGTCCCCAGGCTGTCCGCCACTGGCCTGTCCGCGCGATTGGAGGCAGAGCATGCCGACGGCCGGCGGCTGGCGTATGCCAGTGCCGTTGCATTGTATCGGCCAGGAGACCGCACCGGCGGTGCTGTCGTGCAGCTCGCCGTCGCGAACTATGCAGCCGTGCTGTGGGCGCACATCGCCAGAGAAAATGCTGAGCTGCTGCCCGCGGTCGACCGACAGCTCGCCGCTAACGACTCCGAGCTCGTTGAGGCGTTTGAGCGCATCGAGACGGAGCGCATCGGCAGCGGTGCGCATGAGCGCCTGCACGGCATGATCGAGACGCTGGCCGGACGGATTGCGCCGTTCCTACCGGTGGCGGCCGGCCGCCGCTGAGGAGCTGCCATGGAGGTTCGGGCGTCGCTCCCCGAGCACCCCTACCCGAGACCGCACTTCAGCCCCAGAAGAGCGAGCTCTCTCGACCGCGTACAGGCTGTCTCATCGGCAGTGGAGTGGCCTGCTGAATCCCCGAATCGGTTCTCACCACCATAGCAGTCCACAGCAGCCACACGGGTCTTCGTAGTGCCCCTCAGCGGACGGATGGCTACGCTGGGCCTATATCAGGCCCGTGTCACCCATCCCAGCTCGCGGACGCTCTACGGGGCACGTAGCGGTCCAGCCGCTGGCCCCTCGCGAAGCGCGAGCATCACATGACCCGCTCACGAACGGAACCGGCTGAACAGTCGCCGAGCGTTGCCCTCCAGCACCTTGTCAGCGTCCGCCGCCGGCAGCAGCTGGCGGATTGTCGGCGCGAGGTCCTCGATGGACCGGCCCGTGTCCGGATTCACCTGGTTGCCCGTGCCGGGGTTCTCGGTGCCGAACAGCACGTTGTCCGGACCGGCCACTTTGAACAGCAGGCCCAGCGAGGTCTCGTCGTAGACGCACGAGTCGTAGTACAGCTTGCGCAGGGGCTCGCCCCACTTGCCGCCCCAGCGCCGATGCCAGCCAGCGGCCCAGCGCGCGAACTGGTAGGGCACGGCGCCACCGCCGTGCGAGACGATCAGCTTGAGGGTGGGGAAGTCATTGAAGACGTTCGAGTCCAGCAGATTGGTGACGGCGATCGTCTCTTCGTTGATGAAGTGCGTCGAGTAGCTGAGGCGGCTCAGTCCGCAGCTGGCACTGTGGATGAGGCCGGGCATGTCGTATTGCACCATCTTCTGGTAAAGGGGGTACCAGTACTCGTCGCCTAAGCCCGGGGTCGTGTCGTCGCCCATCTCGCCCGGGTCGGGGTTGATGATGACGCCCACACAGCCGGGGTCCGCGGCGCAGCGATCGAGCTCGTCGATCCAATCCTTGGCGGGCATGCCCGGCGCCTGCGGCAGCGCACACACGCCTCGGTAGCGGTTGGGGAACAGCCGCGCCGTCTGGGCGATGGTGTCGTTCACGGCCATGATGTAGTGGCGCACGATGTTATGGGTTTGAGGTACATCGCCGCGGTGAAGGGCCGAATCGAGATGAACTGCATGTCAGTGCCCACCCTGTCCAGCAAGGCGAGGGCGTCACCCCAGCGAGAATGCCGGATGCCGTACTCAATTTCATCGTCGCTGAAGCGCGGCAATTCGCCGCCGCGCTTGGCGCGACCGTGCAGCAGACCGGCGTGATAGGCGGATAGACCCTGGGGCGCGGTGACGTGGCCGTGGCAGTCGATGATCATGCCCGATTATCCCCTGCAGTGTGCAGGGTGCCGCCAGGTCACTCTCTGACCGCGGACCAGTCGGCCACCCCGGAATCAGCCGGCGCCAAACGGCAGATCCTGCGCGTTGAGACCGTGGTTCGCGCGAAGCGCCAGTCCAGCCTGGCGGCCGCCCGACCGTCGACCGCCCGACCGTCGGCCGCCAGGCATCGCCAACCCTCGCACCAATGACCAGGAGGGCACCGCTCTAGCCGGCGATGGCGCGATCGACCTCCGGGTGCTGCCGGTACGCGCGCCGCAGCTCCTGGCTGGCCGCGACCCAGTCGGCACCCTTGGGCAGGAGCACGCCGCCCGAGCGCTGGCGGTAGACCGAACCGTCTTCTGCGCCGGGGGGCGGTGTGCCGAATTCAGCCAGCGCGCGCGCCGCCGCCAGCAAACGCCGTCGTGTCTGAGCACGGTGGTCTCGTGCTGCCGTTCGCCAGTGGCGCAACGGCAGTTGGGCTTGCCGCAGCGACGGCGATTGAGCACCAGCGAGCCGGAGTAGCCGACAAGCGCCTGCTCGTTTTGGAATCTGAGTTTGCGCTGGTGCTGCGCGTCCTGGCCCGCGAGGGCAACACGCTTTCCGCCGTGGTCCGGAATGCCTGGGAATGGTCGACCGCTGCAGACCATGGCCAAGAACAGCCCGACGCGAGCCACCGACTCGCACGTCTCCGTGGTGGGGCACATCACCACCGACGAGCTGCTGCGCTACGTCAACGCCACTGAACTCGCCAACGGCTTCCTCAACCGCTCCTGATCCTGGCGGGACGGAGCACCGAACTGCTGCCGGAAGGCGGCGACATCCAGAGCGTCGACTGGGCGCCACTCAAGACCCGGCTCGAGGCGGCCGTGGAGCATGGCCGGGGACAGCGCGTGCTGCCCTTGACCGATGCCGCACGGCAACGCTGGGTCGAGGTCTATCCGCGACTGTCGGCCGACGCCGCCGGCTTGTACGGCGCTGTCACCGCTCGCGCCGAAGCCCACGTCCTGCGTCTCAGCCTGCTGTATGCCCTGCTCGACTGCGCTTCGGCGGTTGACGGCTCGCACCTGGAGGCCGCCCTCAGCCTGTGGGCCTACGAATGCTCGGGCTGTGGGGTTCGCCTGCTCGGAGAGCAACGCTGTCCCGATTGTGGCCTCTTTGCTCGACGCCTTGGGCTGGGTGGCCTGTGCCCCCACTGCGATGAACCGGTGACCTT
>JBOGTU010000084.1:0-4095 GCA_050695655.1 Chloroflexota bacterium | reverse complement strand
TCTGGTCGAAGGCGCGCTGCAGGAACGTCGAGTAGATGGCGACCATCGGCCGCAAGCCCTGTGTAGCCAAGCCGGCGCTGAAGCACACCGCGTGTTGCTCGGCTATGCCGACGTCGAAGAAGCGCTCCGGAAATTCCTGCGCGAACTGCGTCAGGCCGGTGTTGTCGCACATGGCCGCCGTGACGGCGACAACGCGCGGATCCTTCTTGCCCAGCTCGACGGCGGTCTTGCCGAAGACGCTGCTGTAGCTCGGCGGCGCCGGCTTAACTGGCGCCGGAACCACTTCACCATCCGGGCCGGTCACAACCGTCGCGGGCTTCTTGGCCGCGCTCACTCCATGGTAAGTGGTGGGATCCTTTTCGGCTGGCGCATACCCCTTGCCCTTGATGGTACGCACGTGTAGGAACACCGGCAGATGCGCGTGCTTGGCGCGCTCCAGCGCCCAGCGCAATGTAGGGATATCATGCCCGTCGATGGGGCCCATGTAGTGGAAGCCCAGCTCCTCCCAGATATTGCCCGGCAGCACCACTTGCTTGAGCGATTTCTTCATCCGCTTGGCCACGCCGTAGGCCTTCTCGCCCAGCGGCAGGCGCAGCATCATACGCTCGACGTCGCGTTTGGTATGCAGGTACATCGGGTCCGAGGTGATGCGATACAGGTAGTGCGACACTGCCCCGACATTGGGCGAAATGCTCATGCCATTGTCGTTCAGCACCACTACCAGGGGCGATCTAAGGGTGCCGGCATTGTTCAGGCCTTCGTACGCCAGGCCGCCCGTCAGCGCGCCATCGCCGATAACCGCGACCACGGCATGACGCTTGCCCAGCAGATCGCGCGCTTTTGCCATGCCCAGGGCCGCGGATACCGAAGTGCTGGCGTGGCCGGTGCCGAAGGTATCGTACTCGCTTTCCTCGCGTAGAGGAAAGCCGCTGATGCCGCCAAACTTCTTGACCGTACCCAGCTTGTCACGCCGGCCAGTCAGCATCTTGTGTGGATAGCATTGGTGGCCCACGTCCCAGATGATCTGATCCCGGGGCGCGTCGAACACAAGATGCAGGGCAATGGTCAACTCCACCGCGCCCAGGCTGGGCGCGAAGTGGCCGCCGATCTGGAGGATCGTATCCAGGATCTCCTGGCGAATCTCGCCGGCAAGCTCGGTAAGCTGCTCGTCTGTCAGCGTGTGCAGGTCGCGAGGGGAGGTAATGCTATCAAGCAGCATGGTTGTAAGTTTAGCTCCAGCAAGCGGGATGCTACCGTGTCGCAAGTCACATACCAGCTACTTTTAGGAGGCTTGGGAGGAGGCCCGGGCCGGAGCAGTGCCGCTCGAGAGCCAGCCGGCAGCCGAAACGAGCAGCAGCAAGGCCGCGAAGGCATACAGCGTAGCGCGCGCTCCCCAGCTCGGAATGAGCAGGAACACCGCTGCGAAAGTGCCAATTAGGCTGCCGATGGTGGTGAGGGCGAAGATGGTCCCGGACACATTTCCGGCCTCGGACAGCCCCACGACTTTCAGGCGAATCGCAAAGGGGTTGACGCAGCCCAACAGCACGACCGGTACGGCAAAGAGCGCCAGGCAGCCACCCAGAGCGCCGAGGAACAACCCATATGGCCAGCGCTCCGTGCCCCCCAGCGCGGCCGTCAGGACCGGTGTCGCCACCAGTCCGGCCAGCGCCACGGCAATGGCCGCGGCGGCGTTGAGTCCGAAGAAGACCCGGCGCCGCGGCTGCCGGTCGGCCAGGCGCCCGCCCAACCAGTAGCCCAGCGTGAGGTACGCCAGTATCAGGCCGATGAGAATGCCCCAGATGTACAGAGAGTCCCCAAAGAACGGCGCCAGCAGCCGCGAGGCCGTCATCTCCACGGCCATTGAGGCCATGCCGGCCACAACAACCAGGAGCGCCAGCACTACTTGTTTCCGGCCAACTGGTTGAGCTGCTGCAGGTCTTGCTGGACCTGCTTCATCTCCTTCCCGTAGGTGCCGAAGTCGCCCGATTTCAACGCGTCTTGCGCCTTGGTGTAATGGTCGTTGGCGTCCTTTGAGAGCGCCGCCACTTGCGGCGGGACGTTCGGCAGCGGGCTCGCTGCCGAGCTCGACCGCGGTTTGGCGCTGGCCGTTGGCGACGGCGAAGCAGAGGCCGACGGTGAAGCCTTACCAGCGTTTGCGTTGACGACAAGAGGTGGAGGCGGCGCAGCGGCCGCCCCCGAAAAGATGTCATTCAACGCGGCCTGGAGGGTTGTGGCCATGGCAATGTTATTGCCGTCCGCGACAATGACCCGTTTCAGCTCAGGCAACGCGCTGCCGGATTGCGACTGCAGGTACAGCGGCTCGACATACAAGAAGGACCGGCCGACGGGAATGACCAGCAGATTTCCGTGTAGTACATGCGAGCCCTGCTGGTTCCACAACGACAACTGCTGCGAAATGGTGGGATTCTGGTCTATGCGGGACTGAATTTGCGCCGGCCCATAGATATTCTCGTCCTTTGGCAGCTTGTAGGACAGCAGTTTGCCGTAGTCACTACCGTCTGAGCGTGCCACTAGCCACGAAATCATGTTGCTCTTGGTCGACGGGGTGAACGGCAGCAACAGCAGGAATTCATCTTTCGTCTCATCTGGCAGGCGCATCAGCACGTAATAGGGCTGGATGGGCTGCGCCGAGGACGCCTCGCCGCTGGTTTGCGAGTAGCGCACCTCAGGCAGCGCCCATACGTCTTCGCGGTTGTAGAAGGTCTGCGGGTCGGTCATGTGGTAGGTGGAGTACATCTCCATCTGCGCCAGGAACATGTCCTCCGGATAGCGGATGTGCGCCCGTAGGCCCGCCGGCATCTGGCTCAAGGGGTGGAACATCGCCGGGTAGATCTTCTCGTACGTCTGGATCAGCGGGTCGGTTGGGTCCGCGACGTAGTAGCTGACGCTGCCGTCGTAGGCGTTGATCACAATCTTGACCGAGTTGCGGATGTAGTTGTACTGGTTGCCCGGCGCCGGCTGACTGTAGGGGTACATGTCGGTCGTGGTGTAAGCATCCTGGATCCAGTACAGCTTGCCGCCCGAAACGACCATATAGGGATCGCGATCGTAGGACAGGAATGGCGCCACGTCCTGCACGCGCGTTTGGATGTTGCGGTTGTACAACAGCAGGCTCTGGGGAGTGACTTGACTCGAAATCAAGATGTTCAGGTCGCCGAAGTGCCAGGCAAACGCCAGCCGCTTAAGAATGGAATCGAGCTTTACGCCGCCGGCGCCCTTATAGGCCGTGAAGACATTGGCGTCGCCCTTCGGGTAATCGAATTCCTTCTGCTTGGTATCGACGATCACCCAGTTTGGCGTTTGCTTACCATAGTAAATCTCGGGCCGGTCGATCTTTAGCGCGCCTTGGGGCGGGATGTCGTGCTCCATGAGCTGCGGCAGCCCTTCGCTGCTCACATCTGACACCGGGCTCATGGTCACGCCATAGCCGTGCGTGTACTCCAGGTGCAGGTTCACCCAGGTCTGGGCGGCATCCGGTAGTTTGGTCTGGTCCAGTTCGCGCGCCGCCAGCATCACCTCCTGGTAGGTGCCGTTGATCGTGTAACGCTCGACCTCCACGGAGGGAAAGTCGTAGTACTGGCGAAACGATTGAATCTGGTTGTAGGTCATTTTCAGCGGCCGGTCGTCCAGCAAGCGAATGTTCTTGATGGTGACCGGGTCTTTCTGCACCTGTGCCTGGCTGACCTGACTCTGAACAGCGAGATTCTTGACGTCAATCTTGTCCAGGTCAAAGGCGTGGCGCGTCGCCGTGATGTTGTTCTGGATATAGGGCGTCTCCAGGCTCAGCTCATTTGGCTTGACCTGGAATTGCTGAACAAACGCCGGAATGATCCCGGCCGCGACGATCAGCGTCGCCAGCCACAAGACCACAGCGCCGCCAACCAGCCACAGCCTACGCACGAAAATGTTCGCCAGCACGGCAACGGCCGCCACCGCGGCTATGACCGTCAGCACTTCGTTTGCGCCGTACTGCACGTGCACGTCGGTGTAGCTGGCGCCGGATGTGACTCCGCGCGTCGAGAACAGCAAGCCGAAGATATCCAGCTGGTAGCTCCAGGCGATCAGGCCCAGCAG
>JBOGTU010000083.1:0-3675 GCA_050695655.1 Chloroflexota bacterium | reverse complement strand
GGGTTCTCATCATGGAGGATCTTGGCCAGCACCCGACTCTGGCTGATTTGCTCTTGGGCGGTGATCGGGAAGCGGCCGAGGATGGGCTGCTCGAATGGGCCGCGGCGCTCGGGCGGTTGAATGCGCTCACGCTCGTGCGCGCGGCTGAGCTGGCCGCGCAGCGGGCACAGTTCCCACGCTCGCCCTATCGTCCTCAAGCGGCTTGGGCTTTCAACGCAGGCGTTCACTACTTTGGACAGCTGGCCGAATCGCTGGCTGTCCGCCTGCCAGCTGGCCTAGAGTCGGAGCTTGCGACCATACGACAATTCGTTGAGACAGACTTGCAAGCCTTCTCGCCCTGCGATGTGTGCCCCGACAACAACTTCCTGACGCCCGACGGCGTGCGATTCTTCGACCTCGAATTCGCCGACTTCCACAACGCCCTGCTGGATGGCGCTTACCTGTCCATCCTCTTCCCCACGTGCTGGTGCGTGGGCTCATTGCCGCCAGGCGCTCGGACCAGAACAGAGGCGGCGTACCGCGAAGCTCTTGTGGTCGGTGAACCCCGCGTCGCGGACAACGAATACTTCGCCAGCGCAATGGCAATGGCCTGTGCTGCTTGGGTTATCGTGACGTTGAACTGGCACCATCCACCACTCAAAGATGCCGACCATTTCTCGTCCCGGCCGCCACAGCGTTGGGCGATTTCAGGACGGGCGCGACTCGTGCACCGTGCAGAAGTGCTCGCCGCTCGTTGCCGTGAATGGGGGCAACTGCCGGCTGTCACCGAGGTGGTCGACGGCATGGCGGGTGCTTGGCGCGTGACTTGGTCGCCGTCCGAATCCGAGTTACCTCTGTATCCGGCCTTCAGCTAAGCGCTCCTCGGCCAGTCGAACGCAAGAGTGGCATGTTGGCGCCTGGATAGCCGCCAAGCGCCACGCGGCGGGCGGCCGTAGGAAACGCGGATTTGCAGATCGCTAAGTCCCGGCGATCCGAGCAACTTCCAAGTGGCGATGATTTCCTGCAATGACGCCGTCGCATCTGCCTCGCCCCATCCCAATAGGGCATGACGGAAGTTCGGCGGCGGGCCGGCGGCGACCATGGCCCTCAAACTTCGACCGCTGCTATCGAATACAGCGATGCCGTTCGTGCCGGCTCCGCTGTAGCCAAGAAGGCGAGGCTGTGGGGCGGCGAGCGAGCAATACACCGCATGCGGCAGCGGCCCTCGTAAGGCGGCCCGCCGCGGCGCGGTGGCGACCAGCCGCGCCAGGCGGATGCGAACCGGATCGGAGAGGCGGCGGAGATTATTGCCTCGGATCTGAGCCATCGGACTGATGGCCCCGTTTCGCGCCTGCGAAAGGCCGATGAAGTCGATGGATCCAGCCCAACTACCGTCGGATGGCTGGGCCCGAAGACCCATAAAGTGACCCTGAATCACACGGGCAGAGCGAAACCCTTGCTCAATGCGCTCCATGGCAACAACGGCCTGAGCACCAAACCAGCTGGCGCCATCGATGGATGGGCACAAGACCAGCGGGAGTACCAGCAGGCCACCGGGCCGCAGTTGGTCGAACCATGGACGATAAATGTCGGGGGCGCTCGCCGTCACGATGATCTTGTCGCATGGTCCGTGGTCGGGTACGCCCTCGCGCCCATCGCCGCAGCAGACGGTCATATTGTTTCCAGTGTGGTGCAGCTTGCGCTCAGCACTCTCGGTCAGCGTCGGTTGGAGCTCAATGCTTACGACGGTGCCGTCAGGGCCGACCAGGTGTGAGAGCAGCGCGGCGTTATAGCCGGTGGCTGTCCCAATCTCGAGCACGCGCATGCCCGGCTCGATCTGCAGCATTTCGAGCATCGGCGCCATGATGGCCGGCTGGGACGAGCTGCTGATGCTCATCCCCTTGCTATCGAATAGTGTTTGGATGGCCGCGTCTTGGTAGACCCGCTCAAGCCCCTCCTTCTCCGCGGTCTCCGGCAGGAACTGCTCACGAGGGACGGCTAGAAAGGCTTGCTTGATGCGCTCGTCAGTGAGCGCGCCCTTGGTGACCAGCTCGTCTACCAGTCGGGTGCGCAGTTCCTCGCTGACACTCATTCGACAAATAGTGCCAGGTCGGCGGGGGGAACGTTAACCGTGGTCGGCGCCGCAGCCGTCAAAACAGGCTTTGAAGCCCTCCCCCACCGCTTCCATGCCGACCGCTCACGCCCCGGACTTCATCGCGGACATCAGCGGTACTGCCGCGCCTGGAGTTCATACAGCTCGGCATAGAGGCCGCCGGCGTTTACGAGTTGGTCGTGGGAGCCATGTTCGACGAGCCGGCCGCCAGACAGGACCAGGATCAGGTCGCACATGCGGACGTTGGAGAAGCGATGCGTAACCAGGATGGTGATGGCGCCTGACACCTGGCGGGCGCCCTTTGCCGCGGCCGCGTAACGCTGGAACAGGGCGTACTCGGCCTCATCATCCCAGCGCGGCCGTCGGCTCGTCCAGCAGTACCAGTAGCGGCACCGGACGCATCATGGCCCGCGCCAACGCCATCTTCTGCCACCGCCGGACAGTTCAGCGCCATCGAAGCTGCGTCCCAGCTGAGTTTCGAGGCCATTCGACAGGCCGGCCACCACGTCCCTCGCCTCGGCACGGGCCAGCGCCAGCTTCACGGCCCGTCTCACGCGTGTCATTTTCCTGAATGTTTGATCCAGTATTTCCAGAATGTTTGATCCAGCGTTTCCAGAAACATTGATCCACGCCGGGATGCTGTAGTTGTAGGGTAAGTCCGTTGATGAAGCAAGGATAGAACGGACGGTTCAGGGAGAACGGGAGGACGGTGTGAAGGTCACCGAGTCGCTCCTGGGCTGGGGTCCACGCCAAGATCGGCCAAGGTCACCGGTTCATCGCAGTGGGGGCACAGGCCACCCAGCCCAAGGCGCCGAGCAAAGAGGCCACAATCGGGACAGCGTTGCTCTCCGAGCAGGCGAACCCCACAGCCCGAGCATTCGTAGACGGTCAGCGCCACTCGGGATCGTGCCGGTAGACTGACCGCACTCGGAGCGCTGGGCTGACGCCGACGCCAGGCCGCCTGGCGGCAGGCATCTGAGCAGTGACGCCGGCGGCCGATGGGGACGAAGGGCCGACCACAGATGGGGCAGGCTATCGTTAGGCCATCGTTACGCAACGGGAAATCGGCCATCACCTCACCTCCCGGTTGGCCGCCTGACTTCGCCTGGCGTGAGGGGACGTCCGCTTGCGGTAGGACTCCCCTTCCATGACCAGCTGGTAGCTGCTGTGCGTCAGGCGATCGAGCGCGGAGTTGGCCAGGATCGGGTCATCGAACAGGGCCAGCCACTCCGCGACGTCCCGGTTGGAGGTGACGATCAGACTTGAGGTGCGATGTCGTCCGATGGTGACGTCATAGAAGTCGGAGGACTGCTGAGCCGACAGCTTATGGAGTCCGAAGTCGTCAGCGACAAGCACATCAGGGGCTAGGAAGCGGCGCAGTTCACGGTCGAAGCTGTAGTCAGCCCGGGCGGTGGCGAGCTGCTTGAGCATGGTGTCGACCCGCACGAACAGCACCGCCAAGAGCCTGGCCGAGGTCGAGCTGCTGGTGCTTTTCTTGGACGCGATCTACCTGCCCACCCGGCCCAGCGGTGCCAAGGAAGGCGTCCTGGTGGCCTGGGGCTACACCGTCGATGGTGAGCGTG
>JBOGTU010000082.1:0-4899 GCA_050695655.1 Chloroflexota bacterium | reverse complement strand
GATCCCGATCGAGCAGACCTCACGCCGCCCTGGACTGGGAGCCTGTTTTTATCAGGATTCACTCCTGATTCGGGCGTTGCCTACCGGTTCACTGGAACACGCGTATGGTGCGGCAAACCGCCTCAGGTGGTCGGCGCCGGGCAATATCTGCTCAGAGACATCCCCAACGTCACCGCACAGCAAATCCCCACTCGGTTTAACGAATCGGGAAATTACACATTCGATTTCATGCTGGACCACATGATGTTTGGCCAGTTCACCTACTGCTTTTCGGATTCGAGTGGCAAGGATGCGTGCGCGAAGCTAGTACACCGTCGCCTAAGTTCCTGACCCAGATCAGGACTCGGAAGCCCAATGTGGCAGGACAGTATTGATGATGTCCACGAGGTCTGCCAGAGTGCCCTCAAACGGGAGGTGCTCCCAGCGGTCGCCGCGCCAGAGTGAGAGACCGAAGTGGCTTGGGCCAAGTGGTGAGAGCCGGAAACGGCGGTCAAGCTCGTCGTCCGGCCATGCCGCTGGCTGGTCGAGCCAGTGACGGAAGAGCAGCAGGCCACCACGACTGCGCTGGACACGCAAGCCCTGGGTAGCCTGCCCGGCCTCGAGCAAGGGCGCCAGCTGCGTAGCGTAGCGCTCCAGGTCGTCGTTACTGGACTGTGGGCGGCGGCGCATGGCCCTCCAAGTCTTACAGGGGGGCGAGCCGACTGCAACGGCCGCCACAACGTGGACGGCGGCTGGCCCAGACTCCTCCTCTCGGAGAGGAGCCTGGGAGATGGCGCGCATCCTGCCGACGTTCAGCCTGACCGTGGCCCAGCGGACGGGCCTGGAACGCATCTGTCGAACACCCAAGACCGAGTATCGTCTCGTCAATCGCGCCAGCCTGGTGCTGGCGGTAGCCAACGGAGCCACCTATCGCGGCCTGGCCCGCGAGACAGGTGTCGCACGAAACACCATTCGCTTGTGGGTGAGCCGCGTTCGCACGGCGGGCCTGGCCAATCTGCGCGACCAACCGCGCTCGGGCCGGCCACCAGTCTTGTCCAGCGAAGCGCGAACGCAGCTGCTGGGCCTGGCCTGCCGCGCGCCCGCTGACGAAGGCTGTGCCGACGCCGACCGCTGGACGCTCGACTTGCTGGTCGAGACTGCGTTGCGACAGGGAGTGGTGCCGTCCATCCATCGCAGCACGATCGCCCGGCTGCTCCGCCGGGGCGACCTCAAGCCGCATCGCTGGCGCATGTGGCTGCACTCCAAGGATCCACAGTTCCGCGCCAAGATCGCTGCTATCGTCCCCCTCTACCTGCACCACGCCGCCGAGGTGGTGCTGTGCATTGATGAGAAGACCAGCATCCAGGCGCTGGAACGAGCCTCTCCCGACCAGCGAGCGGCTCCTGGCCGGGCCGGCCGCCGCGAATTCGAGTACGTCCGGCATGGCACGCTGACCCTGTTTGCCGCGCGCGAGGTGCATTCGGGGCAGGTGACGGGCTGGTGTCAGCCGCAGCGCCGACGCGTCGAGTTCCTGGCTTTTCTGGATACGCTGGCGAAGCGCTATCCCCGCGGGCGAGTGCATTGCGTGCTGGACAACCTCAATACGCATTCCGGACCCGAGGTCACCGCCTGGCTCAAGCGCCATCACGGCCGCTTCATCTTCCACTTCACGCCGTTCCACGCCAGTTGGCTGAATCAGGTCGAAGTGAAGTAAACGCAAAACTCGTTTATCGCACCATCCTGGTGCTCGAGGAGCCTGAGGGCGCCGCTCACGTTGTTCCGCTGAAGCTGCGCAAGGCCACCAACCCCCTCCGACGAAAGCCCGAAATTGTCTAGGAAAGAAGGCCGCAGTGTCTAGTTCACTCGGCCGCTTCCCTGAGCATGGCAACGGTCGGTTTCCTTCACTTCACGGGCTGCTGAGCGGACGGACACGGCTTGTGACCAGTATGCGGTCTAATAGACTAGACAACAGGCGGCGTTTCTGGTACACTGCCCACAAGCTTCAAGGAGGGCTTCTCACTGACCCAGGAAGACCGTCGCAGCAGTCTCGCCGCGGCCGGCCTGCTCCATCCGCACCCGGAGGCCGTGCGCGCCCAACTGTTCGACCACGAGACTGGTTTCTTCCTCGCCGTGGACAAGATACAGGTCAAGTACGAGATGCTGCGTGCCCATGTGCTGGACGGCGTTCCCGTCGTCCGGGCAGCCAGCGAACATGGCTACTCTCGAGCCGCCTTTTATCTCATCGCCGATGCCTTCGAGGCAGACGGTATGCTGGGCCTGCTCGACGACAAGCGGGGCCGGGCTGGACCGGTCAAGGTCACACCCGATATCCGGGAGTTCGCGCGCGGGGCCCCGCAGTCCTCTGGAGCCACGCTCTCCAAGGAGGTGGCCGAACGGTTCGGTGTCCTCCTCCATCGCCGGACGCTGGAGCGCTTGCGGAGGAGGTGATGCGCTTCTGGCCCGCCTCCGACCCCGCACAGCTCGACTACGAGCGCTTGCGGGAGATGGCGCTGGCCGGAATGCTTCTCCATGGCGTGCACGATGACTATGCGCGCTTCCAGCGGAACGGCCTGGTGGCGCTCATCAGGAAGCTGCCACCCGCGACCAGCGATTACCTCATGGCGACCCTGGTGGAAGTGCCACGCCCGCGCTGGTCACCCTACGTCGACCCCCGGCTGGAGGCCCTGGCCGACGCCTACGACATGCTCACTGCCCCAGTTCCGAAGAACACCGAACAGGAGGCAGCGCAGTGAAGCCCGCAAGCACGAGGTGGCCGTGAATTCAACACCTCACTGCTCTAAGGGCAGTCAGTTCGTGGCCGACGATGCCGTCGCGTAACAGTTCCGTAACGGCAAGCTGCTGGGCGTGCGGTGGACCGCTGGCTGGACGCGCCAGCCGATGGTGCTCTGAGGCGTGCCGCCAGGCAGGCTGGCGCCGACGTCACCAAAGTGCGCCCACGCCACCGTCCCTGCCCACGGGACGCCCACAGCGCGACACCACCGTCTACGAGTGCCCGGCATGCGAGTCCCGCTTCCTCGGCACTCAATATTGTGAGGATTGCGGCACGTTCTGCCGCCGCGTTGGCCGCGGCGGTCGGTGCCCCTGCTGTGCCGAGCCGATCACCTTCGAGGAACTCATCGAGGCCGTGTGATGGGTTGGCGACTCGCTTGCACTCCAAGGTCGGCTCAGCCAGCGACTGGGCGCTGTATTCCGCCGGTCTGGCGGGTCCGGTCGATTTCGTCTGCTGCGAGGAGCCACACACCATGACGGAAAGGGAGGCGACACCGGTGAAAGTGGCGATTTACGCTCGCGTCTCGTCGGAGTCTCAGGAAGCTCGAGGCACCATTGGCTCGCAATTGGAGGCACTGCGCGACAAGATGACAGAACTCGGGCAGGAGGTCGTCCGTGAATATACGGACGACGGCTACTCTGGAGCCCGGCTCGACCGTCCCGGCCTGGACGCGCTGCGCGACGGTGCCGAAGCAGGGCTATTCGAGCAGGTGTGGTGCCTCACGCCCGACCGGCTGGCTCGGAGCTACGCCTACCAGATCCTGGTCACGGACGAGTTTGCCCGCCATGGCGTGCCGGTACTGTATCTGGATGCCCCGCCGCTCAAAGACGATTCCGAAGCGACGCTGCTCGTGCAGGTGCAGGGGGTGATTGCGGAATACGAACGCGCCAAGATCGCCGAACGCAATCGTCGCGGGCGGCTTTACCGGGCCCGAGCCGGCGAGATCGTCTACCATCGGGTGCCGTACGGGTACAGGCGCATATCCAGGAGCCCCTCCGGGCCCAGCCACCTTGAGATTTATGAGCCTGAGGCGGTGGTGGTCCGCCGCATCTTTAACGACTTCGTGACGGGTGGGCTCTCCATCCGGCGCATCTGCCGCGGCTTGTATGAGGATGGGATTCCGAGCCCGACGGGCATCGCCGTCTGGTCAATTGCGTGCATCAGCAAGATGTTGTCGAACCCGACATTTAAGGGCCGAGCTGTCTACAACCGCCATCAAGCTGTGCCGCCGACAACCGGTCGAAAGAGTACCCGCAACGTGCTCCGACCAGCTGAGGAGTGGATCGAGATTCCGGTGCCCGCCATTGTCTGCGAGGAGCTCTATGACGCTGCCCAGCGCGTCGCTCGCAACCACTCGTACTTCAGCCCCAGGCGCGCCCGACCCGGAGAGTGGCTGCTCCGCCGACTGGTGGTGTGCGGCCACTGCGGCGTGACAACGTTTTGTCAAGGCCACAAGAGCGAAACGGGACCGCGTTACTATGTCTGCAACCGGCGGCGTCCTCTTGACGCGGGTGGATTCGAGCGGGCTTGTCCCCAACCCTCAATACGCGCCCAAGCGCTTGAAGCATTGGTGTGGCAGCAGCTTCGCCAAGCGTTGCTTCGGCCAGAGATCTTATTGAAGGGAGAAACGGTCCTGGGTGCCCGCACCGGAGCCACTGATGACGAACTGCTCAATGCCCAATTGAAACGGCTGGACCGGCGGCTGCAGCAGACGGACGGTGAGCGGCGACGAGTCGTTGATCTGTATCAAATGCAGGCTATCGAGCTCGCTGAGTTCCAGACGCGGCACCGCGAGGTGATGGAACGTCGGCGGCAGTTTGAGCAGCAGCGCGAGGCGCTCGTGGCCCAGCACAAGGAACTGGCCAGCCGTAGCCGTCTGGCGCACCGCATCCATGCCTTCGCCGATCGCGTGCGGCGCGGCCTAGACACGCTCGATTTCGAGCAGCGTCAAAAACTGGTGCGCCTGCTGGTTGAGCAGGTCAGGGTGACCGGGCCAAACGTCGAGGTCCATCTGCGAATTCCCTTGGACGAGCCCCCGCCTGATGACCCAGATCGGCATCCCATCGCAGATAACCCACGCGGCCTTGGTGGAGTGTCTAATCAATGGCGTTTGCGTTCACCTGGTGGAA
>JBOGTU010000081.1:0-26254 GCA_050695655.1 Chloroflexota bacterium | reverse complement strand
CCTCGGGGTGTTCGTATGAGCGTTGAGGGGCTGGCTGGCCGCGTTGCCGCGGTCACGGGCGCCAGCCGAGGCATCGGGCGCGCGTGCGCTGTGGCCCTGGCCGACGCCGGCGCGACGGTGGCCGCTGTGGCTCGTTCCGCCGAGGCGTTAGATATGCTGGTAGCCGAGATTGGCCGGCGGGGGGGCAAAGCGCTCGCCCTGCCGGCCGATGTGAGCGACGTAGCCGAGGTCGAAACCGCCTTTGGCCGCGTGGCCGCTGAGCTGGGCCCCGTGGAAGTGCTCATCAACAACGCCGCCACCCTGGGCCCGCCGGAGGATCTCGTGCTGGCGGATCCGGCTGCCTGGTTCGCCACCTACCGCACCAACGTGCTGGGCTGCATGCTGTGCGCCCAGGCCGTGCTGCCGGGCATGATCGAGCAGCGGCGAGGCAAAATCATCAACGTCTCCTCGGGAGCCGCGCTGGTGCCGATTGCCGGCTACTCGGCCTACAGCAGCTCCAAGGCCGCGCTGCTGCACCTCAGCGTGTGCCTGGCTGAAGAGGTGAAACGCTACGGCATCAACGTCAACAGCGTAGGCGTGTGGGGCCACACTGCCATGTGGGACGATCAGCTCGCCAACCAACCCATGCCCGCCGTGGAGCAGGCCCACAGCAGCGGCTGGAAGCCCGCGCCCGAGGAAAACGTCTCCGCGATCCTCTTCCTGGCTTCGCCCGCGGCCGATCACGTCACCGGCCAGTATTTCGCTACCAACAGCCTGCCGGACTACGCCCGCCAGGCCTGAGCGCGCTTCGCGGGCCAATCGCAGCCCAGCACTGCTGGACCGCGGGAAGTGACCGTTCCCACCTTCAGTTCAGCAGCCGAAAGTCGGACTCGAATGAGCGCGACCCCGGAGATGGCGTCGTAATCGTGGTCCTGAGTGACCACAGGTATCTGCTCCACGATGGCGGTGGCTGCTCAACACAGGCTCAAATCCGTTCCCGCAAGCTATCGCGGAGCTAACGTCACCAGCGTGGCGCCGTCGCCGCCCTGGGTGGGGCCGGCGGGCTCGAAGGAGCTGACGTAGGGCTGCGACCCCAGGAACTCACGCACGATGCGGCGGATCACGCCCGTGCCATGCCCATGCACGATGCGCACGTACTGCACGCCGGCGGTGAAGGCCTCATCCAGCTCTCGCTCCAGCAGGGGCTGCACCTCATCCGCGCGCAAGCCGCGCAGGTCCAGCGGCGCCTCCAGAGTGTGGGAGCGCTTGGGGTGCGATGGCGCGGCGGTGAAGGTGAACCCGCGCTCCCCGGATCGCTGGCCGGCAAGCGGCGAGAGCTCGGCCAGTGGCACACGCGCGTGAAAGGCGCCGATCTGCACCTCCACGTCACCGCGTGCATCCGGCCCGGCCAGGACCTGCCCCGGCTGCGCAAACCCGGCAACCCGCACCGTCTGGCCCGCGCTCACCTGCCGAACGGGCACGCTGGCCGAGGCCGGCCGGGGGCGCGTCGCCGCGAGCCGCTGGCCCACCTGGGCGATTTCTCGATGGAGCTCGCGCGCGGGGCGGGCCTCCGCCCGATGCAGCCGCTCCAGCTGCTGGGCCAGCCGCGCGGTTTGGCGCCGCAGATCCGCCACCTCCTCCTCGGCCTCGGCGTAGGCCTGCTCTCGGGCCTCCTGCCGAATGCGCTCCGCTTCACCCAGTGATTCCCGGGCCTGGGCGCGCAACTGGCGCAACTCGCGCTCCTCACGGCCGGCCCGCTCGCGGTCCCGCGCGGCGGCTCGCTCCTTCTGGGTGATGCCCTCCAGCAGCGCCTCTACCCGCAAATGCTCGTTCGTGAGGCTGGCCCGGGCGGCGTCCAGCAGCGCCGCGTCCAGCCCCAGCTTGGCGGCAATGGCCAGTGCGTTGCTGCGCCCGGGTGTCCCAATCAGCAGGCGGTACGTCGGCGTGAGCGTGGTTATGTCAAACTCAACCGACGCGTTCTCCACACCAGGACGGTCGTGCGCAAAGGTCTTGAGCTCCGAGAAGTGCGTGGTGGCGATGGTCGGCGTGCCACGCCGCAGCAGCTCGTTCAGAATGACGCGAGCCAGGGCCGATCCCTCAGTAGGATCGGTGCCGGCACCCAGCTCATCGAGCAGCACCAGTGTGCGCTTGCTGGCCACGGAAAGGATCTGCACCAGCGTGCGCATGTGCCCTGAAAACGTGCTGAGGCTCTGCTCGATGCTCTGCTCGTCGCCAATGTCCGCCAGCACTTCCCGATAGACGGCCACGCGCGATCCCGCTGAGGCCGGGATGTGCAGTCCGCACTGCGCCATAAGCGCCAGCAGGCCGGCCGTCTTCAGTGCCACGGTTTTACCGCCGGTGTTAGGGCCAGTGATCACCAGGACCGTGAATTCGGCACCCAGCCGGATAGTTTGCGGCACTACCCGCCCCGTAAGCAGTGGGTGCCGGGCGGCCAGCAGCTCCAACTCGCCGCCGTCGTCCACAGCCGGTTCAACCGCCTCAAGGGCCTCGGCGTAGTGCGCCCGTGCCAGGGCGGCATCCAGCCGGGCAATGGCCAGCACCGTTCGCTCCAGCGCCTCGGCCTGCTCGCCTACCCGTGCCGAGAGTTCACGCAGCAGCCGATCCACCTCGCGCTGCTCATCCAGCTGCGCCTGCCGCCAGTCATTGGTGAGGTCCACCACGGCCAGCGGCTCCAGGAACAGCGTTGCCCCACTCTCCGATTGGTCGTGCACAATGCCTTGGATGCGCTGGCGAAAACTGGCCTTCACCGCCAGTACGTAACGGCCGGCGCGCTCCGTGACGATAGGCTGCTGAATAGCCTCGGCCGTGTTGGGATCGACGATGATGGCCTCCAGGCGGCGCAGGACGCGGTCTCGGCCACCTCGTACCCGCACCCGCAGCTCCGCCAGGCGCGGCGATGCGCTGTCCAGCACCTCGCCATTGGCGTCAATCACATCCGCGATTTCGCGGACCAGCGCGGGCAGCGGCGCCATGTCCGCTCCGTGCCGCGCCAGGCGCGGATACAGGTCATCGTCCATGAGCACATTTCGCAGCACGGCGGCGCTTTCCAGCGTGCCAGCGACTTCCAACAGGTCTGGGGCGGCGAGCGCGGCACCCACCGCGGCGCGCCGGGCGGCACCACGCACATCCCTGGCGCCGCCCACGGTCAGCGTTGGCCGGGAGCTCACCAGGCGGCGAGCCTCCGTGGTCTCCGCGAGCCCCTCACGCACCATTTGCGCTTCGATGGCCGGCTGCAGCTCCAACAGCAGCTCACGGCTGACGGAAAAGGCGGCATGGGCCGCCAGGCGCTGCAGCACCTTGTCCAGCTCCAGCGTGGCCAGGTGCTTTGGATTCACGCCGCCAAACTGCTAGCGCTGCACCGCGCCCAGGTTCTGGGCCACGGCGGCCATGGCGGCATCGCGCGCGGCGTTCGCCTCTTCATCGGTGAGGGTGCGCTCGTCGGATCGAAAGGTCAGCAGGTACGACAGGCTGACGCGCCCCTCCGCGAGCGGGAACACGTCCACCAGGCGGGTCCCAGCCAGCAGTGGGCCGCCCGCCTCGCCCAGCGCGCGCTCCACCTGGGCAGCGCCCACGCCGGCCTCCACGGAGACGGTGAGCTGCCGGGGCACGTCCGGAAACCGCCCCAGGGCAGCGAAGCGCGGGCTCGCGGCGCCGGCGACGGAGGTCAGCGCGTCCAGGTCCAGCTCCGCCATGAGGATGGCGCCATCAGGCAGATCCAGCTGGCGCTGTACGCTGGGATGCACCTGGCCCAACCAGCCCAGCAGCTCCCCCTTAGTGCGCAGCGCGGCGGCGCGGCCAGGCTGCAGGGCAGGATGCTCCACCGCCTCGAAGCTCGCCTGCACGTGCAGCACCGCGAGCAGCATCTCCAACACGCCCTTAAGATCGTAGAAGTCCAGCGGCGTGGGCTCGGGCGTGCGCCAGGAGCGTGGCGGCCAGGTTCCACCGGCCAGCACGCCCAGCACGGCACGCTCTTCCGGCAGTTCACTGTCGCTCCGCGGCCAGAACACCTTGCCCGTCTCGAAGAACCGCAAGCCCTCGTCGCCCAGGCGGCGGTTGCGGCCGAACGTGGCCAGCAGGCCTGGCACCAGCGACGTGCGCAGATACTGCTCGTCCTCCGCCAGGGGGTTGGCCAGCCGCAACGGCGCGATCTCCAGGCTGCCCAGCAGGGAACGCCCCAGGCCCAGCGGCCTGGCCACGCAGCGTGCGTGCGAATGCTCGCCCAGCAGCGTGCGATTCACCACCTCGTTGAAGCCTGCCCCCAGCAGCACCTCAGCCGCCCGCGAGGTGATGGCCTGGCGCGCCGCCCAGGCCGGGTCCTGCGCCGCCACCGCTGAGATCTCGCCATCGGGCAACGTCGGCGCCAGGTCGCGGTAGCCGGTGATGCGCGCTACCTCCTCCACCAGGTCCGCCGGCTGGTGCACATCGAGCCGCCAGCTTGGCACGGTCACCTCCAGCTCCTCCGGCCCAGCACCAGGCTCTACGTCGAAGCCGAGGCTCACGAGCACCCGCCGGCAATGCTCCGCGTTGTACATCTTGCCGAGCAAGCGACCCGTCTCCGCGGGATCGAACCGCACCCGCGGGGGGCCGTGCTGCTCCCGGCAATCCACCTCAACGGTCCCCGGCGCCACGCGCCCGCCTGCCAGCAGTGCCAGGCCGGAGCAGGCGTGGTCCGCGGCGGTGGCGGCCACCTCTGGATCCACGCCGCGTTCGAAGCGTCGCACGGCTTCGCTGTGCAGGCCGAGCGCCGTGGCTGTGCGGCGCAGAGCCACGGCATCGAAATTGGCAGACTCCAGCAGAATGTCCGTGGTGCTGTCCCTCACCTCGGACTCGGCCCCCCCCATGATGCCGCCCAGGCCGATGCCACCCGCGGCGTCGGCAATCACCACCATGTCCGGCCGCAGAATGCGCTCCACGCCATCAAGCGTCGTGGTCCGCTCACCCTCAACCGCTCTGCGCACGCGAATCTCGCTACCGCGCAGCGCCGCGAAATCGTAGGCGTGGATGGGCTTGCCCCACTCCAGCATGATGAAGTTGGTCACGTCCACCACGTTGTTGATAGCGCGGACCCCGGCCGCGTTGAGCAGGCTTTGCATCCACCACGGTGAGGGGCCGATGCGCACCCCCCGAATAAGGCGCGCCACGAAGCGCGAGCACAGATCTGGCGCATCAATGCGCAGCCGGAACTGGCTGCCGATCGGCTCACCGCTTTCCTCGGGGCGCGACAGCTCCGGCAGCTTGAGCGCCTTTCCGGTGAGCGCCGCCACCTCGCGAGCCACGCCGATGACCGCCAGGCAGTCCCCCCGCGTGGGCTTGACGTCGAGTTCCAGCACGCGGTCGCCCAGCGCCTCGGCCATTGATCGCCCGGGCACCTCCTCCGGGTCCAGGATCAGGATGCCGGCATGGTCGTTGGAAAGGCCCAGCTCGTCCGCCGCGCAGAGCATGCCCTCGGAACGGATGCCGCGAATTGGCCGAGCCTGCAGCACTTCCCCCTGAATCACACTGCCCACCGGCGCGAAGGGCACCTTCTGGCCCGCCGCGATGTTGGGCGCACCGCACACCACGGTAAGCACCTCCGCGCCCGTATTGACGGTGGCCAGGTTGAGGCGGTCCGCGTTGGGGTGCTTTTCGATGCGCAAGATTTCCGCCACGCGCAGCGCGCGCCACTGCTCGCCCACCTGGTGAATCGCTTCCACCTCGGTGCCGGAGGCGTGCAGCAGCTCGGCCAGCTCGGTCGCGTCGCGATCCAGCTCCACGTAGCGCGCCAGCCAGCGCAGCGGAACCCTCATCCCAGCTGCCTCAGAAAGCGCAGGTCGTTCTGCGCGAACAGCCGAATGTCGTCGATGCCGTACTTCAGCATGGCGATGCGCTCCACGCCGAGCCCGAAGGCCCAGCCGGTGTAGCGCTCGGGATCGATGTTCACGCCGCGGAGCACGTTCGGATGCACCATGCCGCAGCCGAGGATCTCCAGCCAGCCGGTGTAATGGCACACCCGGCAGCCGGCGCCGTTGCAGCTGGCGCAATCCATGGCCATCTGTGCGCCCGGTTCAACAAAGGGAAAGCCCTGGTCGCAGCTGAAGCGCGTGCGCCGCTGCTCACCAAACAGCCCGCGCGTCATGTACGTGAGCACGCCCATCATGTCGCTCATGGTGGTGCGATCGTCCACCATCAAGCCTTCGATCTGGAAGAAGATGGATTCGTGGCTGGCGTCCGTCGCCTCATTGCGATACACGCGGCCGGGGACAATAACCCGCAGGGGCGGCTGCCCAACCCGCTCCATGGCCCGAATCTGGTTGGGTGAGGTGTGCGTGCGCAGCAGCATGCGCTCCGTGATCCAGAACGTATCGGTGAAGTCGCGCGAGGGATGGCCCGGCGGCAGGTTGAGCTTGGTGAAGTTGTAGTCCTCCCACTCCACCTCGGGGCCTTCGATCACCTGAAAGCCGATGCGCTGGAACAGCGCTGAGATGTCCGCGATCACCGCCCGGATGGGGTGCCTTCGGCCGCGCACGGCCGGACGTCCAGGCAGAGTCACGTCCAGGCGCTGCTCCCGCAGCTGTGCCCACAGCTCGGCTGTCTGCAGCGCCCCGCGCCTCGCCTCGAAGGCCTGCTCCAGCGCCTCCTTGGCGCGGTTCAGCCGCTGGCCGGCGTCGCGTCGCTGGTCCGGCGGCAGCTTCCCCAGATCGCTCAGGGCCAGCATCAGGCCGCTTTTGCGCCCCAGGTGCGCGGTGCGCCATGCCTCCAGCGCGGCCGTGTCCGCTGCCTGCCCCAGGCTGGCCAGGGCATCATCCGGCGCAGCGCTGGCAGCCGGATTGTTCGACAGCACATCAGGCGCGGTCATGCGGTGTTCCTCCTGCTCTCAGGGCAGAAGCCGAGAGAGCGAACGCAGAATTCAGTGGAAGAAGGGCGCGAAACAGAAGAGCAGCGGGCCGGGAGGGCCCGGCTCACCGGCGTGGCGCGCTGTTTCGTGCAGCCTTCAGGCCGCTTGCGCATCCACGCCGCCGGGAAAGCGGACGTACCGCTCGCGGCGCCACACGTGGAACATGGCCCTCAGGATAGCCCAGGTTGCTGACGAAGATCAAGCCGTGGCGCGCGATTCGGGGGAGGGCAAGTCAGCGGCACGGGGAGCTCGGGGCACCCACCCGGCAAGCGGCCCTCAGGAGAGCTGGCTGCAAGTGGTCGCCACACTGGGCGATCCGGTGCTGGTAAGCGACCTTCAGCAGCACACCATGGCCTGGAACAGCGCTGCCGAAGAAGCGTTTGGTTGGTCCGCCTCGGAGGTGCTGGCCGGGGATGTGAACTTCGTTCCGCTGGAAGATAGGGAAGCGGTCGCGCAGCGCCTGCGCCAGGTGGAGGAGACTGGCCAGCCGGTGACCTTCGAAAGCGAGCGCTTGACCAAGGACGGACGTCGCGTGCCGGTACTGGCGACCCTATCACCGTTGCTATCCGAGCGCGACGAGCTCATCGGCTTGATTGCCATCTACAAAAACCTGGCGCTCAACCGCCAGCGGGAAGCCCAAGCGCAGACGGTGGCTCTGCTGGAGGAGCGCCAGCGTATCGCCATGGAGCTGCACGACGGTGTCATGCAGTCCCTCTACGGGCTGGCGCTCAGCCTCAGCGCCGCTTCCTCCGGCGGCGGCGCTGACCGGCGCGACGTGCTGCGTCGGGCCGGCCGCGAGATCGATGGAGTCATCCAGGACATCCGCAACTACATCTTTGACCTGCGCCCGCGGCAGCTGGCCGGCAGCGGCCTTCGCACCGGCCTCATGACGCTGGCTGAAGAGATCCGCGTGAGCACGCTCATACAGCCACAGGTGCAGTTGCTGGCCGGCGTAGAAGAAGCGCTCTCGGAGGAAGCCGGCACCCACCTGCTGCACCTGGCCCACGAGGCGACGTCCAACATCATCCGCCACTCTCGTGCCACCAGCGCCTCCATTGACCTGGCGCGCAGCGAGCGGGGTTTGCGGCTGCTGATTCGTGATAATGGCGTGGGCTTCGATGCCGCGGACACCGGTCGCCGCCAGGGCGATGGCATGCGCATCATGAAGGAGCGCGCCACGGCCATGGGCGCCGATCTCCTGATCAAGAGCGCGCCCGGCGAGGGCACCGCCATTGCGCTGGACATCCCGCTGGCCCCGGGCGAACCCGAACGGCAGCTGATTCGCGTGCTGCTGGTGGACGACCACGAGCTGGTGCGCCGTGGCCTGCGCGAGTTGTTCGAGAGCTGCGAGGAAATCGAGGTGACCGCCGCTGTGGCCAGCGCGGATGAGGCGGTTGAGTCCGCGCGCCGCTTCCCGCCGGACGTTGTGGTGATGGATGTTCACCTGCCCGACCAAGCGGCCATCGCCGCCTGCCGGGCTATCCGCGCGGACAGCCCGCGAACAAAAGTGGTGATGATCGCCTCCTACACGGACGAAGACGCGGTGATGGCCTCAGTGATGGCCGGGGCGTCCGGCTACGTGCTCAAGCAGAGCGATTCCAGCCGCCTGCTGGAGTCTGTCCGGTCCGTGGCACGCGGCGCCTCTCTGCTGGATGACGTCATCTCCACCACCGTGGTGGAGTTCGTGCGCAACGGCGGGCGGGGCAATAATCCCCTGACCTCGCTCACCCAGCACGAGCGCGACATCCTGCGGCTGATCGCCACCGGGCGCACGAATCGCGAAATCGCCAAGGCGCTGGCCCTGAGCGAGCACACCATCCGCACCTACGTGAGCCGCCTGTTCCACAAGCTGAACCTCACGCATCGCGCCGAGGCCGCGGCTTACGTGGTGCGCCATCTGGAACCGAACCGCCTCGACGCTGAGTAGCCCGCGCTCGCACGCGTTGCGTTGACATTTGTGCACGGCAACTGTCGACAAACGTCTATTGCTCTGCTGATGACTGACTCCTAGGGTAGGGGGAACACGTCCAGGGAGGATTCGGCAGCGGTGGGGGGCAGGGTCAGGCACATGCAAAGGGTTGCCTTCGCCAGCGCCACAGCGGGCACTGAAGTGCCGCCGGTGGGAAATGGTCGCTGACATCGGCAGTCAGGCCTTGCTTCAGGTGGTGTTTCTCACGGCCTGGGGCTTACCGGTGGTGGGCCTGCTGCGCCGGCGGGACCGCGCGTACCTTGAGATCGCCGGCCTCTTTGCCTCGCTGGGGCTGCTGGTGCTGTTGAGCTGGATCAAGAGCGCCTGGGGCGTGGCCCTACCGAGCCAGAACGTCATTATTGTGCTCCTGCTGCTGGCTGAACCCTTCCTGCTGCTGCGCACTGTGAGCTATTTCCGGCCGCTGCCCGTGTGGCAGCACATCATCGGCTGGGTGTACGCGGGCGGCGCGCTGGTGGCGGTGCTGGGCTTCGGCGCACTACTGAGCAAGCACGCGGGGCTGGATCTGGCGGTCGTTCTCGTGTTCGCCTACGTGCAGGTGTATGCGACTATCGCCTTCATTCGCTCGGCGCTGCACAGCCGCGGCATGGTGAAGCGCAGGCTGGCATTTGTGGCCCTCGCTTCGGCCGTGCTGGCGCTGGTGGTCGGCGCCATGGGCGTGGCGATCCTGGTGCCATCCACGGCCAACCTCTTCAAGGCGCCAGGCGCCTTCTTAGGGCTGGTGGCCATTGTGGCCTTCTACACTGGCTTCACGCCACCCCGCTGGCTGCGCTTCACCTGGCAGGCAAGCGAGCTGGCCACCTTCACCTCCGGCCTGGCTGGCAGCTCCGCGGAGGACCGGCTGGCCACGGCGCTGCACCACATCGGCCCCAGCGCGGCCCACTCCACCGGCGGCACGCGCGGCGTGGTGGCCCTGCTGGAGGACGGCCGCGGCCAGCTGGTGCTGCACTCGGACCCCCAGGCCGATGCGCTGCTGGCCGCGGCCGGAGTGGCGCACCTTGCGCTGGATGCGGACAGCCCGCTGTTGACCGCGGCGTTGGAAAGCTCGCGACCGGTGGTGGCCCTCAGGCGGCATTTCGACCCAGCGCTTCGAGCCCTCACCGAGCCACTGGGAGGCGCGGCGAGTGTGCTCATTCACCCGCTGAGCACCCGCGCCAGCACTTACGGCCTGCTCCTGATCCTGTTCGAGCGGCACACGCCCTTCCACGCCGACCAGATGGACTTGCTGAGCATCATCGCCGAGCGGGCCGCGTTGAATGTCGAAAGCAGCTACCTGTATCGCGGCGCCGTGCGCAGCGCTGCGGAGCGTGAGGCGCTGCTTTCCGTCAGCCAGGCACTGGCCGAGGAGGCGGAGGCGGCCGGCATCGGCGCGCAGGTAGGCACAGCGCTGGCGCAGCTCTTCCCGGATGCGCACTGGGCGCTGCTGCTGCCCGCCGGCGCCGCCGGGCGAGAGCTGGCCACGCAATCCGCCGGCCCGGGCGAAACCGCCGTCCCCCTGGCGGAAGGGTTTGGTCCGGGCAGCCTGACCTGGCGGGCCTTCCAGTCCGGCCAGGCGCAGGTGGGAGTGCCCTCACCACAAGCCGGCGGCCTCTTCGCGGGCAGCCGCGCGGTGCTGGCCATGCCGCTGAACCACCGCCAGGACACACTGGGCGTTCTCACGCTGGAAGCAGCGCTGTCCGGGGCCTTCGGCGCATCTGAGACAGGCCTGGCCCAGATCGTCGCGGCTGACGCTGCGCTGGCCCTCTCCCGCGCCCAGCTCATGGACCGGCTGCGATCACAGAACATGGAGCTGGAGGCCGCCAGCCGGCTGAAGAGCGAATTCCTGGCCAACATGAGTCACGAATTGCGCACTCCGCTCAATGCCATTCTCGGTTTCTCGGACCTGCTGCTGGAGGACGTCCCATCTTCGGCGCAAGAAGATGTGCACACCGGCTACCTGAGGACAATCCATGAGAGCGGTACCCACCTGCTGGCGTTGATCAACGACATCCTGGACCTGGCCAAGGTGGAGGCCGGGCGCATGGAGCTGCATCTGGACGCCATGAACCTGCACGATACGGCCGAGCAAGTGCTCAACACGGTGCGGCCCCTGGCCGATCAGAAGGGCATTGCCCTCACGTTTCAGGCAATGGGTCCAGGCAGCGGAACACCGTTCAACGCCGATACCGGCAAGATCAAGCAGGTTCTGTACAACCTGCTGGCCAACGCCATCAAGTTCACACCCGAGGGTGGCACCGTGCGGCTGACCTATGAGGCCGGGTCGGAGCTGGCACGCATACAGGTGATTGATTCCGGCATCGGCATCGCGCCGGCGGACCAGGAGCGCATCTTCCACGAGTTCCAGCAGGTGGACAGCACGGCCGATCGCCGCTACGAAGGCACCGGGCTGGGCCTCACTCTCACGCGGCGCTTTGTTGAGCTGCATGGTGGCCGCGTCTGGGTGGAGAGCGAGCTGGGTCGCGGCAGCACTTTCACCGTGGAGCTGCCGCTGAGGGCCGGCCAGGCCAGCCGGCCCGAGCTGGATGCGCCACCCGAAGCTGTGTCTGCTCCCGCCTCGGGCCGGCCGCTCGTCCTGGTGGTGGAGGATGACAGCCGCGCCGCGAACCTGCTGCGCCTGTATCTGGCGCGCGGCGGCTACAGCACCGCGCTGGCCAGCACGGGCGAGCAAGCCCTGGCGATGGCCAAGGAGCTGCAGCCGGCGGCCATCACGCTGGACATCATGCTGCCCAAGATCGATGGCTGGGAGGTGCTCAAGAACCTCAAGCAGGCGCAGGCCACGCGGGACATTCCGGTGGTGGTGGTCACCGTAACGGACGATGAGGCCCTGGGCGTGGCCCTCGGCGCCGCGGATTACCTGATGAAGCCGGTGGAGCGCCAGGCACTGCTCAGCTGCGTGGCGCGCTGCGCCCGTGCATCCGGCCGCCAGCCCACGGTTCGCGTGCTCGCCGTGGATGATGAGCCGGCCGCGCTGGACCTCATTTGCGGCATGCTGGAGCCAGCAGGCTTCACCACCCTGCGCGCCAGTGATGGCGCCGCGGCCATTCGCATGGCCCGCGAGGAGGCGCCCGACGTCATCCTGCTGGACCTGCTGCTGCCGGAGTTGAGCGGCTTCGACGTGGTGCACGCCCTGCGGGCGGACGAACGGACCGCGAGCATTCCGATCCTGGTGATCACCGCCAAGGACATGACGGCTCGCGACAAGCGCACGTTGAAGGGCCAGGTCAGCGCCATCCTCACCAAGGGCAGCTACTCGGCTGTTGAGCTGGTGACCTGGCTGAACGAGTTCGCGCGGAGCACCGCGCCGCTGGTGGAGGTGGGCTGAGTGGCACTCATTCTCATCGTCGAGGACAACCCCACCAACCTGCAGCTCACCAAAGCCGTGCTCACCCGTGGCGGCCACACCACCGCCGAGGCCACCTCGGCGGACGAAGTGCTGGCTGTGCTGGGCCACACCACGCCCGACCTGATCCTGATGGACATCCAGCTGCCGGGCATGAATGGCCTTACCCTCACCCGCCAGCTGAAAACGCGCGGCGAGCTGCGCAGCGTACCCATCGTGGCCCTCACCGCCTATGCCATGAAGGGCGACGAGGCCAAGGCGCGCGAAGCCGGCTGCGACGGCTACATCACCAAACCCATCGACGTGCGGACGTTGTCCTCCAGCTTGAACGCCATCCTTGAGGCAGCCCGATCGTGAGCCTGGGCCTCGATAACTCAGCGCGCCCCACTGACCGCCTGCTGGTGGTGGATGACAACCCGCGCAACGTTGCCCTGCTGGAAGCCCAGCTCAAGCACGAGGCCTACGCCGTGACGACCGCCCTCTCCGGCCGCGAGGCGCTGGAAAGCGTGGCCGCGGACCCGCCCGACCTGGTGCTGCTGGACGTGATGATGCCTGGCCTCGACGGCTACGAAGTCTGCCGCCAGCTGCGAGCCAGCGATGCCGGCCGCGCCATCCCCATCCTCATCCTCACCTCACTGCAGGAGCGCGCGGATAAGCTGCGCGCGCTGGAAGCCGGTGCGGACGACTTCCTGACCAAACCGGTGGACCGCGCCGAGCTCATTGCCCGCGTACGCTCGCTGCTGCGATCGCACCGCCTGTACATGGATCTGGAGGAGAGCCGTAACCACGTGTCCGAACAGGCCCGCCAGCTGGCCGAGGAGAAGAGCCGGGCGGAGGCCGTGCTGTACAGCATCGGCGACAGCGTGCTCACCACGGATGTGGACGAGCACATCACGCTGCTGAACCCGGCCGCCGAGGCCATGTTCGGGGAGACGCTGGAGCGCGTGCGCGGCCAGCGCTGGACCGCTGCCTTTGCCGTGCGCGACCCCAGCGGCCAGGCGCTGGGTGCGCGCAACATCCCCGTGAGTCGTGCGCTGCACACCAACAAGCCCGTGGGCCCAGCGGAAGTGACGCTGTGGCGCTCCGACGGCCAGGAAATTGGGCTGAGCATCTCCGCGGCGCCAATCCGCCGAGCCGGAGGGGCGGTTGTCGGCGCGGTGATTGTGTGCCGCGATGTGACGCGCCAGCGAGAGGTGGACAACCTGAAGCGCGAGTTCATTTCGCTGGTGTCGCACGAGCTGCGCACGCCCATGTCCAGCATGTTCGGCTTCGCCGAGCTGCTGCTGCAGCGCGAAACGCTGAGCGACAACGGCAAACTGTACGCCAGGACCATTTATCAGGAAACAGAGCGCCTGCTCAACCTGGTCACGGATTTCCTGGATATAGAGCGGCTGGGCTCCGGGCGCATCACTTTCCACCCGCGTGTGCTGAGCGTGGCCGAGCTGCTGGCCGAGGTGGCGCTGGGCCTCAGCCCTCAACTGGCGCGGCACAAGCTGGTGATCGACCTGCCCGACGAGTCACTCTCCGTCTTCGCCGACCACGACCGCATGAAGCAGGTGCTGTTCAACCTTGTCTCCAACGCCATCAAGTACAGCCCAGCGGGTGGCGACATCCGCGTGTCCGGCCGCGGCGAGAGCAGTGAAATGACGCTGAGCGTGCACGATTCCGGCCTGGGCATCCCGCCGGAAGCCTTGAGCCAGCTGTTCACCCGCTTCTACCGCGTGCAGTCCGCGGAGCACCGCGCAATTGGCGGCACCGGGCTGGGCCTGGCGATCTGCCGACAGATCATCGAAGGCCGCGGCGGCCGCATCTGGGTTGAGAGCCCCGGGCTGGGCCAGGGGTCAACCTTCAGCTTCACCGTGCCCCTGGCCACACTTCACCACGCAGGCACGCCTACTACCGTTGCCACCAAGTGACAGTCGCCTGGTCGCGAAGGTCTACCGACGCTTCATGTCGCCTGCGCCTGATGTCGCTGACACTGTGACGTCCATGGGGCGGCGAGAATTGAGAGGTGAGACTGTCTCTGCCGTTGGAACGGCCTCGGCGACGGCGCCGGGCCTGGATGCTCGCGCCGGTGCTGCTGGTCGTGCTGGCCAGCTGGCTCATCGCCGTGCAGCGCAAGTACCCCACCGCGTCACCGTTCGTGAGCAGCTGGTACCTGCTGCGGCACGCGGGCCAGTCGCATCCGGCACTGAAGGGCCAGGTCGTGGGCTTCCTGCCGTACTGGCAAACCAAGCAGTACGGGGAGTACCGGCTGAACTCGCTGTCCGAGGTGGTGTTCTTCTCCCTCACCGCCAATAGCTCCGGCCAGCTGGTACGCAGCGCCAGCGGCAAGCCAGACCCCGGCTGGCAGGCCTGGAGCTCAGCCAGCGTGCGCAACGACATTGCTCGAACGGAGATCTCCGGAACGCGCATGGCGCTCTCGGTCGCCCTGCAGAATGGTGTGCAGCTGGGCGCGCTGTTGAACGACAGCGCCGCTCAGCAGCGCTTAATCGGCCAGCTGGTGGCCCAGGTCGCCGGCAACCGGCTGGATGGCTTGAACCTGGACTTCGAGTTTTCGGGAGCCTCTACCCCCCAGCACCGCCAGGTGTTCACGAGCTTCGTGGGCAATCTCGCCAGCGCGCTGCACGAGCGGGCGCCCGAGGCTGACCTGAGCATCGACCTACCGCCAACCTCGGCTGGCAAGGCCGGCCTCTACGACGTGCCCAGCCTCGCCAGGGTGGTGAGCCGGGTGATCGTGATGTCCTACGACTACTACACCGCCGCGGGCAACGCGGCCGGCCCCGTAGCGCCCATGGCCGGCTACGCGTCGGGGGAGTTTTTCTTCGACGTCAGCACCACCTACCAGCAGTACCTCGCCGCGGCGCCCGCGGCCAAGCTGCTGATGGGTGTGCCCGTGTACGGCTACGACTGGCCGGTGAAGGACAATGGCCAGCCAGTGAGCGAGCTGGCGCCCCAGGCGGATGGCAGTCCCAGCCTCGGCGAGGTGGTGTCCTACAGCCGCATGCGCGCTGACCCCAGGTACAGCGGCTCCAACTGCCACTGGGAGGCAACGGCCCAGGAGGAGCGCTGCGCATACACGGATCCCACCACCCATGAGCAGCGCGAAGCCTGGCTCGAAACCAATCGCTCTCTCGCCCTGAAGCTCGCTTTTGCCCAGCAGCACCACCTGGCAGGTGTCGCGCTCTGGACGCCAGGCTACGCCGGCAGCTATCCCGACCCGTGGAACCTCCTCCAGCACAGTTTCGGCTCGTCCTGAGCCGTACTGATAAACTTGCAAGCCATACACACCGGCAGACACATGCTGAATTCCGCTCCTCGGGCGGGATTCCTGAGCGGGCGCCCGCCCGGTGCTCCGCCCAGGCCGCTCAATGGCGAGCCGCTGGCAGGTGCCTGCAGATGACAACGGCGTCATTGAAAGGAGTCGGCACCATGTTTCAGTCGCGCACTGGTCTTCACCCCGACCTCTCCAACCATGAGTTCACGCTGGATGACATCGTCTTCCCACCCTGCCGCCTACCCGATTTCGAGCGGCGAGAGGTGGATCTCACCACCCGCGCCACCCGCAACCTGAGCCTGCGGCTGCCGCTCATCAGCTCGCCTATGGATACGGTGACCGGGGCAGATATGGCTATCCTCCTGGCGCGGCTCGGCGGCATCGGGGTCATCCACTACAACTTCGGCACGCTCGATGAGCAGATGGAAGAAGTGCGCAAGGTTCGGCGCTTCGAGGCCGGCTTCATCCGTAGCCCCATGGTCATTGGCGGGGACACGCCGCTGGGCCAGCTGCAGGAGGTGGCGCGCAAGCTTGGCTTCTCCAGCTTTCCCGTGACCGAGGATGGCACCCTCGCCGGGCGCCTCATCGGCATGGTCACCAACCGCGACGTGCGCTACCAGGAGGACCCCAGCACCCTGGTGCGCCAGGTCATGACCCCGCGCGAGCGGCTGGTGGTCGCCCGCCGCGAGGACACGTTGGATGTGGACGACATCCGAGCCGCCAACAAGCTGATCCGCGGCCACAACCTGGATACGCTGCCCGTGGTGGACGCGCGGGACCGTGTGGTGGGCCTGGTGACGGACAGCGATCTGCGCAAAAACGCGGAGTACGCGCTGGCCACCAAGGATGCCAACAAGCAGCTCAAGGTGCTGGTGGCGGTGGAATCGCGCCTGGCGCAGGACACCAAAGAGCGCATCAAGATGGCTTCGGCGCTGGGCGCCTCGGGCATTGTGGTGGATGCCCGCCAGGTCTATCGCGAGCATCTGGAGATCGCCCGCTTCTGCAAGCAGGAAGCGCCACAGATGGACGTGATCCTCGGCAACGTCGTCACGCGCGAGGTAGCCGCGGCCGTGCTCGATGAGGCGGGCGACTGCATTGATGCCTTTCGGGTGGGCATTGGCGGCGGTGAGGTGTGCATCACCACCGAAACCACCGGCCTGGGCCGCGCGCTTGGCAGCGCCATACACGAGGTAGCGGAAGCCATCTGCCACTTCGCTCCGCGGCGTGGGCACATCGGCCTCATCGCCGACGGCGGCATCAAAACGCCATTGCACGTGGTGGGCGCGCTCGGCCTTGGCGCCGCCGCGGTGATGATGGGCTCCGGGCTGGCCGGCTTCGAGGAATCGCCTTCGCGCGCGCTGTTCGACGAGCACCTCAACCGCACCATCAAGCGAGTGCGAGGCATGGGCTCCGAGGAAGCCATCAAGCAGCGGGCTGGCGCCAACCGCTACATGGCCACGTCGGACCCCGCCGAGGAGCGCTTCCCCGAGGGCATCGAGAAGATCATCCCCTACCGCGGCAGCGGCACCCTGGAGCTGAATCGCCTCTTCGCCGGCGTCGAAACCGCGGTGCAAGGCCTCGGCTTCCGCACCATTCAGGAGCTGCAGGAGAATGTGTGGATCGCTCCCCGCGTGCGCGCCCCCTCCAAAGGCATGCTCGCCTGATATGCCAGCAGGCCAGGCATGCGCGCCAGGAGCTTGGAAGAGCGCCTGACCGGACCAACTTGACCATGGGGACAAAGGCTTCCACGCCAGGGCTTACGGCCGAGCGAAGACGAATCCGGGCAGCGGTGCGCTACCGGAGGGCGGGAAGCCGATGCCCGGAAGATAGCTGCGCAGCAAGCGGCAGAATGCGTCCACGATTGGCAATGGCCGCCGGTACGGCCGCCGCGCCAGCGAAAAAGGAACCGTCGGCGCCAGCTCCTCTTCAACCTCCAGCAGCCGCAGCCGGCCGTCGCGCACTTCGCGCCAGATAGCGGCGCGCAGCGCGAAGCCGACCGCCGTGCTGGCCTCCACCAAACGTTTGACGCCTTCGGGTGCCATGAGCTCGGCGTGCCGCAGGTTGCCGAAGCCCTGCGGGAACACCCCTTCCCAAAAGTCATTCGATTCGAACGTCGCGAACTGCCCGATGAAGGTCTCTTTGCAGATGTCCTTCCATTCAACCCGGTAGGCCTGGAACAACGGCGACCTCGGGCCGACAAACAGGGCCAGGCGGTCCTCGTACAGCGGCTCTTGGGGCCAATGCTCCGGCATGGTGTTGCTGGGTAGGACGGCGACATCGTAGTCGCCCGACGCGAACATCTCCCAGAGATGGCTGATGGCGCGGTGCAGAACCACGTGCACCTCCGGGAACTGCTCCATGAACGCGGCCAGCGGCTCTGGCAGCAGGTAGTTGGCCGGCGTGCTCACTGCCAGCACGTGCAGCGCGCCCGTTCGCCCGGCCTTGAGGCGTTCGACGAGGAAATCGACGTCGGCCAGCTGAGCGGCGGCGCTTTGCGCGGCCAGCGCAATTTCATGCCCGGCCGGCGTGAGGCGAAGGCGGCGGCCCTGCTGATAGGTGAGTTGCAGACCAACCTGCTGCTCGGCGGCATGCAGCGCCCGGCTCAACCCGGACTGATGCACGCTGAGCTCGTGCGCAATGGCCGTCAACGTCTGGCCTTCGCCCAAGCGCGCCAGGATCTGCAGCTGAACGACGTCGAGCACTGTTGGCCCCGCATCGTACCACCGACCTATGCGTGAACCGCATAGGTCCGCTTCAACTGTGCAATAGTCGCCAGCCGGAGGGGCGCCCATAATGCCGCTCATGTCGACAGCTATGGACGTGACGCTGAACGCCATACGCAGCGATCACACAGGCGCTCTGCACCGGCCGGATGGGTGGCGCCACCTGTTCGCCGATCACTACGAAGGCAAGATCACGGACGCCCAGCTGGAGGCAGCCCTGGCGAGCGCCATCAGCACCATCATCCGCAAGCAGGAGGAGATTGGCCTGCCCATCGTGTCGGACGGCGAGCTGCGCCGCTTCGCCGGCTTCCAACAGAGCTTCGGCGGCGCCGTGATCGGCTTCGATGCCCTGCCGTACGTGCCCAGCCGCGAGCCCGGCCTGGCGCGGCCGGCTGGCCCGCCCAGCCGCGTCGAGTCCGGCGCGGAGGGCCCCGGCATCGCCATCTACAACCGCCTGCCAGTGAAGCACCCACTGGAGTTTGTCAACAACCCCATCGGCCAGGAATATGCCTTCGCCAGCAAGGTGGCCGCCCGCCCGGTGAAGGTGACCCTCACCGGCCCCGACCGTATCTCGCAGCGCTTCCAGTGGGAGAAGTCACAGCACATCTATGAGGACATGGCCGCGTTCGTGGCGGATGTGGTGGACATCGAAAAGCGCATGATCCGTGAAGTGGTGGAGATGGGCTGCCGTTACATCCAGCTCGATGAGCCTGGTTATACGGCCTACGTCGATCCACCCCTCCTGGCGCGCATGCGTGCCCGCGGCGAGGACCCGGACGAGAATCTCGCCCGCTCCATCCAGGCGGACAATGCCATCTTCGCCGAGTTCCCGGACGTGACCTTCGGGGTGCACATCTGCCGCGGCGGAGGAGGTGGTCGCGGTGGACCGGGCTGGCACCGCGAGGGCAGCTACGACGCCATCGCCGAGCGGCTGTTCAGCCAGCTGAACTGCGAGCGCTTCCTTCTGGAGTACGACGGTGAGGCCGCGGGAACGTTTGAGGCGCTGCGCTTCATGCCCAAGGGCAAGACCGCTGTGCTTGGCCTCGTCAGCAACCATGGTGAGGTGGAGACGGCGGATTACCTCAAAAGGCGGCTGGATGAGGCGGCGCACTATGTGGGTCTTGAGCAGGCAGCCATATGCCCGCGCTGCGGCCTCAGCGGAGTGGATGAGGACACGCAATGGGCCAAGCTGCGCGTCATCCAGCAGGTAGCTGATGAGGTGTGGGGGCAGCCATCTCAACACGGAGGAGCAGCATGAGTTTCGAGGACACCAAGAGCAAGGTCGCCATCGCCAACCGCATCCTGGCGGCGCTTGGCCTGGCGGAGGGCATCACCAACTCCGTCGGCCACGCCAGCATGCGCGTGCCCGAGGCGCCCGACCGGTTCGTCATCAAGGGCCGCGGCTACGACCTGGACATCGTGGGCCTCATGAAGCCCAAGGACATGGTGGTGTGCGATCTGGAGGCTCATAAGATCGAGGCGCCGCCGGGCGTATCGCAGTGCTACGAGGTGAAGATGCACGCCTGCATCTACCGTGCCTACCCCCAGGTGCACTCGGTCACCCACGTTCATCCACGCCACATCATCCTCATGAGCGTGCTGGACAAGCGCCTGCGGCCGATGAGCAACTCCGGCGCGCGCCTGGTTCGCAAGCCCGTGCCGATCTACCCGCATTCCAAGCTCATCCTCACCGACGAGGACGGCTCCGAAGTCGCCGCCTTGATGAAGGACGGCAGCCGCGCGGTACTTCTCAAGGGCCACGGCGCGGTCACCGCCGGGGGCAACCTGGAGGAGTCCGTGAGCAGCATGCTGCATCTGGAAGAGCAAGCCATGCTGAACACCTGGGCCTGGAACCTGGCTGGCCGCGACCACCCATACATGTCTGATGAGATGCTGGATGAAGCGGCTGCCCAGCCGCCTTTCTGGCAGCTGCCCCACTTCGGCATGAGCGCCCCGCCCGAGCGCCCTCTCCGGTCGGAAGGTGCCGACTTCCGCGGACACGGCTTCTGGGCCTATTACGTGGACCTCGTGTCCAAGGACCTGTAAATGGCCGATATCGCGCTCAGCTTCGCCATCACGCCGTACGACCGTGTGCTGCCTCTCATCGAGGGTGAAGTGAAACCGTCCGGGATTGCGCTGGAGGTGGATCAGGCCTACCGGCGGACGGTCTCCGTTCCGCGGCTGTTCTACGAGCAGATGAAGTTTCAGCGCTTCGACGTCTCCGAGATGTCGTTCTCGTCGTACTTAATCGAGCGGGCCAAGGGCTTGCCTTACGTGGCCTTGCCGGTGTTCCACAACCGCAACTTCCGTTACAGCGGTATCGTGGTGCGGACGGAAGCCGGCATTCGCCAGGACCATCCGGAAGACCTGAAGGGCAAGCGCTTCGCCATCCCTGACTACCAGATGAGCATGGGCCTGTGGATGCGGGGAATCCTGCAGGGCGAATTTGGCGTTCACCCGGAGGACATGGCGTGGTTGCAGTTGCGCGGCGAGCGCTACAGCCACACCGGCGCCAGCCACACCCAGCTTCCAGCCGGCGTGAAGCTCACCTTTGCCAACGCCGAGGAGCACGACCTGTTCGCGCGCGGCGCGGTGGACGCCTCACTGGGGCTGACTGTCAGCGGACCGGGCATCACGACGCTATTCTCGGACCCCAAAGCCGAAGCCGTCCGGTTCTATCGCAAACACAGCGTCTTCCCCCCGCACCACATCACCGTCGTGCGCGAAAGCGTTCTCCAGCAGCATCCCTGGGCTGCTTTGAGCTTGATGGATGCGTTTGAGGCGGCGAAGAAGCTGGCTGCCGAACGAGTGCGCAACCAGACACTATTCGTCTTTGGCCAGCAGTATCTGCGCGAGGAACGCGAAGTGTTCGGCGCCGACCCGTTCGTTTACGGGGTCACGCCCAACAGGCCAGCCATCGACATGGTCCAGACGTTCTCCGTGGAGCAGGGCCTCACATCGGAGAAGTCGCCCCTGGAACGCCTGTTCCCAGAGGAAGTGCTCATCGCCGAAGAGGCGACCATCCAGCTCTAGGGAAGGCAAGCATGCTGCACAGCGAAGGACGCATTCGCGTCACCCACCAGGGCACCCTGCCGCGACCTGACGGCCTGGGGCAGCTTATGCGGGTCAAGATGAGCGGGAAACCCGTTGACCAGCAGGGGCTGGCGACGCAGGTGCGCAGCGCCGTGATCGATGTCCTGCGGAAGCAGGTAGAGGCCGGCATCGACAGCGTCAACGACGGCGAGATGAGCAAGACGAGCTTCAGTGACTACGTTACTGAGCGCCTGGGCGGCATTCAGAAGACGGCGGAGTCGTACTACTCGCCCATCACCGGCCGTGACACGCGCGATTTTCCGGACTACTTCTCCAGCCACCGGTTGGGTGGCGGTTTCCGCAAGATCCATCGCTGCACCCGTGCCCTGACCTACGTCGGACAGACGGCGGTGCAAACCGACATCGACAACCTGAAGGCCGCGCTGGCTGGCAGGCAGGTGGAGCAAGCGTACCTGCCGGCGGTCGCGCCAGGCTCCATTGAGCATTGGCTCAAGAACGAGTACTACAGCAGCCACGAGGACTTTCTGCGCGCCATTGGCCAGGCCATGCACGAGGAGTACAAGGCCATCGTCGATGCCGGCTTTGTCCTGCAGATCGATGATCCAGACCTGGCCGACGGCTGGCAGGCGCATACTGGCCACGATCTCGCGGCTTATCGCAAAGAAGCGCAGCTGCGAACCGACGTGTTGAGCGAGGCAATCCGGGGCCTACCAGCCGACCGGATCATCATGCACATGTGCTGGGGCAGCGGCAAGGGCCCGCACGTGAACGACCTGCCACTTCGGGAGTTCGTGGACATCGTGCTGAGCCTCGATGTTGGCGGCTACTCGATTGAGGCGGCGAACCCCAGGCACGATTGGGAGTGGCAGGTGTGGGAGACAGCAAAGCTGCCGGCCGGCAAAATCCTCATCCCAGGCGTGCTGTCTCATACCACGGACCACGTGGAGCATCCTGAGCTGGTCGCGCAACGGCTGATCCGCTACGCGCAGGTCGTTGGCGCCGAAAACGTCATCGCCGGCACGGACTGCGGCCTGGGCAGCCGCGTGGCCAATGCCGAGGTGTGCTGGGCCAAACTGCGAGCGAGCGTTGAAGGCGCTCGCCTGGCTTCGCAGCGGCTCTTCCGTTAGACGCGCAAGCATTCGCCAGAAAGGAAGGAAGTCCAGATGATCGATCAATCGCGATGCACCGGCAACGCCGAGGATCTGAGCCGGCGGGCGTTCATCCGCTTGGCCGTCGGAACCACCGCGGTCACGACTGGCGGCCTGCTGCTGGCAGCCTGTGGCGGGTCTGCCGCGCCGAGCAGCCGTGCCGTCGCCTCGCCTGCTTCCGCTCGAACCTCCATTCCGGCCTCCGCGGCCGGTGGCGGCTCTGGTTCCACGGCCGCCGCGTTGCCGAGCTTCATCGAGCTGAAACCGCTCGTTGCGCCGGACTACCCATCGAGCGACCAGCACCTCACGCTGGCCTATAACCACTACCCCAAGAATCCGCCCAAGTCATGGAACAAGCCGGCGCCGGGGACCGGGAGCGACGTGACGGCCTTCGTGCACAACTATTACCAGACGCCGACGCCTTTTTCCAGCAACCCAACGTGGCACGCGGTCAACAAAGCGCTCAACTCCAACTTCCAGATGACCATGGTCAGCGGCGCCGATTACCTGCTCAAATTCGGCACGCTGATGGCTGGCAACGACCTGCCCGACATCATGCACATCGCGCACGACATCGGCTCGCCGCCCGGCCAGGCGGAATTTTTCAAGGCCAAGTGCGCTGACCTCACGCCCTACCTGTCGGGCGACAACATCAAGGCCTATCCGAACCTGGCCAACATTCCCACCTACGCTTGGGCGAACTCCAACTCCGCGATCGACGGCCATCTCTACCAGTGGCCGATCAGCCGCTACCTGCCCGGCATCAACTACTTCTTTAAGAACACCGATATGTGGGACGCCAAAGTTGGCAAGACCGCGGTGCCCAAAAGCGCCGGTGACTTGAAGAAGATGATGCAGCAGCTGAACGATCCCAAGGGCGGCGTGTGGGCTATGGGCAACAGGTCGAGCCGCCCCACCAACTTCGGCATCCGAGCCTATGTGGCCATGTTCGGCGGGCCGAACTTGTGGGGCCTCGACTCCAACGGCAAGATCGTGAAGGACTACGAGACTGAACAGTATAAGACCGCGCTCGGCTACGTGCGGGACTTGTGGGCGGCCGGCCTGTTCTGGCCGGATTCCGCGTCGACGAAGGACTCGCGCAGCAACTTCGTGGCGAAGAAGTTCGCTCTGTCTGTCGAAGGGTTCGGCAACTCCTGGAACGACTTCTGGCTGCGCGGCCTGACGCAGACGCCGCCCACCCACTTCGACATCATCTTGCCCTTCGGCGCGGACGCCAACACCAAACCACAGAGCTTCCTGACTGGTGGCTTCAATGCCACCGACGTCATGAAGAAAGCCAGCCCTGATCGGATCAGGGAGCTGCTCCGCATCATCGACTATCTGGCCAAACCCTTTGGCACACAGGAAGACCTGCTCATCACCTATGGCCTCACCCCGGCTGACTACACCATAGACAGCAACGGCGACCCGACCCTCACCTCAAGCGGCAAGAACCGCTCACAGTACGTCCCCTGGCAGTACCTGTCGGACCGGCGCTACGTCACCTACTACGCCGGCATCCCCAATTACGCGGCCCACGTGCATCCCATCGAGCAGGCACTGGTGGACCCGAAAATCGCCGTCAGCGACGCGTCGCAGGGCTTGTACTCGCCCACATCCTACGTCCCCGCAACATTCCAGGCCGAGCAGACGCTGCTGGACGGCGTGAACGATGTCATCACCGGCCGGCGGCCGTTGAGCGACTTCGGCGGCTTGGTCACGGACTGGCAGAAGGCGGTGGGCAATCAGCTGAAGAGCGAGTACAACGACGCCCTGGCCAAGCAAAAGGGCTAGAGGTTTGGCGGGAAACATGCCGCGGCGGCCGAGCGCGGTTGCCCAGGAACGTCCGTTCAGCTCGAAGTGGCGGCTGCAGGGGGCCGGTGGAGGGCCGCATATGGCTTTCCGGCCAAACTTCTAAGGTTTGAATTCGGTCAGCGCCTGAGGTCAGCCGTCTGGCTCGGCCGAGAGCCTTCACAGGCAAGGTGCTGCCGTGGAACAATTGGCCAGCCACTTTCGCGACGTAGGCGATCTCCACGCGCAGCACAACTTGGGAGGGACAGAGTGAAGGCATCGCAGGCCAGCAGCACACGGAACGAGAGCGCCGGCGCGCCGCGCGGAGCGGCCCGATGAAGGCCGCCGTTCTCACCGCATTCAACACGCCCGTCACCGTGCAGGACGTGCCGCCGATTCCTCTGGGGCCCAAGGATGCGCTGGTGCGGGTGGACGCGGCTGGCGTGTGCCACTCGGACCTTACGGTGGCCACGGGCGGCACGGGCCAGGCACTGCCGCTGGTGATGGGCCATGAGGGCGCCGGCACCGTGCTGGAGACGGGCAGCGCTGTCACCGCGGTGAAGAAGGGCGATCGCGTGATCGCCGCCTTCATTCCCGTGTGCGGCCACTGCTGGTTCTGCCTGCACGGGCACACCAACCTGTGCGACACCATGGCGGCCATGCGCGCCGCGCCGCGAGGCAAGCTGGCTGATGGGCAGCCGCTGTGGACCCACACCGGCCTGGGCACCATGGCCGAGGTGATGACGGTAGACGAATCCATGCTGGTGCGCGTCGAGACGGACCTGCCGGCGGAGCAACTGGCGCTCATTGGCTGCGGCGTCACCACCGGGGTAGGCGCGGCCATCAACACCGCCCAAGTGGAGCCCGGCTCCAGCGTGGCCGTGATCGGCTGCGGCGGCGTGGGGCAGTCCATCATCCAGGGTGCACGCATAGCGGGCGCGGCACGCATCTTCGCGGTGGACCCGGTGGAGTTGAAGCGCCAAACCGCCCTCAAGCTGGGTGCCACGGACGGCGTGAACCCCAAGGATGGCGATCCTGTGGAGCAGGTGCGCGCCCTGACCGGCGGCCGCGGGGCCGATTACACGTTTGAGGCGCTCGGCCTGCCGGAAACCATTGTGCAGGCGTACAACATGGCCCGGCGCGGCGGTACGGCCACCATTGTGGGCATGGCCCGGGCCGATGCCACCATCACGCTGCCCGCGCAGGCGCTGTTCCGCAACGAGCGGCGCTTTCTCGGCAGCTATTACGGCTCGGCGCAGGTGCAGCGCGACTTTCCTCGGCTGATCAACCTGGTGGAGAGCGGCCGGCTGGATGTAGGGGCCATGGTTTCGCGCCGCATCGCCCTGGACAGCGTGAACGAAGCCTTCCGCGCGATGGAAGCGGGCGAAGTGATCCGCAGCGTCATCACCTGGTGAGGCGGCGTTGCCGGCCAAACTTCTTAGGACAAGCGACACAGAAGCAGGCAGGAGCACAAGGAGGAGCACATGGTCATTGAGGCGGGAGAACGCCAGTACTAACTGGTGCCGGGCTGGGGCAACATGCCGGAGGGGTGGGCCTGGGGCCAGGTTGGCGCCGTGGCCGTGGATTCACAGGACCAGGTGCATGTGTTCACGCGTGACGCGCACCCCTATCGCGTCTACGACGCCGCCGGCCACCTGCTGGATTCCTGGGGCGAGGGCATCTTCGAGGATGCGCACGGCATGTGCATCACCGCGGATGACACCGTGTACTTCGTGGATCGCCTGCCGCAGCTGGTCCTCAAGTTCAACAAGCAAGGCAAGCATCGCCTCACGCTGGGCACGCGGGGTCAGCCGTCGGACACCGGCTACACGCGTGAGGTACGCGAGGCGGCCGGGCCGCTGGCATCCGGCGGCGGCATGCCGGTGACCAATGGCGTGGGGCATCCTGGCCCGCCCTTCCACCATCCCACGGACGTGAGCGTGTCCGCCAGCGGCGACATCTTTGTGTCCGATGGCTACCGCAACTGCCGCGTGCACCGCTACGCCGCCGACGGCACGCTGCTGCACTCCTGGGGCGAAGTAGGTCACGCGCGTGACCTG
>JBOGTU010000080.1:0-14273 GCA_050695655.1 Chloroflexota bacterium | reverse complement strand
CCTCCGGCCCGGTGACTCGCCGGCTTACTGGCGAATCACCGGGCCACAAGCTGAGATTCCGCACATATGGACGGTTCGTAGGGCGGGCAACGCCCTTCTGGATGGAGTCCGGCGCGTCGTCGGAGGCAGGGGAGAGGCGCTGAGGTCAGCCGGCGCTGGCCTGGTCTTGGCCCTATGAGCTTTGGGCGTGGCCCCAGGCTGTAGCATGTTGGCCATGGAAACAAGCGGCGCGGCGGAGATACGCGAGCGACTTGGGCACCCGGTGGTCGACTGCGATGGGCACTGGCAGGAGTCGCTGCCCGTGTTCCTGGACTATCTGCACAGCACCGCCGGCGCGGCGCTGGCCGATCGCTTCGCTGCGGCCCGGCAAGCGGCTGGATGGAGCGAGCTCACCCCGGAGCAGCGGATGCGCCAGCGACTGCGGCGGCCGGACGTGCAGTGGCCGGTGCCGGCGCAAACGGTGGATCTGGCCACAGCCATGCTGCCCGGGCTCATGGGCGAGCGGCTGGGTGAGCTGGGCATCGACTTCGCCATCGTGTACCCCACGCTTGGGCTGGGGCTCTCGGGCCTGTCCGATCCAGAGCTTCGGGCGCAAGCCTGCCGTGCCTACAACCGCATGGCGGCCGAAGTGTTCGAGCCACACCGGCAGCGCCTCACCCCCGCCGCGGTCATCCCGCTGACCACGCCGAACGAAGCCCTAGCCGAGCTGGACTACGCCGTGAACACCCTGCACCTCAAGGTCATCATGGTCCGCGGCGCCACGCAACGGCCCGTGCCCGCATACGCCGAGGGCGCGGGCGGCGCCCCCTACTACATGGATTCGCTGGGCCTCGACAGCCCCTACGATTACGATCCATTGTGGCGCCGCTGCGTGGAGTTGGGCGTGGCCATCACCAGCCACGGCGGCTCACGCACCTGGGCCGACCGCGCCTCAGTCAACAACTTCACGTACAACCACATCGGGCACTTCGCCCAGGCGAACCACGTGTTCGCCAAAGGCATCTTTCTGGGCGGCGTCACACGCCGCTTCCCCAACCTCAACTTCATCTTCCTGGAGGGTGGCGCGGGCTACGCGGTGAACCTGCTGCACGATCTCCTGGGCCACTGGGAGAAGCTGAACGTGGCCAGCGTCCGCGCCTTCCGCTCGCCTGATCTCACGGATCGCTCGCGGCTGGGTGAGCTGATCGAGCGCCATGGCTCCCCAGTCATGCGGGCCCGGCGCGACGAAATGATCGCCAGCCTGCCTCAGCCCGAAGCGACTGTTCTGGACGACTTTCAGCACCTGGGCGACACGCTGCCAGCGGAGATGGCAGAGCTGTTCAGCCGCCGCTTTTATTTTGGCTGCGAAGCCGACGATCCCGTCACGGCCTGGGCCTTCGACGCCCGCATGGGCGCGCGGGTGAAAGCCGTATTCAGCTCGGACATCGCCCACTGGGATGTGCAGACCATGGCCGATGTCCTGCCCGAGGCGTTCGAGATGATGGAGCGGGGCTGGCTCACAGAAGCGGACTTTCGCGATTTCACCTTCGCCCACGCGGTGCACCTGCATGGCGAAATGAACCCCCGCTTTTTCGACGGTACCGCCATCGAGCAGGCAGCGCGAGCAGAGCTCGGGCCAGCCACTGCCTGAGGCGCCCGGCTGGGCAATTCCTCTCCTGGCGAGCGAGGGTTGTTCTTCACACCGACGAGAAGGACGGCCTGAGCAAACGCACCTTGCCAGCCGCGACCGCCAGACCGTAAAGGAGCGCGGCCAGGGCCATGATGGTGAAGCTGGGCGGAGCAGCGGGCACCACGGCAGCGGCCAACAGCCCGAGCCACATGCTGGTTACCGACAGCGCGGCGGAAAGCGCCAGCCCCACAAACGGCCGGCCGGTGAGGATGTGCGCGGCGCCCGCCGGCGCCGCCAGTAAGCCCAGGAGCAGCAGCGCACCCACAGCCTGCGCAGCCTCCGCGGCGCAGGCGCCCACCAGTGCCAGAAACAGCACGCCCAGCAGCCGCACTGGCACCCCCTGCACGGCCGCTACGGCAGGATCGATGCTGGCAAACAGCAGCGGGCGAGCCATGGCCAGCAGTGCTGCCGCGAGTCCCAGCCCAACAGCCGCCGCCAGCAGGGCCCCAGCGGGACTGAGGCCGAAGATCGAGCCAAACAGCACGCGCGCAGCGGCCGCGCCATTGCCACCGCTGGCCGTGGTGGTGAACAGCGCCAGGAAGAACACCCCCAGGCCCAGCACCCAGGCGAACACCGTCCCCGTGGCCACGTCGTCCGGCTGGCCGCGCTCGCCCAGCCCAGCCAGGCTCACACCAACCACTATCGCGGCCACAAACAGACCCAGCCGGGGATCCACACCTGCCGCCAGAGCGGCCAGTGCGCCGGTGAACGACACATGCGACAGTGCGTCGCCCACAAAGAGCTGGCCGCGCAGCACGATGAACCAGCCCACCAGGCCCGTGGCCAGCGCAATGCACGTCCCCGCCCCCAGGGCATACAGCAAAAACGGCTGCGCGGCCAGCTCAGCCAGCGGCGCCATCGGCCCAACCGCTGTGCCGAACGCGGTGCAGCGGCCCCAGTCGTGGCGCATGCGCCAGCAGATACGCCGCGAACGCCAGGCTGGTGATGCAGAAGCCGATGGGGTAAGGCGAGTAATACGCCACCGCCAGGCCCAGCCACGTGACGCCCAGCGCCAGCAGCGCCGCCAGCAGCGCGCTCAGCGCGGGGCGCGCGCTCAGCTTCTGCGCCGTGGCGGCGGGCATCACCAGCAGGGCGAACACCAGCAGCGCTCCGGTGATCTGGCTTGCCTCTGCCGCGGCCGCGCCCAGCAGCAGCAGGAACAGCACGCCCAACCGAGCTACTGGCAGCGCCGCGGCCTCGGCTACCGCGGGGTCCACGCTGGCAAACAACAGCGGCCGAGCCACGCAGCCCAGCAGCAGCAGCGCCACCACTCCGCCGCAAGCAAGCGTAGCCACCTGTCGGGCGGTAACGCCGAGAAAGCTCCCGAAGAGCAGCGCGGACACACCGGAGATGTTGCCCCGATACAGGCTCACGAACAGGAAGCCGCAAGCCAGCGCAAACGCCTGCACGATGCCGATGGCCGCCGCCTGGCGCGCCTGGGTACGCGGCAACCCCGCGCCGCGCGATCCCGCCGCGCCAATGAGCAGTGCCCCGCCCAGGCAGAAGGCGAAGAGGCCAGCACTGAGCGGCAACCCCAGCAGCGTAGCGCCGGCCGCGCCGGGAAAACCCACCACTGCCAGCGTGTGGCCAGCAAAACTCTGGCGGCGCAGCACCATGTACCAACCTACCAGGCCCGCGACGATGGCCACCACCGTTCCAGCCAGAAAGGCGTGGACCATGAAGGGGAAGGCGAAGAGCCGCGTCACATCCGTGCCGATGTTCCACGAAAGCTGCGAATCCATCCTCAGCTGGCAGCGTGGCGGTCGGCGTGGAGGGAAGGCGCCTCGGGCTGGCCCACCACCACCAGCCGCCCATCGCGCGCGGAAAGCACCTCGACGGGTGCGCCGTACAGGCGGGTGAGAACGTCCGATGTGATCACCGCGCTCGGGCGGCCGGCGACCGCGGCGCCCTGGGCGATGTACACCACACGATCCAGATAGGGCAGGATGGGGTTCACGTCGTGAGCGACCATCAGCACCGTGACACCTCGCTGCCGGCAGATGCGCCCCACCAGCGCGGCGACCGCGGCCTGGTTTGGCAGGTCAAGGCTATCCAGCGGCTCATCGAGCATCAGCAGCGCCGGCTTGCGTACCAGTGCCTGGGCGATCAGCAAACGCTGCTGCTCGCCACCAGACAGCTCGCCGATGGGCCGTTCCGCGTAGGACGATGCCCCAACCAGCGCAACCACTTCCCGCACTGTGGATGTCGCCTGCTGCCACGCCCGGCCGCGCCGCAGGCCGGGTGGCAAGGGCACGCCCCAGCGGCCGCCGTTGAGCCCCAGCCATACCACGTCCAGCCCGCGCACGCGCACGCCCGCGTCAAAGCTGCGCCGCTGCGGCAAGTAACCAATCTCTCGTCGCTTCTGGCCGGGGGGCCGGCCGAGCACCTGCGCCGTACCGGCTGACAAGGGCGCCAGGCCCAGCAACGCCTTCACCAGGGTGGACTTCCCGGCCCCATTTGGCCCAAGGATGGCCACGAATTCGCCTCGCGGAATCTCGAGGTCCACGCCGCTCCACAACGTGCGCCCGCCGAGGCGCACCGCCGCGCCCCGCAGCTTCACCGCCGGGGCAAGCCGCTCGTCTTCGGCGCGCCCCGCGGCCAGAGTAACCATCGTGGGTGAGGCATTGAGGCCACTACCGTTAGCCGCCGGAAGGCCATCAACCGCCATCTACCATCCCTCTGGAATGAAAGTTCTCCGCGCAGAGCCAGCAGCGGTGGCCGAGCCGCCCGATTGCGAGTCCCCGGGGTCCGGCCAAACCTGCCTCCAGTTCACGCGGCAGCTGGCCCAATGAGCGCGGGTGCTTCGGCGCCGTTCCCGCCACCCGTGGCGCGCGCCAACGCGGCCTGGAGTGCCAGCAATTGGGCGGTCTGCCAGCTCTGAAAGGTGGCTGTCGCGGGGGACAGCGTCTCCGTGATGGCCACCACGGGTATGCCTCGGGCACGGGCGGCGTTCACCTGCGCCTGCACGTCCGGCGTGGCGTTTTGGGTGTTGAACAGAAACACGGTGACATCGTGCTGGGCAATTTGCGCATCGGCGGTGGCCTTGTCCGCCGCGGTGGGATCGGTGCCCTCACTGATGGCGTTGAGGAAGCCGGGTGGCGTGATGAGCTGCAGGTCCAGGCCGGCCGCCAGCGGTGCCGCGATGCTTTCCGAGGCGCCGATGCGCTGCCCGGCGAACTGGCCGCGGATGCTGGCCACGACCTGGCTGTAGGCGGCCAGCCCCTGGCTCACATAGCGCTCGTGCTGTGCCGCGAAATAGGGGGCGGCGGCAGGGTCCAACTGCTGGTACGCCGTGGTAACGCGGTCGATCACGCTGCGCACGTCCACGGGCGAGTACCAGCGGTGCGGGTTGGCGCCAGGCTGCAAGCCCAGTGCATCGCCTACGTTCAGCACCAGCCGGCCCTGAGTAGGGTTGGCGGCAATGAGGCGTGGCGCCCAGGCGTCGTACCCCAGACCGTTGATGATGACCAGGCGCGCCGAGGCAAGCAGGCGTGCGTTGGCCGCGCTGGGCTCGTAATCGTGGGGGTCGGTGTCGGGGTTGGAGATGATGCTGACCAGCGCCACCTGGTCGCCACCGAGCTGCGCGGCAATGGAGCCCCAAAAATTCTCCGCCGCTACGACCAGCAGCTTGCCCTGTGTGGGGCTGGCTTCTGAGAATGCAGGTGCGGAGGAGGGTGGCGCGCACGCCGTCAGCAGCAGCGCCAGACTCAGTGTGGCCGGCCAGGCAGTGCGCCAAACCGTGGCTGAAACGAGACTCCATCTCATGTCAGGCTGCATCTTACCATATGAGTGAGACGGGATATCAGATCACCATGGCAGCTGATCATGTGATGTGAGAAGTGTGAGTTAGAAGCGAGAAACGGGGGCCGGCCTGGCGAGTGCCAGGCAACGCTCCTGTTGCGCTTCGACCGTGTTACCCACTGCTCCGGCGCGAGCGGTATCGTTGGGGGAGACATGGCAGCGCGCGCCCGCGGTTCGGCAACCACTTCCGCCGCCGGCTGGATGCTACGCCGGCTGGAGGAGCAGGGCCTGCGGGTGACCGGCCAGCGGGAGACGGTGGTGCGCGCCATTGCCGGGAAAACCGGCGCGTTCAATCCGGAGGCGCTGTTCGACGAGCTGCGCCCCGGCGGCATCGGCCGCGCCACGGTATACCGAGCGCTGGAGCTGCTGGAGCGCCAGGGCATGCTGGCGCGCATCCATCTGAATGGCTGCCACGCCTACACCGTGTGTGAGGAGCAGCACCACCATCACTTGGTGTGCACCTCCTGCAACAAAGTGGTGCCGGTGGACGCCACTGATGTGGAGAGCGCCATCCGCCGGCTGGCCGTGGATCTGAGGTTCCGCGTGGATACCCACACGCTGGAGTTCTCCGGCCGCTGCGAGGCGTGCCTGGCAGCCGACCCGCTCAGCCAGTAGCTGCTTCGCCCCTTCGGGCCACGCACGATCCGACCGGTTTCCGATTCTCTCCTGAGACATTCGCCCTGAGAAGGCGCCCCGCTACGAATCGTCGGGTCCCGACGCACTGCACAATAGTGAAGCGATGATGCAGCAGCTCCGGCGAGCCCGCGGCGTTTCGATCAGCCCCGGCACCGCGCTGGTTCGCTGGCCGGCGGCTTGAGCGGCGCGCGCCAGCAGCGGCCGCGACGCGCACCCCGCACCCCCGCGGGCGCCTGGCCGGCCCGAGAGCCGGGCGCGTTTCGCCTCCGCCCTGGTGGCCATTTCGCTGGTCGCCGTGCTTTCAGCGCTGGACCAAACGGTTGTCTCCACGGCGCTGCCGCACATCATCGATTCGCTGCATGGCGCAAGCCTGCTGGGCTGGGTGTTCACCGCCTATTTTCTCGGCGCCACGGCCACGGTGGCTGTGACGGGCAAGCTGGCCGACCTGTTCGGCCGGCGGCCGGTGTTCATCACCTCGATCGTGTTGTTCGCTGCTGGTTCGCTGCTGTGCGGCTTAGCCAGCAACATGCCCATGCTGGTCGCCTTTCGCGGCTTGCAGGGCATTGGCTCCGGCAGCATCCAGACCTCCGCGCTCATCCTCATGGGCGACATGTTCTCGCCACGCGATCGGGGCAAGTGGCAGGTCATCAACAGCGCCGGCTTCGCCACTGCCAGCGCGCTTGGGCCGTCGGTAGGCGGCGTGCTGTCCGACGCTATCTCCTGGCGCTGGATATTCCTGCTGAATGTGCCGGTGTGCCTCATCACCATCGCCGCGCTGCTGTACGGCGTAGCGGGCGCGGCGGGCTACGGCTCGCGACCACGCATTGATTGGGCGGGCATCAGCTGGAGCATGGTCAGCATCGTGAGCTTTCTGGTAGCCATCACGCTCGGCGGCGAGGAGTTCGCCTGGACCTCGCCTCAGATCATCTCACTGGCGCTGGCTACGCTCATCGGCGGCGGCCTGCTGTACGTGGCGGAGCGCGCGGCCATCGAGCCACTTATGCCGGTAGAGCTCCTGCGCGGCAACGTGCGAACTCTCACTTGCCTGGCCGCCTTTGCCAACTCCATGGTCTGGTTTGGGCTCATCCTGCTGGTACCGTTGCGCTTTCAGCTGGAGTTGGGAGCCAGCGCGACCACCTCGGGCGCGCTGGTGACGCCCGGCATTGTGCTAGGGCCCATCTGCTCCTTTGTGGCCGGGCAGATCCTCAGCGCCACTGGCCGCTATCGGATGAACAGCCTCGTTGCCGGTTGCTTTCAAGTGGGCGGCCTGCTGTGCATGCTGCTGGTGCCCACCAGCTCGCACGGCTACGCCTGGGTGACGCTGGCCTACGTGGTGTGCACGGTGGGCACCGGCTTTGGCGGGCCCACGTTCATGATTATCTTCCAGAACGCCATCCCTCAGCGCCGGCTCGGGGCGGGCCTGGGGCTGCTGTCGCTGTTCCGCCAGTTCGGCGCTTCCGTGGGCACAGCCATTGTGGGCTCGCTGGTTGGCTCCGGGGCCGTGGCTGGTGGCAGTTCGGCCATCGCCCAGGCCATCCACCGCGCCATCGTGGTGCTGCTCCTGGCCGCTGCCACAGTGCTGCTGAGCGCCTGGTTCACCCGCGACGAGCCGCTGCGCAGCACCATCAGCGACGAGCCAGAGCCGCCGGGTGTGGTGGGTCAGCCGCTGCTCATGGAGGTGTAACTCGCGCTGGAAGACCGTCCTCAGCCGCCGAAGGCTGGCCGCGCTGGCGGGTTGCGCCGGTGAACAACGTCGTCCGCGCGCTGAAGGATGTCCGCGTTGCTGCTGTCCTCGGTGAGTATCCAGAACTGCTCGTCGCGTATGGCCCGCAGCACCAGATCTGCCACCTCCAGCGGGTCCTTGCCGGTCTCCATCGCACGCTGATACACGCGCTCCGATGCGCGGCGCTCGGCGGGTGGCGGCGGCGCGTTCCCCTCATCCAGCAGCCTTGGCGGGCGGTTTCGGTAGGCATAGGGCATGTTGGTGCGCACGCTGTTGGGGCACAGCACCGACACGCCAATCCTCGCCTGCGCTTGCCGCAGGTTGAGGTACAGTGCCTCTGACAGGGCCACCACCGCGTGCTTGGTAACGCCGTAAATGCGCGATCCCGGCGTAAGCCCGCCAATCGACGACGTGTTGACCACGTGCGCCTCTGTCCCCTGCCGCAGCATGAGCGGCACAAACGTCCGCACGCCGTGCACCACGCCCCACAGGTTCACGCCCAGCGTCCACTGCCAGTCCTTGAGGCTGGTCTCCCAGAGCGGAATGGTGAACAGCCCGCCCACCCCGGCGTTGTTGCACAGCACGTGCACCGCGCCAAAGCGCTCCAGCGCGGCATCTGCGAGCGCCTGTACAGACTCGGCGCTCGAAACGTCGGTCTCCACGCCCAGCACTTCGTACCCGCGAGCCGCCAGGGTGTGCACGGCGGTGTCGAGCGCCGGCTGCTCCACGTCTGCCAGCACCACCTTGAGGCCGGCTTCAGCGAAGCGCGTGCTCAAGCCCAGCCCAATGCCGCTGGCACCGCCGGTCACCACGGCCACCTGGCCCGCCGCGAGCTGCACTTGTCAGCAGCTCCTCACGGCTGGCCCAGGATGTCGCGCTTGTACACGCGCAGGTTCTCCAACTGCTCCCTGGTGGTGAGGTCGCGCATGCGCAGCATGAGCCGGTCGGCCCCCGCCGCGCGCCAGCACTGGGTCTCCTCGCGCCAGCGATCGGGCGTTTTGCCGGTGAGCGTGATGTCGCCCTCAATGCCAAAGGTCTCCGGGGCGCGGCCGTACTCCCCGGCGTACTGGCGTAAGCGCGCCACCACGTCGCCCGCCTCTTCGGGCGGCACCAGGCTCATGGCGATGAAGCCATCAGCCAGGCGTGCGGCGCGGCGCAGCAGCCGCTCGGCCGGCACAGGCTGGCGCGTGTTGCCGGACCCGATCCAGATCGGTATGGGCCGGCTGGGGCGTGGGTTCAGCGTGGCGTGGCGCAGGTTGTGGAAGCGCGACTGCACGAACACGGAATCTTCTGTCCAGAGGCGGCGCAGCACCTCGATCTGCTCGTCCATGCGTGCACCACGCGTATGAAAGTCCACGCCCATGGCTTCGTACTCCATAGCCGAACCGCCAACGGCCACGCCAAGCCGCACCCGCCCGCCGCTCAGCATGTCGGCGTGCGCAGCCTGCTTGGCCACCAGTGCAGTGGGGCGAATGGGCAGGATGAGGATGCAGCTGCACAGCTCGATGCGCTTCGTCACCCCGGCCAGGAACGACATGAGGGTGAACACTTCGTTGAAGGGTGCGCGGTGATTGCCGCCGCGCCCGCCCAACTCCGGCAATTTGGACGCATCGTTCTGGACAACCCGCTCGGCAAAGCCGTAGTGGTTGAAGCCCAGGTCCTCCACCGCCTGCGCGAAATCGCGAATGGCCACGGGATCTGGTCCGGTAGCGAAAACAGGGGGCCCGGCAACGCCTATGAGCATCAGCCTACTTACTCACTTCCTGACTCGTGTTGGATTTTCGTGGGCATGGGTGGCGCGGAGCAATGGCGAGGGGCCGATCAGCGTGCGAAGTTGGGCATCACCTCTCGGCTGAACAGCTCCATGGAGCGATCGTGCACGTCCGCCGGCATGCGGCCCATGGGGCTGATGACGAACAGGTCGTAGCCGATGCGCTGCTGGCCTTCGCGCAACTTGCGCGTCACCGTATCCGGGCTGCCTACGAGGACCAGGCCGTTCTGCACGCTGAAATCAAAGTCACCGCGCGACTGTTCCATGGTTTTGGCGCGCGCCATATCGTCCGGCCGCTCGCTATCGCGCCCCATGCCACGCGCATGGCTGCCCCAGCCCACCCGCGTTTGGGCAATGGCGCCGGCAAAGCGCGTGCCCGCGCCTGGGCTGGCACCGCTGTACTGGCGCGCCACTTCCAGCGCCTTCTCGTCGGTCTCGGCTACATACATCGAGCGTTGCAGAAACACTCGCGGCATCGGCCCGGGGTGGTGGCATTCCTTCCACACGGTGCGGAAGAGATCGAACTTGCGCGCGACCACCTCATCCGTGTCGATGTTCTGGGCCACGTTGTAGTTGTTGCGCGCGGCAAACTCCACCGCCGCGTCGCTGTGCACTGCCGCCCAGATCGGCGGGTGGGGCTGCTGGTACGGTCGCGGGTGCGGCAGTGCCTCGTCGAAGGTGTGGTACTTCCCCTCAAACGTCACCTCGTCTTGCGTCCAGGCCATCTTGATGATCTTCAGCGCCTCCTCGCTCATGGCGGCGCGCTGGTAGTAGTCCACCCCCCAGCGGATGAACTCGTGCTCGTGCACTCCTATGCCGGTGCCAAACTCCACGCGCCCGCGGGAGAGCTGATCCAGCGTGGCTACGTCCTGCGCCAGGCGGATGGGGTGGTGAAAGGGCAGCTGCCACATCATGGCGCCGATGCGCAGCGTGCTGGTCGCGCGCGCCACGGCGGCGAGGAACACGGTAGGCGCGGTGATGCGCCGCGTAGGCACATTCTGGTGCTCGATGATGAAGTACGAATGGAACCCCAGCTGCTCGACGCGCTGCGCGGTTTCCACGTGGCGGTCATAGAAGTCCGCGTAGGAGTCCACCGCGGGCACATCCATCGGATCCCACAAGGCAAAGTTCAGTGCCGTCAATTCACGCTTCTCCTTCTCACTGCCCCGAGCGTTGTAGCAGGTTCACCGGCCGCGCGTCCAGCGTGGCAGGCGTTCGGCACCGGCCGGATGCTCCCCTGCCCCGTATGCTTGAGGGGAACGTATGCCTCTCGCAACTGAATGGGACCCGTTGGCGGAGGTTCCGCCCGACTATGGCGGCGCCTGCCTGCTGGAGGTCCCGCGCGCCATCGTCCACGGGTTGGGTGGCGCGCCCACACCCTCGGGCCTGCCCGCGGCGCTGGCCGAGCGGCTGCACCACTACCGGCACCTGGTGCTGCTGGTACTTGATGGCTTCGGCTGGAACCTGGCGCTCCGGCTGCTGCCGCGCGTGCCGCTGCTGCGGCGCTTTCAGGAGGCGGGCGTGCTGCGGCCTGGCACCACCGTCTTCCCCTCGTCTACCGCTGCCGCGCTCACCTCGCTGGCATCGGGCCAGAGCCCCGCGCTGCACAGCGTGTACGAGTGGTGGATCATCGACCGGCACTGGGGTCAAACCATCCAATCCCTGCCCTACGCACCCGCCGACTCGCCCGATCGAGACGTCCTGGCCCGCTTCGGCGGTTACCCCGCCGAGCTGTTCGACGGCCCCACCATCTTTCAGGCACTCACGGCGGCCGGCGTAGCCTGCCGCAGCTTTCTGCCCACCGGCTTTCAGCACCAAACCTATTCCCGCGCCACCCACGCCGGCAGCCAGTTCACCTCCTACGGCTCCTTGCCCGCGTTGCTGGCCGCCATGTGCGACGCTATCCGCACGACCGAACGCCCGGCATTCTCTTATGTCTACTGGCCCGAGGTTGACAGCGTCAGCCACCGTTTCGGGCCGGATTCAGAAGAGGCGGCGCTGGCGGGGGCATCGGTGCTGGGGCTGTTCGCGGCCGCCATCGCCGAGCTGCCGCCAGCCATGGCCCAGGACGTGGGCGTGCTGCTGCTGGCCGACCACGGCCACATCGCTGTGGATCAGGAGCGGGTGGTGCGTCTCAACGACTGCCCCGAGGTCACGAGCGTGCTGGCCCGGAACGCCGCCGGGGCCCGCATCTTGCCGGCGGGCGGGCCTCGCTGCGTGTTCCTGGACGTGGAGCAGGACGGCCTGGCACGATCGATGAGCACCCTGCGGCAGCGCTTCGAGGGCACAGCCGAGGTGCTGGAGATGAGCCAGGCGATCGATCGCGGGCTCTTTGGGCCGGACGCGCCCTCGCCACGCTTCCTGGAGCGTGCCGGCAACGTGCTGCTGATCGCCCAACAGCGCGCGGCCCTGTGGTACCAGTATTCGCAGCGCGCCTGGAACTATCGCGGCCTGCACGGCGCCCTCAGCGCCAGCGAGGTGATGATCCCGCTGGGCCTGGCCAGCCTGGCCGACCTGATCGGCACGCAGTGAAGGTTCTGGTCGCCGACCCCATCGCCAGCCAGGGCGTCGAGGAGTTGCGGCGCTTCGCCGAAGTGGACCTGCACACCGGCCTGGCCCCCGCGGAGCTGCTGCGAGTCATCCCCGGCTACGAGGCGCTGGTGGTGCGCAGCGAAACGCGGGTGACCGCGGAGGTCATCGCCGCGGGCACGAAGCTGCGGGTGATCGGGCGCGCTGGAGTGGGCGTGGACAACATCGACGTTGCCGCCGCCACGCGGCAGGGCGTGCTGGTGGTGAATGCACCCACTGGAAACACCATCGCCGCCACGGAGCACACCTTCGCCATGCTGCTGGCCCTGGCCCGCAACATTCCGGATGCTCACCAATCGCTCAAAGCCGGTCGCTGGGAACGCTCGCGCTTCATGGGCGCCGAGCTGCATGGCCGCACCCTGGCAGTAGTAGGGCTGGGGAAGATCGGCTGGGAGGTGGCGCGACGCGCCCGCGCCTTTGAGATGGACATCGTGGCCTACGACCCGTTCGTCACGGCCGAGCAGGCGCGCGCGGCGGGCATCGAGCTGCTGCCGTTGGCGGAAGTGATGCGCCGGGCTGACTTCCTCACCGTACACGCGCCCCTCACGCCGGCGACAACGAACCTCATCGGCGCGGCGGAGCTGGCGCTCGCCAAGCCCACCCTGCGGCTCGTGAACTGCGCCCGCGGCGGCATCATCGACGAGCAGGCCCTGGCCAGCGCGGTGACGGAGCAGCGCGTGGCGGGCGCGGCGGTGGATGTGTTCACGCACGAACCAGCCCTGGATAACCCGCTTGTTAAGGCGAGCGGCAAGCTGGTAGTGACGCCGCACCTGGGTGGCTCCACGGAGGAGGCGCAGATCGCCGTGGCGATCGACATCGCCCACCAACTGGAGGAGGTGCAGCAAGGCCGGCAGCCACGCTACGCGGTGAACGCGCCGGCGCTGCTGCCGGAGGAGTTGGAGGCGCTCCGGCCCTTCCTGGCGCTGGCGGAGAAACTGGGCCGCCTGTACAGCCAGATGCAGGAGCCGCTGGGTGACATCGAGGTCATGGCCGGCGGCGCCGTCGCCCGCTACCCCATTGCACCCATCACCGCCTACGTGCTGAAGGGCATTCTCGAAGCCACGTCTGAGGAGCGCGTGAACCTGGTGAACGCGCAGACTCTCGCTACGGCTCGCGGCCTGAACGTGGCCGAGAAGAAAGTCTTTGACATTCCTAACTACGAGAGCCTGGTCACGCTGCGGGTAGGCGACACCGTGCTGGCCGGCACGGTGGAGTACGGCGAGGCGCGCATCGTCCGCCTGAATGGCTACCGCGTAAGCGTGCCGGCGGCCGGCATCTGGCTGGTGGCCCAGCACCGCGACCAGCCTGGCATGGTTGGCCGCGTAGGCACAGAGCTCGGCAACGCCGACGTGAACATCTGCGGCATGGAGGTGGGCCGCCTCACCGCGCGCGGCGAGGATTCCGTGATGATCCTCATCCTGGACGACCCCATTCCCGCCACCGTGCTGGCCCACATCCGCGCCATCCCCGGCATCGTCCGCGCCCTGGTAGTGCAGCTGAACTGAACCGAGGGGCTCCTGCTAATGCCTGCGCGCGCAAGCATCGGCACCTGTGCTGCTTCATGTGCTGCGGGTCAATCGGTAGAGGGTGCAGCGGTCGTAGCCCTTAGCCAAGTCTTCGACCCCGACATACTCACAGCGAAAGTCCGTGCTATCTACCGCCAGGAGTGCTGCGAATTGCTCGGTAGCAAACGCGCATCCGGGGGTTGTGACCGGCTCAATGCGGGCAGCGCGGTTCACATGGCTGCCAAAGAAGTTCTGTTTGCCCACAATCGGATCGTGCCTGGGGTATACCGGACCGGCGTGAAGCCCAATACGCACCGCGGTGTCGTGAGGCAAGCCGAACTTCGCCCAGTTCACCGCCTCGACCCTTTGCAATAGTGACCAGGCAAAAGTGGCGGCGGGCAGCACGTGGCTAAACACCAGGAATAATCCGTCGCCCCAGGTGTTCTGGAACAGGGGCTTCTCAGCCGTCGCGTCAATCAGGTGCCGCACCTCTGCCAGAAAATGCTGAAAGAAGGCAGGCGTTTGCTCGTCGTGGAGCTTGCTGAAATTCTTGACATCGGCGAACAGCATGGCCCGAAC
>JBOGTU010000079.1:0-1549 GCA_050695655.1 Chloroflexota bacterium | reverse complement strand
GAATTGCTGGATGTCCTGCACCCACTCGAAGTAGGACACCGTCACGCCGCCGGCGTTGCACAGCACGTCCGGGATGATGGGGATGCCCCGATCCTCCAGGATGGCGGCGGCCTCGGGCGTGGTGGGGCCATTGGCGCCCTCGGCCACCAGTTTGGCCCGCACCTGGCCCGCGTTGGCGCCGGTGAGCTGGTTTTGGTAGGCCGCCGGCACCAGCAGGTCGCACTCCAGCGCCAGCAGCTCCTGATTGCTGAGGGGCTGTGTGCCGGGGAAGCCGCCCACACTGCCCGCCTCCCGCACGTGCTCCAGCAGGCGCGGTACGTCCAACCCGGCGGCGCTGAACACGCCGCCCCGCACATCTGACACGGCCAGCACCCGGGCGCCACCTTCGTGCAGCAAACGCGCGGTGACCGAGCCTACGTTGCCAAAGCCCTGCACCACAGCCGTACGCCCGGCCAGCCCCTGCCCCTGCGTACGCAGGGCCTCCTCCACCATGAACACCACGCCGCGACCTGTGGCCTCGGCCCGCCCTTCGGAGCCTCCCACCGCGATCGGTTTGCCGGTGACCACGCTGGTCACCGAGTGGCCGGCGTGCATGGAGTAGGTGTCCATCATCCAGGCCATGACTTGCGCATTGGTGTTCACGTCGGGCGCGGGGATGTCCCGATCCGGCGAAATGAGCAGGCTGATCTCGGTCGTGAAGCGGCGGGTCATCCGCTCCAGCTCAGCCAGCGACATCTCAGCCGGGTCACACACCACGCCGCCTTTTGCACCGCCGAAGGGCAGGCCCGCGATGGCACACTTCCAGGTCATCCACATGGCCAGCGCGCGCACTTCGTCCGCATCCGTCTCGGGGTGGTAGCGGATGCCGCCTTTGGCCGGCCCACGGGCGATGTTGTGGTGCACGCGGTAGCCGGTGAACACGCGTGTGCTGCCATCATCCATGCGCACGGGGAAGTGCACTGTGAGCTCGCGGTGCGGCTGGCGCAGAATCTCGGCCACCGCCGGCTCCAGTCGCAACAGCTCAGCCACCTGGTTGAACTGCTCCAGCGCCATGGCGTAGGGGTTCACCTGGCCGGCAATGGCGTGCTGCCCATTCGCGCTTCCACCGGCAGTCGCGCTCGCGGATGCCGGCCGTGGGGCTGCGCTACTCACGAGCAGCCGCCAGCAGTGTGCGCAGCAGCTCGCTCAGCTTGGCGGGGTTGGCCTGGCCGCGCGTGGCCTTCATCACCTGGCCCACCAGGAATTGGAGTGCGCGCTCTTTGCCGGCTCGATAGTCCGCCACGGACTGTGGATTGGCCGCGATGGCTGAGTCGCACGCCGCGCGCAGGTCCGCATCATCGCTGATCTGAGTGAGGCCACGAGCGCGGACGATGTCGGCAGGCATGTGGCCAGTGGCGAACATCTCCTCCAGCACGTCCTTGGCGATCTTGCCGCTGATCTGGCCGGTATCGATCAACCTCAACAGGTCCGCCAATTTGCTGGGCGTCACCAGGCTATCGCCGATCTCGACGTTGCCGGCTTTCAGCAGGCGTGTGAGGTCGCCCAGCAT
>JBOGTU010000078.1:0-20325 GCA_050695655.1 Chloroflexota bacterium | reverse complement strand
GGCCTGGGGCGGTGTCGGCAGCGACGCATCCTCCCTGTCCGCCCCAACCGGCATCGCCGTCACCAGCGCGGGCCAGGTGGTCGTGTCGGATACGCTCAACGGCCGGCTGCTGGTTTTCCCGGTCGTGGGTTGAGCCCTGGCATGCTCGGCTTCGCCGCGCTGACCTTTCCAGGCGTCAGCCGCTGAACGTCGCGGTCATTGGCGGTGGCATCGGCGGGCTCACGGCCGCGCTGGAGATTGCCCGGGCCGGCCACGATGTCAGTGTGTTCGAGGCGGCGCCGGCTCTGGGTGGCCAGGCTGGAACCGTCACTATCGAGGGGGCGCCATTGGAGCGCTTCTACCATCACCTCTTTCGGTCCGACCTGGACATGCTGGACCTGGCACGGCAGCTGGGCATCGAACGCCGCCTGCTGTGGCTCCAGCCCAAGATGGGCCTATACCACGCCAGCCGAGTTGTCCCCTTTGGCACACCCAGCGGCCTCTTGCACCTGCCCTGGCTAAGCCCAATCGACAAGCTGCGCTTCGGCCTGGTGACCCTGCTGCTGATGCGCGTCAACCGCCGCGGCCTGTTCGAAGGGATAAGCGCCTGGAGCTGGCTCCGGCGGGCAGTGGGGCGCCGCGCCTTCGACGTGGTGTGGGGCCCCATGCTGCAGGCCAAATTCTCGGATTGGAGCAGGGAGGCCTCCATGGTCTGGTTCTGGGGCAAGATTGCCGCGCGGGGCGCATCGCGCCAGGGTGGGCGCGAGCAGCTGGGCTACTTCAACCTGAGCTTTCAAGTGCTGATCGATGCGCTCGCCTCGGCGTTGCGCGCAGCCGGCGCAAAGGTCCGTACCGGCTGCCCTGTTTCCACGCTTACGCCGCTCGCTGGGGGCGGCGTGAGCGTGAGCCTGGATGGCGAGACGCACGATTTCGACCGCGTGATCCTGGCGCTGCACAATCGCGATGCCCTGCGCCTGGTGCCGGCCTTTCCCAAGGCCTACGCTGACGGGCTGCGGGCCATCCGGTACGAGGGGGCGTCATGCCTGCTGCTCAGCCTGCGCCGGCCGCTGACGGACATCTACTGGATGAACATCAGCGCGCCGGAGCTGCCCTTCACCGCCGTGGTGGAGCACACCAACTTCATGCCGCCCGAACGCTATAACGGCCGGCACCTGGTGTACCTCTCGCGCTACATGCCGCCCTCAGATCCCCTCTTCTCGCAAGATATGGACGGCTTTCTCCACGCCTACCTGCTCCACCTGGCAAGCCTTCAGCCGGCCTTTACGCCGGACTGGATCGCGGGTGCCTGGCTGTTCAAGGACAGCCAGGCTCAGCCCATCGTGAACGTGGACTATGCCCGCCTGCAGCCACCGCTGACGACCCCCATCCGCGACCTGTACCTCATCAACACCACCCAGATCTACCCCGAGGACCGCGGTACAAATTACGCCGTGCGTTTAGGCCGCCAGGTGGCCGCGCTGGTACTGGGCCGCGGAACTTCCGAACGCTACGTGCCAATGATCGGCACCGGTCGCAAGCCGGCTCCCTTCCGCGTACCCGGCGCGGATGGTCAGCCTTCCCCAGCGCCCAACCACTCCACCTGGTAGCCCCAGCGAGATGAGCCAAGCAGCAGCTCGGGGTCGCCCGTCAGCAGAATGCCCTCGGGCAGCAGGAGCGTGGTCGCTGCCGCGTAGGCACCGGCCAGCGACATACCACCGCCAGCCTTCACCTCCGCTGCACGGTTCGCCAGCCGAGGCCCAGCCACCATGAGCCGAACGGGTGACCGCGGATCCGCCACATCATGCAGGAAACGGCCAGCCGCCGCGTGGCCTCGGCGCCGCATGAGCTGGTACAGCACCTCAGTGCAGTTCACGACGTTGAGTACGCACTCACCCTGTTCCAGGTAGCGGGCCACCCGGTCGGCGGCGGGCTCATCCTGCAAATAAGCCAGCACCGCCCAGCTGTCCAGCACAGCCTGCACGTCAGCTGTCTCAGCCGGCCTTCAGGGACGCGGCCGGCCCGCGCCCTCCCGCCAGCCGGCTCGAGCGCGACGCGCCAGAAACTCCTCCAACGTCACCGCCGAAGGAGCCGGCCACGCCTCCGAGGTCGCCCCCGCCTGGTACACGCCCTTGTCTTCGCGCAGCACGAGCGCGCCCGCCTCTGCCATATCCGAAGCGATCTCTGCACGCCGGTCGCGCACCACATCCTCAGCCAGTGGCTCACCGCCGGCGAGAAAGCCACGCAGCCGCAGTACCGGCTTGCCCAGTGGCTTGCGCACGGCCAGATCGCCCACCTCCGTGAGCTCCAGCTCCAACTGGTCCCCAGGCAGCCACTCCAGCGCATCGCGCAGCGCTTTGGGTACCACCAGCTGGCCCTTCACCGAGAGCTTCGACCACATGCCTCATCTTACCATATCACCACCAGGTAAGCCTATTCTTCACAGGATATACAGGCCTCGGGGCTCATCCGCCGATGCGCTGAAAACTGCGAGCTGGGGCACCGTCTTACTGAAGGACGGGCGCGCGCAGTAGGCTACGTCGCCGCCCAAGCGGATGGAGTGCAGCGCTCTGGCGCTGTCGGACTCATTCAGAGCCGCCAGCAGGTTGGGGAACGAGTGGTACAAGCGGTAGGCCGCGACAGCGGAGTTGGACTGGTTCACGGGCAGACCCCGCACCTTGGCCTCGCTGAGCAGCACGTGGCACAGGTAGCCGGCGGTCACCGCGTCGTCCAGCACAAAGCGGCCAGCCCGGCCGGAGCACACCAGCAGCACTTCATCCAATCGCGCCACCAGTTCGAGGGCGCGGCGCACCGCGGCGTTGGCGTTCAGGAGCGCACCAACCAGGGTGGCGCCTGTGTCAGCCGCGGCGTGCAGCGCCCGCGTGCCGTTGGTTGTGGCCATCACCACGTGACGGCCGGCAAAGTCCAGCTCGGAAAACTCGGAAGGCGAATTGCCGTAGTCAAAGCCGTATGGCGCCAGCCCCCCAACTTCGCCACACAGCATAGGCGCGGCCTGGCCACGGGCCGCGAAGGCCGCGGCCGCCGCCCGCGCCGCGTCCACCGAGTCGGCCACGCCAATCGAGGCGCAGCCGCGATCGAACAGCGTGATGATGCTGGAGCTGGCGCGCAGCACGTCGATCACCACCACGGCCGATCGGGGGCGCGGGCCCACCTCCACCGGCAGAAAGGCGACATCGAGGGTAAACGGCCGAACCATTGGCGGGAAGCTTATGATACAGCGCGCTGGCAGCTTGCCGGTTTGACGCGCGCCCCACGGACGATCCATGCTTGGCTAGCGCGTCCCCACCCGCGGCGGCAGCCCCGGAGCGAGCGTGAAACGGCCAAGGAGCAACAGTTGTGAAAGCGATGTTGGCATCAGTCATTCAAGGCCCGCGGGATGTCGCCCTCAAGGAGGTGCCCCTGCCGGAGCCGGCGGCGGGCGAGCTTCTGCTGCGCATGGAAAGCGCGGCCGTATGCGGCAGCGACCTGGGCGTCTACGCGCATGGCGCAGTCGCCCGGCCCGGGCGCGAGCTCATCCCTGGCTGCAGCGGGCACGAATTTTTGGGCCGGGTCATGGCCAGCCGCTCGGCGGAGTTCCAGGAAGGTCAGCGGGTGCTCGCCATGCCACCATTAGGCAATGGCTGGGCCGAGTACCTGGCCATCCCCGACCGCTGCTGCATTCCCGCGTCCGAAGAGCTCGATGCGGATGTGGCACTGCAGGCCCAGCAGCTCGGCACCATTCTGCACGCACTGCGGCCGGTTGGCTCGCTGCTGGACAAATCCGTCGCCATCGTGGGCCTGGGCCCGGCCGGCCGGCACTTTCTGGGGCAGGTGCTGGGCATGGGCGCACGCACCGTGGTTGGCTTTGAGCGGCGCGCCGCGCGGCGACAAGCCGCCGAGCCCCTGGGTTTGGATGCCGTGGTCGATGCCGAAGATGCAGCCGCCGTGCAGAGTGCCGCCGCGCACATGGCCCCCGGACCGGACCTGGTGATCGACGCCGCGGGGGGTCAGGAAGCGATCGACCTCACCTACCAGCTGGCCAGCTACCAGGGTGCCATCCTGCGCTTCGGGCTGCCGCACGGCGCCACAACGCTGGATCACAACATGGTGCTGCGCAAGGAAGTCACCGCCTACCACGCGGTGGGCGCTCAGGCCGAGCCGAGGCTGGCCTGCTTTCGGCTGGCCATGCGCATGATCGAGCGGCGCCAGGTGGACGTTGCGCCCCTCATCTCGCACAGCCTGCCGCTGGACCGTTTGCCCGAGGCGCTGGAGTTGGCCGACAATCGCCACGGCGACGCCATCAAGGTGATGCTCAGGCCGCTGTAAGCGAAAAAGCGACCACGCTGAGCCGACCAACCACCACACCTATACTCTTCAGCAGTGGTTCGGGACGCCGCCGCCGCGGTCAGCCAATGAGATTCAAGCGGACGCATCGCTGCGGGGAACTGCGCTCCGAGCATGCCGGCCAGGTGGTGGTGGTGCAAGGCTGGGTGCACCGCCGGCGCGATCATGGGGGCCTGGTGTTCATTGACCTGCGCGACCGCTACGGGCTTGTTCAACTCGTGCTGAACCCAGAAGAGCACCCCGCGCTGCGAGCCGAAGCCGACCAGCTCCGCAATGAGTGGGTACTGGGCGTGCGCGGCCAATTAGTGCGACGCGAAGCCGGCCGCGAGAACGCGGACTTGCCCACCGGCGAGGTTGAGGTGCAGGTGCAGGAGCTGGAAGTGCTGAGCGCGGCCCGCCCACTGCCCTTCGAAGTCAACCGCGAGACGGATGTGGACGAAGCGGTGCGGCTGAAGTATCGCTACCTGGACCTGCGCCGCGAGCGGTTGAAAAGCAACGTCATCACCCGCCACCAGGTGGTGCGAACCATTCGCGAGTACCTGGACGCACGCGACTTCATCGAAGTGGAGACGCCAATCCTCATCAAAAGTACGCCGGAGGGGGCGCGCGACTACCTGGTGCCCAGCCGCATTCACCCCGGCGAGTTCTACGCCCTGCCGCAATCGCCCCAGCAATTGAAGCAGCTGCTGATGGTGGCTGGCCTGGACCGCTATTACCAGATTGCTCGCTGCTTTCGAGACGAGGACAGCCGCGCCGACCGCCAGCCGGAATTCAGCCAGCTTGACCTGGAAATGTCCTTCGTGGACGAAGGCGACGTGATGGGCCTGATCGAAGGCCTGTACACGCGCCTCGTGGAGCACTGCTCGCGACGGCGGCTGCGCTCCAGCCCCTTCCCCCGCATCACCTATCGCGAAGCGCTGGCGCGCTTTGGCAGCGACAAGCCGGACATGCGCTTTGGCGTGGAGCTGGCCGACGTGTCCAACGCGCTGCGGGCGAGCCAGTTCAGCGCCTTTGCCGGTGCGCTGAACGCGGGCGGCATAGTCCAGGCGCTGGCCGCGCCCGGTTGGGGCGAGCTCAGCCGCAAGGAGTGTGACGCGCTCATCGAGCAAGCCAAGCAGTGGGGGGCCAAGGGCCTGGTGACGCTGGCCGTGGATACCGACGGGCGAACCTTGCGCGGTGGGGTAGCGCGCTTTGTGGCAGCGGCCGAAGCCACCGCCTTGATCGCGGCCACCAAAGCTCAGCCGGGCGATTTGCTGCTGCTCGTCGCGGATGCTGCCCCGGTGGCCGCCAGTGTGCTGGGCCGGCTGCGGCTGGAGGTGGGGCGGCGTCGGGGGCTGGTGAACGACGACGAGCTGGCCTTCGTGTGGATCACCGACTTTCCGCTGCTGGAGTGGCTGCCCGACCAACGGCGCTGGCACGCCATGCACAACCCCTTCTCCTCGCCAGAACCGGCCAGCGAGGAGGCGTTGGAAGGCGACCCAGCCAGCGTAGGCGCCAAGCAGTATGATCTGGCCTGCAACGGCTATGAGGTTGGGGGTGGGAGTGTGCGGATCCATCGGGCGCCGCTGCAGCGCGCGGTCTTCAAATTGCTCGGCCTGAGCGATGAACAGATTCGCGAGCAGTTTGGCCACATGTTGGAAGCCTTTGACTATGGAGCTCCACCGCACGGCGGCATTGCCATGGGCATTGAACGAACCGTTATGCTGATGGTGGACGAGGACAACATCCGCGAGGTGATGGCCTTCCCCAAGAATCAGGCGGCGATGGATTTGCTCATGCAGGCGCCCTCGCCAGTGGCGCCCGATCAGCTCCAGGAGCTGCATCTGCGGCTGGATGAGGTGGAGGCGCGCGGCTGAGCGGCAGCCACGCGCACATGGATTGAGGATGGGACAGTGGCAGAGACTGGACTGAACTACACGATACGCGTGCTGGAGGGGGGCCTCGCACTGGGCCTCACCCTGACCTCTATCCCCAAGCTAGGCTCGGCCGAGGCCATGGTGAAACAGCTCATCGGCGAGCTGCGACAGCGGCACATCAGCTACGGCATCGACGAAGCCGCCATCCGCGATCTGGTGTGGAACCGCGTCACCGGCAACGAAGCCGTGGTGGCCCGTGGCGCGCCGGCTCGGCGCGGGTCCGACGCTGAGATCGAAATGCTGGTGATGCCACCCACTTTGCTGCCAACCACCGACGACAACGGCCAGGTGGACTACCGCAACCTGGAAAACGTGAAGGAGCTGCGCAGCGGTGAGACCATTGCGCGGAAAATCCCAGCCGACCCTGGCCAGCCCGGCTTCAACGTCTTTGGCCAGCGCATCCAGCCGCCGCGGGTGAAGGACGCCAAGTACCCCGTGGGCCGCAACGTCCGCATCAGCGACGATGGCTTGGCGCTGGTAGCCAACATGGATGGGCACCTGCGCTGGCGCGACGGCTGCATCGACGTGCTCGACCTGCTGACCGTCTTCGGCGACGTGGACTTCCGCAAGGGTAACGTGCGCTATCTCGGCGAGATCGAGGTCTACGGCTGCGTGCGCACCGGCTTTGAAGTGGTGGCTGGTTTCGACGCGCACATCTTCGGCATGGTGGAGGGTGGGCTGGTTGCCAGCGAGGCGGGCAGCGTGTTTATCACCGGCGCAGTGAACGGCACGACCGACCGCCTCGCCATGGTGCGCGCCGAGAACGACATCTACCTCAGCCGCGCCCGCTTCGCATCCATCGAGAGCACCTCGGGTTCCATCATCGCCGACGCCTCCATAGAGCACTCCAAGCTCAAGGCGGCCAAGGACCTCATCCTGCGCGGCGGCCCAGCCCTCAACTGCGAGGTTGAGGTTGGCGGGCAAATTCAGGTGGAGCGGGTAAGCGGCAACGCCACGGCGGCCGCCGCCGACAGCTCCAAGCGGCGGGAAAGCCTCCGCGTGGATCTCGCGCCGCCACTGGCCATTGTGGTGGTTCGGCACGATCCGGCTGGCGAAGTGAACGGCGATGCGCTGGACATCTCGGCGGGCGGTATGCGCGTCCGCTTACCTGTGCGGATGAAGCCGGCCGAGGAATTTCAGATGCAATTCAGCCTGCCCGACGTGCCCGGCATGATGTGGATGGAGTCACAGATCCTGCGCATGATCGAAACGCCCGGCCGCAAGGACATTCACGCATACGCTGTGCGCTACATGCAGATCGAGCCCTCGGTGAAGGAAGCCATCACTCGCTTCTGCGTCAACGAGGACCTGCGCCAAAACCGCAACCTGCGAGATCGCGGCAAGGCGCCGGAACTGCAAGCCGCCATCGCCCGCCGCATGGCGCCGCCGACAGTCGCCAGCGCCGGCCGCTGAGTCCGCCCCCTCCGGTTCGTACGCTCCCGCCCTGGTAAGCTGGGCGCGATGAAGATCGATGTCCACGCCCACCTGTTCCCGGAGCGCTACATCGCCGAACTGGACCGCGTACTGGCCAACCCTCGTTCCGCCGAGGAGAAGGCCACCAAGAGCCTGCTCGACAACAAGGTCAAAAAAAATCCGGCCATGTGGACGGTGGACGAGCGCTTGCGGCTCATGGAGCGGCTGGGGGTAGATTACCAGGTGCTCTCGCTCTCGCTGCCGCAAGCTTACGAAGGCGACCGCGAAACCCGCAAGAGCCTGGCGCAAATGTCGAACGACCTCTTCGCGGCAGAGGTGAGGGCGCACCCGGACCACTTTCTGGCCTTCGGCAGCGTACCGCTGCCCAACCTGGACGATGCGCTTGACGAACTGGCGCGCTGCATGGATCAGCTGCAGCTGGCGGGCCTGCTGCTCGGCTCCAACATCAACGGCCTGCGCCTGGACAACCCCCAGCTGGCGCCGCTGTTCGAGGAGATTGACAGGCGCGGCCTCACCGTGCTGCTGCACCCCATGACGCCCAGCTGCGCGGACATGGTGGTCGACTACAACATGGCCTCCACCCTCGGCTTCATCTTCGATACCGGGGTGACCGTGTACCGCATGATCTTCAGCGGCATGTTCGAGAAGTACCGCCGCATGCAGCTCATCGTGCCGCACCTGGGCGGCATGCTGCCCTACCTCATCGGCCGCGTGGAGGGCGCGTATCGCTCGCACCCGGCCTGCAAAGGCATCCCCCGGCCGCCAACGGAGTACATGAAGGAGCTGTATTACGACCTGGTGAGCTACCACGTGCCCTCCATCCACCTGGCGGCACAGGTATTCGGAACCGATCACCTGCTGCTGGGCAGCGACTACCCTTTTGGGCTGGGCGACCTGGAGATGGCCGTCCAGTCCGTGCAGGATGCGGGCTTCAGCGCCGCCGATCAGGAGCTCATCTACTCCGGCAACGCGAGGCGGCTGCTGGGGCTGCCCAACTCCTGAGCCGTGTGGCGCACACGGGGCCACCCGCGGGCCGTGGAGGCGCTCCAGGCTGACCTGGCCGCCGGCAATGGCCCTCACGCATACCTCATCACCGGGCCGCCGCGCATCGGCAAGTCGCTCCTGGCGCGTGAACTGGCCATGGCGTTCAACTGCACCGGCTGGCAGGGCGAAGCGCAGACCAGCTTGTTCGGCGCTCTGCAGCCTTTCGCCGCCGCCGGTCAGCCGGGGCCCTGCTACGAGTGCGGCAGCTGCATCAAGGCGCTGGCCGGCGCCCACCCCGATATCACCGTGCTGGACGAGTGGACGGCCGAGCGCAGCTCGATCATCGATCAGGTGCGGGCGGTGCAATACGCCTCGAACCTGCTGCCCTACGAAGGGCGTTGGAAGGTGTATGCGCTGCTCAATGCCGATCAGCTCACGCTGCCGGCGCAGAATGCCCTGCTGAAGACGCTGGAGGAGCCAGCGGCCAGTGTGCGTATGATCCTCACCGCGCCCGCCGCGCTGAACCTGCTGCCTACCGTGGTGTCCCGCTGCCGGCCCGTGCCGCTGCGGCTGGTTGGCCGCGCGGACATCGCCGCCGCCATCGCCGCCAAAGCAGCACTCGAGTCCGGCCAGTCCGAGGACTTGGCGGGACTGGCCGCCGGGCGCATCGGCTGGGCGCTGCAGGCAGCCGGGGAGCCGGAGCTGTTGGAGATACGCCGGGCCGCGCTGGCTCACCTGGTGGAGCTGCTGGGAGCGAGCACCGCGGCTCGCTTCCGCGCGGCGGAGCAGCTGGCCGCCTCCGCGGCCAGCAACCCTTCCGAACTGGCCGAAGTGCTGGCGCTGTGGCTGAGCTGGCTGCGCGATCTGCTGCTGGTGGCGGAGGGCTGCCCGCACCTGGCGGTGAATGGCGATCATTCCGCCACGCTGGCCCGCGCCGCGGCCGAGTGCCCGCCCGCCGAGGTGCGACGGGCCGTCCAGGCGATGCAGCGCACCATCGGCCACGTGGCAGGCACTACCAACACCCGGCTTGCGCTGGAGGTGCTGATGTTGCACTTGCCGGCACTGTCGCCCGCGACCATTGGGTAGACTGGCAGCGTGAACGACGACCTCAAGCGAGCAGCAGCGGCGGCGATCGATGCCCACCAGGCGCAGCTCGTGGGCCTCAGCCATCACATCCACGGCGATCCCGAGCTCTGTTTCCAGGAAGTTCGGTCAGCGGGCGCGCTGGTGGACATGTGCCGCTCGCTGGGGTGGCAAGCTGAGCTGGCCCTGGCTGGGCTGACCACGGCCTGGCAAGCTCAGGCGCCCGCGAATGGCGCCGCTGGTGCCACTATCGCCTTCCTGGCCGAGTACGACGCCCTGCCGGAGATCGGCCATGCCTGCGGGCACAACATCATGGCCGCGACGCCCATCGGCGCCATGATCGGCGTTCAGGCAGTGCGCGATCACCTGCACGGGCAGGCTAGGATCATCGGCACCCCCGCCGAGGAGGGTGGCGGCGGCAAGATACTGCTGGCGAACGGCGGCGCCTTCCAGGGCATCGACGCCGCCATGATGATCCACCCCACCAGCTACAGCGTGGTGTGCTGCCGGGCCCAGGCTTGCGAGCACTTCGACGTAGAGTTTCGAGGCCGCCCGGCACACGCCGCCGCCAGCCCCGAGAAGGGGCTGAACGCGCTCAATGCGCTTATCCTCAGCTTCAACAACGTGGATGCCCTGCGCCAGCACATCCGTGCATCAGCCCGCGTCCACGGGGTGATCCGCCGCGGAGGCGACGCGGCCAACATCGTGCCGGACTACACGCGGGGTGAATTCATGGTGCGCGACACGGACAATGCCGCGCTCGACGCGCTGATGTCACAGGTGAGGAACTGTTTCCAGGCCGGCGCCCTGGCCACAGGCACCGGTGCCACCTTCAAGGAACTGTCCGCGCGCTACGAAACCATCCTCAGCAACAAAACGGCCGCCGGCCTGTACCAGGACGCGATGCAGCGGCTGGACGTGGACTGCCCCATGGACGACGAGCGCCTGCTCGGCTCCACGGACATGGGCAACATCAGCTGGCTGTTGCCCGCCATTCACCCCACGATCAAGATCGCCGACGGTATCCCCAATCACACCCGCGAGTTCGCGGCCGCGGCCATTTCGCCCGCGGGCGACCGCGCGTTGATGGATGGCGCCAAGGCGCTGGCATTCACCGCCATCGACCTGCTCACGGCGCCTGACCTGATGCAGCAGATGCAGGCAGAGCACGCCGTGGTGTTGCGCGCCGCCCGCGCGGGCTGAGCCGTCAGCAGCTTGATCCGCCCGATACCGGCCCGGTAGCCATGGGTTATAACGAGCTGGCTCGCTACTATGAGCTGGAGTACGCGGAGTACGACCGCGATCTGCCCTTTTACCACGAGCTGATTCGCCGCACCGGCGGGCCATTCCTGGATCTGGGCTGTGGCACTGGCCGAGTGGCGCGCAGCCTCGCTGAGGCGGGCTTTGAAGCCGTGGGCCTGGACTCGTCAGAAGAAATGCTCGAAATCGGCCGGAGCACCCCGGTGGCGAGCCTGCAGCTCCTGCGGGGTGACATGCGTGCGTTCGACCTGGGCCGCGCGTTTCCGTTGGTGGCCATCACTCTCAACGCTTTCATGCACGTGATCGACTTGAAGGACCAGCTGGCCACCTTGCGCTCCGCCGCCCGGCACGTGACGCCGAAGGGGCTCTTCGTCATCTCCACAATTAACCCGTACAGCGTGAGCTTGCAGGACACCGAGGCCAAGTTGATTCACGAGTTCACCATGGACGATCCGCTGGTGGGCTCACGAGTGTCCAAGCTCAGCGCACGGGAAGTGGACACGGCCGACCAGATCGAGCGCGTCACGTTTTTCTATGACGAGGTGAAGGATGGCCAGCTGCGCCGCACCGTCACCACCTTGGACTTTCGTTACACCTATCGCTACGAGCTGGAGCTGTTGCTGCAGCGAGCGGGCCTGCGGGTCACCCGCGTGTACGGCGGCTACGACCTTGAGCCGTACGACATCACCTCGTCTGTGCTGCTGATGGTCGCCGAACACGCCCCAGCATGATCTCGCAGGAGCGGCTGCTCGTCCTCACGGTGCTGTTCACCATGGCTCTGGGCGTGTCGCTCACCCTGGGGCCAGGCATCGACCTGCCCTATGGCCTGGCGCTGGCCCTGCTGGCCGGGGTCTCGGTGCCCTACCTGCTGCACACGCACCCGGCCTACGTGTTCTCGCCCGTGCGACTGATCATTCCCGCCGGCGTGGCGCTGGCAGCGCCCTCAATAGCACGGCTGCTGGCCAACAACTCAGTGGTGCTGGTGGGCGTCTTCGGCCCGCCCACGCTGCTCTATGCCTGCATTTACGCGGAGTACCAGGTGGTGCGTCCCTCCACCTCAGGCAAAGCGCAGATAGCCCGCTTGCTCTTAACGCTGGCCGCCTACGTGGTGGCACTGGCGATCTTCGTGCTGCTTGAGGATGCCAAGGCCCGCGCCCTCGTCTCCGCGCCGCTCGCGGCAGTGACCGGCGGCCTGCTGGCGCTGCGCCTGTTCACAGTGGAGCAGCGGCAGGAGGCGCGCACCAGCCTGTACGCGGCCGTGATTGGCCTGACCATGGCGGAAGTCATTTGGCCATTGAACTACTGGGTCCTCAGCGCCGCGGCCGGGGCGGCGGCGCTGCTCATGGTGTTCTATGTGGTGGTAGGGGTTACCCACCATCTGCTCGCCCGCGACGCATCCTGGCGGCTCGTGGTCGAGTACGTCTCCGTCGGCGCTACGGGCGCGCTGTGCATTGTGATGGCCAGCCGGCTGTGACATCCTCGGTGACAAGCGTGGCCGGCACGAGCGCTCAAACCGCCTTGCGCGGGCCCTTGGCGCCTCCCTTTTCACCGCCCTTGCGGCCGATCTCGGCGTAGAACTTGGAGCCGTGCTCCCGCTTGGTGGCCTCGCCACCCTTCTTACCGATCTGCGCGTAGAAGTCCGGCCCCTTTTCCAGCTTCACCGCCTCGCCGCCCTTCTTGCCGATCTGCGAGTAGAAGGTCGGGCCGTATTTGCGCTTCACTGCCTCGCCGCCATGCCGAGCTTGGGGTGTCCCGGGCTGGGGTCCTCGTCTGTCGTCTGCCATGTTGTGGTGCCTCCGTGGCCAAGCTTATGGACTGCGCTCTCGCTGCTTTGAGCGTAGCGCACGCACTGCGAACCAGCCAAGCAAAAAACGTTCCAACGCTGCCCGTGGACTCACTCGCCAGCCTCATGAGGCACGGCGCAAGCGCAAGTTGGCAGCAACAGCCGAGCAAGGCTCCCTTCACCCAACGGCTGGCGAACTGGCTCAAAACGTTCGGCCCAGGGGCTGGTCCCACGGTTGGGGTGCCGCGACGCGCAGGATCTCATCCTCGCGGTCGCGAACGTAGAGGTAGAGGTGCGCAAAGAACTCGACTTCCGGCAGGGGATAGGTGGGGTTGATGCACAAGAAACGTTCCGGCCAGGGTGCTTGGACGCCGGGCGCCGCCCGTACCTCTATGCGGCGGCCGACGCGCAGGCGATAGGTGATGCCGGGGAACCGGCGAGACGGCACTTCCAGGTACCCGCGATGCGCCAGCGTGGAACACAGTTCCTCGCCCAGGGTGGCGCGAGCCACCTCGTGCGCGCGGACCCATGCCGCGCGATAATCCGCCGCGCTGAAATCGAAGCCAGCGCTGCGCTTGGGCACATGACTCCAGCGCTGCAGCCACGGCCGCTCCAGCGGCACCTCGCGCGAATCGACTGCCGAGTCAGCACGCGGGGACAGCCGCCGCCACAGCGCCCACATGGGCTAGCCGCCGGCAATGGGCGCGATGATCTGATACTCCTCTACGGTTGGGTCGAACGGGCCGTTGTCGATCACGTGCTGCCCATTCACCTTGCGGGAGACGGCGCAGCCGCGCTCACGCGCCTCGCGCAGGATGCGCTCAGCTTCAGCGATCTGGAGCCGCGCCTCCTCTGTATCCGTAACATCCCACTCCACCACCTGGTGGCCCCGTCTGTTGGCGACGATGATGCGGTGCATGTGCCATACCTCCTCTGGCGGCCGTGACCTGTCCACTGCTGCTCTTCCCACTGGTGTTATGTCCAATGGTTCAGCCAATGCTGAACGGCTTCAGCCTAGCCACAGCCGGAGACGATGGCAATAATCGCCGCCGGGCTGGTCGCAGCCTACTGAGGCTGCTGCTCCGCGATCTGCGCCTCCATGGATTTCCAGAGCTGGTTTACGGTCATTTTGGCCACTCCGCCCAGCATGCGCTGGCCCACGCTGGCCACTAAGCCTCCCACCTGCGCATCGGCCGACCAGTTGATGATGGTTTTGTCCGCGCCTTCCTCCACCAGTTCAAACGTGCCTTCACCGCGCACGAAGCCGGGCGTGCCACTGGCATCCACGCTGAGCTTGTAGTGCCGCGGCTCCCGCTGATCGAACACGCGGATTTTGCCGTTGTAGCTGCCTTTGATGGCCCCGACCCCAATTTTCATCTTGGCTTGATACTCGTCGGCCCCCGTCTGCTCAAAGGACTCGACGCCCGGGATGGCGCGGCGCAGTGACTCGGGGTTTTGCAGGGTATCCCACACGCGTTTCCGGGGTGCGTTGAAGGTGTACGTTCCGTCCAATTTCACGTGTTCTATTGTGCCTCCCTCTCACGCCTCAGGAGCCCGCCCGAAACAGCCGACTATCTGAAGTAGATGAAACGCCTCGCGCCGTGGCTCGCGGCGCTGAGCCTGCTGCTGACTTCGTGTGGCCAGGTCCTGGTACCAGCATCCCAAAAGGCCGCCGCGCCGGGCATGATCATCAACTCGGCTGCGCTCAATCCGCCACTGGTGGCCACGCCCACGCCTGCCAATCAGGTGCTGCCCGGCCTCACGCCCATGCCGCTGGGCAACGCAACACCCTTCCCGACGCCGAACACCATCGTCACGCCGCACGCTTATGTCAAGGAACACGCCTACTCGGACATCAATCAAAATGGCCAGCAGTGGTTTGTGATCGTCGCGGGTGACCGACGGTCATCGCCGCCACCTTCACCCACGCCCGTACTGCAGAACCAACGCGGCGAGTACGCCGGCAACTTCACCTACAACCTGCAGATATGGAACTGGAATCCCGCCACAAATCAGTATGCCCTGGCGGGCATCTGGCCGAACGACCCGACGAAGCGCTATGTGGACATGCGTTACCACCTGGTGGACCTGGAGGGCAACGGTCAGCAGCAAATCCTGGTGGAGGCAAGGCAGGAGGGTGTGCCGAACACGTTGGATTGGGAGGTCTTGAGCTTCGCGAACAATCAGCTCACGCCCGTGTTCGGCCAGAGCGGGCTGGAGCAGGGCCAGGTGCGCATCATCGGGCGAAACATCTGGCAGGAGCAGTCCATGCGGCAGCCAAACGAGAGCGCCTGCTGCCCCGAAACCTACCGGGACGATGCCTTTGTGTGGAACGGCACCGCCTTCGTGCGTACCAGCGCCCTCATTTTCCCAACACCGGCCAGCTTCCCACCACCCACGCCAGCTCCCCTGAGCCTGCAAGGCACGCCAGTACCCATCCAAGCCGTATCCGTTCCTATCCCTTCACGCTGAGCCGCCGTATGCCTCGGTCGCGCCGAAGGCAGCTTGGTGAAGCTCGGTGTACAAGCGGACCAGGTCCGCCAACTGATAGTGTGCTTGCAGGCCACTGGTGTTCGGCAGCACCCATACCCCGGCGTTGCCCAGCCCGTTCACCTGCCGGCCAACCACCGCCGCGGGCTGCCGGTAAGCGATGCGATACGCCTGCACGCCCACGAAGGCGACCAGCGCCGGGCGCCAACGCTGAACCAGCCGCTCCAGAGCGGCCCCGCCCTCGCGCAGCTCGCCCGCGGAAAGCTCCGCGGCAGCCACACTGGCCCGCGCGACCATGTTGGTGATGCCAATGCGCCACATGAAGAGCTCGCCATCCTCAAACGCGGTCAGGAGCCGCGGAGTGAACCCCGCCAAGTGCAAAACCTTCCAGAAGCGGTTACCCGGCCGGCCAAAATGATGGCCCACAGCCGCGGAATAGAGGCTCGGGTTGATGCCGGCGAACAGCACCGCCAGGCCGGGGCCGCCGATGTCCGGACTCGTTTCGTTGCGCGCCGCGGTCAACTGCTCACGCGTTGGCCGCCACGGGGCCACCGCGCGACCAGGAGATGGCAGTGAGCGCACTTCGCTTTCCTTCAGGTGTCGGCTTCCATCAGTCAAAGAGATGGGTGTCGTCGCGGGTCGGCGTTGGTAGATTCACGAACTCGCCGGACGCCTGGTAGTGAACCTGCGCGCTGAATAAGAGGTCCACGCGCTTCATCTCCGCGCAAACTCCCGAATAAGGTCAACTGTGCGGTCGATCTCAGCCGGCGTATTGAAAAAGCCGCAGGAGATGCGCAGCGCCTGATTATCGGGAATCGATCGGATGGCTACTGCTCGTTCGGCCAAATAGGCGGTGCAGGCGACCGCATCCACCCCCTCCATAGTGAACGCCACCAGGCCCGACAGCTCCGTGTTGGAGGGTGTGAGCACGTCGACGCCATGCAGCTCGGACACTCTTCTGAGGCAGTGCTGTGCCAAGCCCTCGATAGCTCGTGGTATGGGTCCCTGTGCCGCCAGCCACTCGACGGAGGCCCTCAAGCCCTTCAGTCCGGGCCGGTAGACCGAGGCCACTTCGTAGCGTTGGGCGCCTGTGGCGAACTCGAGCGTGCTTGGGTCGTCGGGGCGGTAGCGGTCATGATCGTTGCTCTGGAAGCCGACGAAGGTGGGCTGGATGCGCTCTTGCTGATCCTGCCGGACAAACAGCCCGCCGGTTCCTTCCGGGCCGCACAGCCATTTTTGGCCGGGGAAAGCATACACATCCACGCCGAGCTGGTGCATGTTCAAGCCGATGTCGCCCACGGACTGCGCACCATCCACGCACACCAGCGCACCAACGCGGTGGGCCAGGTCGCAGATCTCCCGCAGCGGCAGGACCGCGCCCGTGCTCCAGGCAACGTGCGACACCACCACCAGGGTCACTCCGGGGCGAATGGCCTGCGCCATAGCCTCCAACGTGCGATCCCGCTCCCCGCGGCCAATGTCGGCGAAGACGATCTGCGTCCCGTAGCGGCGGTGGACTTGATACAGCGGCAGCAATCCGCCGGGATGCTCGAGCGTAGTCGTCACGCACACGTCGTCCGCTTTCCAGTTGAGCCCCCAGACACCGATGTTCACGCCCTCGGTGGTGTTATGGGTCAGGCCAATCTCACTGCCGTCCGCCCCCACGTACGCGGCCAGCAGAGCTCTCAAGTCGGCAGCGTCCTGTCGGAAGGCCTGGCTGGCAGCGGGATTCAGCCGTCCTTCCTGCCCTTCATCACTGGCGGCCGCAGCCATGGCCTCGAGGGCCGGCCGCGGCAAAGGCCCACTGGTGCCGGTGTTGAGGTAGGCCAGCCTGGCCGTTGCCGGCATGGCGCGCCGCGCGGCGCCTACATTGATCGGGTGCTCTAAAGTAGCCATCCATCTGCCTCCCACGTCGCACCGCTCAGGTGTGGTCCGCGTAGACCCGATCTTAAGCTTTCGCAAACGCCGCCAGGCACGGTATGCCCACATCGGGCGGCCGCTCGGCTGGGCGCAGTGCACGCTTTGGCCCCGGGCAGTCTCGGTGGGCCAGAGCTTCCCGCTCGAGCCCTTGCGCGGTGGAGCGGCTCCGGGACCTTCTGAACTCTCGCGGTCTGCTGTTGACCGGCCTGGGGATGCCGTGGCCGAGCCGGTCGCGCGTGGTCAGCGAGCGGGCTGCGCCGGCGGGCCGAATGAATCGAGCTCACGCAGCAACCGCGCCTTGTCCTGCCCGGCGCAGAACCCGGCCCGCACGGCCTGGCGTGTCAACCCGAGCAGTTCGTCACGGCTGAAACCGAACTCGTGTGCCGCGACGGCATATTCCTGGCCGATGCTCGTGCGAAAGATGGCGGGATCGTCCGAGCTGAGTGTCACCAGCACACCCGCGTCGTGCAGCCGCCGCAGCGGATGCTCCGCGTAACCCGCCACCACCCGCGTCCGCACGTTGCTGGTGGGGCACACCTCGAGCGTCACCTCCTCAGCGCGGAGCAAAGCCAGGACGCTCGGATCCTCCACCGCCCGCACGCCATGGCCGATGCGCCGCGCACCAAGCGTGGTGACGGCCGTTCGGATGCTGGCAGGGCCGGCGGCTTCGCCAGCGTGTGCCGTCAGCTGCAAGCCGGCATCCCTCGCCAGCCGGTAGGCTTGTGCGAACAGCTCAGCGGGGTAACCGGCTTCGTCTCCACCAAGGTCCAGCCCGACGACTCCACGGCCCACCCATCGCGCGGCCTGGCGCGTGCAGGCCAGGCCCTCTTCCGCGCCGAATTGCCGTGTCAATCCGCAGATCAGCTCCACATGCGTGCCGGGGTGGGTACGCATGCCTGCCCGCGCTCCGGCCACAACTCCAGCGGTGATGTCATCGAACGCCAGGCCTCGTTGCATGGGCCGCATGGGCGAGTAGCGCACCTCGGCGTAGCGCACGTTCTGCGCCGCCATATCCTCGACCAACTCGGCTGTGATGCGCTCGAAGTCGCCGCCTGCGCAAAGGCACAGGTTCACCGCGGCGAACGCATCGAGGAACTGCAGGAAGTCGCCGAATTCCAGCGTCCGCTCCAGCGCCGCTTCATCGCCGAAAGGCAGGGCAACGCCGTGTTGCCGCGCCAGAGCCAGCACGGTCGCGGGCCGAATAGCGCCCTCCAGGTGCAAGTGCAGTTCGGCTTTGGGCAGCTGATCCAGATCGTCGATCACGCTACCAGCCGGAGGCCATGACCGTTTAGAGGGCGACACAACCCCACCAGCTCATCTCGGCATCTGCTCATAGGACCTTCGCTCCGGTTTCTCCGCGCTTACTCTATCAGCCGCGCATCCCACTCACGTGCTGGGGGTCAGGATCACGATTCGCCGGACCGGCCGCCCGATCTTGATGTGCAGCAACAGGCCCACGAACACCAGTCCGGTGACAATGGCGTACATCTCGGTGAAGCTGCCGGTGCGATCCAGCAGCACAGCGAAGGCCAGTGGCACCACGGCCTGCGAAAGCCCCTGCACCAGTTGGCCCATGCCAATCACGGCCCCGGCGGCGGCGCGGCCGAAATATTCCGGCCAGATCTGCAGTTGCAGCACCAGATTGCCGCCCATCGCCAGCCCCAGCACCCCACAGGCGGTGGTTGCCCGCAACGGGCTATCTGCCGTGGCCATGAGCGCGCAGGCCAGGCAGAGCAGCGCGCCCCACACGAGGATAGCGCCGCGCACTCCAAACCGACCTACGCCAGGCATCCACACGACGATGCGCGACACCAGTTGCAGCAGACTGAGCGCGCTGATCGTGGCCGCCGCTGCTCCCGGCGAGAGCCCGCGGTCGGCCAAGTACGAAAACACGAAAATCGTGGTCACGTTCGGCGCCAACAGGATGAGCGCCATGCCGACGGCCAGCAGCCAGAAGGCGGGGTGGTGAAACGCCTCCGCCGCCGCCCAGTTCTCGGTCATGGGCGCGGCAGCCCCACCGCGCCTTGGCCGGACGCCCGGGCGCGGTGTGGTGCCGCCATCCGGCTCCAAACCGAGGTCCTCGGGCCGGCGCCGCACAAACAGCGCTGTGGGCACCAGTCCCAGCACCAGGGGCAGCAAGCCCATGGCAAACCAGCCAGCCCGCCAGCCGAACGTCGCCACCACGGCCGCCAGCAGCGGTGGCAGCACCAGGTTGGAGGCGGGGGGCCCTGTGGCGGCCAGGCCGTACGCGGTGGCGCGGCGGCGTATGAACCACTGCGCCACCAGTAACCCTGGCGCCACGCTGCCCAGCGCCGCCCGAGATGCGCCACTCACCAACCCATAGCTGACGTAGAACTCCCACGGCTGGCTGGCGAGGCCGGTTGCGCCCAGTGAGGCGCCCAACAGCAGCATGCTGATGACCATGGCCAGCCGTGGCCCACGGCGATCCATGATGCGCCCGATCCAGGGGCTGACCACCGCGGCTACAATGCCGCTGATGCCCGACCCCAGCACAATGGCGCTGCGCGACCAGCCCAGGCTGGCGTGCATGGCCGGCAGCATGATGCTGAAGGTGAAGCCGCCTGCCCCGGCTGACACAAACAAGCTGAGGAACGCCAGCGCCACCATGTACCAGCCGTAGAACACTCGTGGCCGGCGCCCGCGGGGCTTTGCCGCCGCCAGGCCGACGTCTTCCATCCTGTCCGCGCCCCCCTGCTTCGGCTGGGGAGCCTCCGGCCTAGCGATACATAATCTTAAGCCGCCCAAGTGAGAGTGAGGCATGGGAACTGGGGCTTGAGGCGTGAGAAGTGAGGCGGCGGAAAGCAACACTGCCGGCCTGAGATGGGCCGGCAGCGTTGGTGAAGGGGCTGGCGTGAGGGTTGGGGGCGGTGGCCGAAGCCGCTCACGTCCCAAATCCCACGTCTCACCCCTCAAATAAGGCAGCCCTGGCGATGACCTATCTTCCCAGGGGGTTGCCCCCCAAGTATTGTCGGCGCTGGCACGTTTCACGACCGTGTTCGGGATGGGAACGGGTGGGGCCATGCCGCACGCATCACCAAGCAGCTGGGGACAAGAAAAGGGAAGGAGCGTGGCGGCGAACCGGGGGCGCGCATTCTTTCCCTGCTCACGTGAGCT
>JBOGTU010000077.1:0-104178 GCA_050695655.1 Chloroflexota bacterium | reverse complement strand
GAGTTACGCGGTGGAGCAGCCGCCGCGGCCCACAACATCCACGCAGCTGGACGCGGGATAGATGTCCACCGAGCCAGCCATGCTGAACGGCTGCATGAAGTCTTGGATGCGGTTCTGCGCATCGGCTTCGAGGATGAGGTACAGGGTGTGCTCGTTGTTCACCACGGCCTCGCTATTGACGGTGATGCCGGCCTTGGCCGCACTGGCATCACTCAGATGCTGCAGCAGCATCTGGCCCATCTGTGGGTCCTGCGCCGGGCAGCGCTCCGCTGTGTGCTGATGGCGGACGACGAACAGAGCCATCTCTTGCCTCCCAAACGTGAATTCTTACTAGCCAGCCTAACGCATCCGCCGGTCGGCCCTTCGCTGATGACCTGTGGCGCATCCGGCGCGATATTCAGGCAGAATAGAGGGAGTGACTGACGCAGATATCATCTACACCTACACGGACGAGGCTCCGCTGCTCGCGACCTACTCCCTGCTGCCAATCGTGCTGGCCTACGCCGCCAAAGCCGGCATTGCCATCGGCACGCGGGACATTTCCCTGGCCGGGCGGATTCTCGCCAATGTACCCGAGCATCTCACGCCGGAGCAGCGCGTGGGCGATGCGCTGAGCGAGTTGGGTGCGCTGACGCTGGAACCCCAGGCCAACATCATCAAGCTGCCCAACATCAGCGCCTCGGTGCCGCAGTTGAAGGAGGCCATTGCCGAGCTGCAAGCGTTGGGCTACGACGTGCCGAACTATCCCGATGTCCCCAGCACCGATGAGGAGCGAGCCCTGCGCGCGCGCTACGGCAAGGTCCTCGGAAGCGCGGTGAACCCCGTGCTTCGCGAGGGCAACTCCGACCGTCGCTGTCCCCCGGCGGTGAAGCAGTACGCGCGGCTGCATCCGCACGCCATGGGCAAGTGGGCGCCGGATTCAAAGACCAATGTGGCCCACATGGCAGCCGGCGACTTTCGCGCCTCAGAGCAGTCCATCGTGGCCCCGGCGGCTGCCGCGCTGCGCATCGAGCTGGCCGGTGAGAACGGCACAACCACGATCCTGCGCGACTCGATCGAGGTGGTGGCGGGCGAGATTGTGGATGCCAGCACCATGAGCGTGGCCGCGCTGCGGGCCTTCCTCGATGCGCAAATCGCTCGCGCCAGGGCGGAGGGCGTGCTCTTCTCGCTGCATCTGAAGGCCACGATGATGCGCATCTCCGATCCCATCATCTTCGGCCACGCGGTCCGGGCCTTCTTTCCGCGGCTCTTCGCCGGTTACGGCGGGGCGCTCGCGGCCGTGGGCGGCGATCCGGCCCAGGGTCTCGGGGCGCTGCTGCAAGCGGCCCAGAAGCTTCCCGCGGATCAGCGGGCCGGGATCGAAGCGGCGGTCCGTGAGGACATGGCAAGCGGCCCGGCGCTGGCCATGGTCAATTCGGCCGAAGGCATCACCAACCTGCACGTTCCGAGCGACGTCATCATCGACGCTTCCATGCCGGCCATGATTCGCCGCTCCGGGCACATGTTTGGGCCGAACGGCCAGGAGGCCGACACGCTGGCCGTTATCCCGGACAGCAGCTACGCCAGCATTTATCAGAACGTCATCGACGACTGCCGCGCCAACGGGCCGTATGACCCGGTGACCATGGGCAGCGTGCCCAACGTGGGCTTGATGGCGCAGGCGGCCGAGGAGTACGGCAGCCACGACAAGACCTTTGAGCTGCCCGCCTCGGGTACCGCCCGTGTCGTCGACGAGCAGGGCAAGGTGTGGTGCCAGCACCAGGTGGGCGCTGGGGACATCTGGCGCATGTGCCAGACCAAGGACGTGGCCGTGCGCGACTGGGTGAAGCTGGCCGTTTCCCGCGCCCGCATCACCGGCAACCCGGCGGTGTTCTGGCTGGATAAGACTCGTGCGCACGATGCCAATGTCATCGCCAAGGTTCAGGCCTACCTGGGCGAGCTCGATACCTCGGGCACGCAGATCGAGATCATGCCGCTGGACGAGGCCATGAAGTTCACCCTTGGCCGGATTCGGCGAGGGCAGGACACCATCTCGGTCACCGGCAACGTCCTGCGCGACTACCTCACCGATCTGTTCCCGATCATGGAGCTGGGCACCAGCGCCAAAATGCTCTCGGTGGTGCCACTCATCGCCGGCGGCGGCCTGTTCGAGACGGGCGCCGGTGGCACGGCGCCTTTGCACGTGGACCAGTTGGTGAAGGAAGATTTCCTGCGCTGGGACAGCCTGGGCGAATACCTGGCGCTGGCGGCCAGCTTCGAGCACCTGGCGCAAACTCGTGGCAACCAGCGCGCGCAAATCCTGGCCGACACGCTGGACCGCGCCACCGGCAAGCTGCTGGAAGAGCAGAAGTCACCCGGGCGCAAGCTCGGCGAGCTCGACAACCGCGGCAGCTCCTTCTACATCGCGCTGTACTGGGCCGCCGAACTGGCCGCGCAAACAGCCGATGCCGAGCTGGCGGCGTCGTTCACGCCGCTGGCCAGGGCTTTGCGAGAGAACGAGGCAGCCATTGGTCAGGAGCTGCTGGCGGTCCAGGGGGCGCCGGTAGAGCTGGGCGGGTCCTACCGGCCGGACCCGGCCAAAACCGAGGCGGCGATGCGCCCATCCAACACGTTCAACGCGATCCTGGCCAGCCTGGCGGGGCAGTAGGGACAACTGGTGGGAACAACGGCGCTCGACTGAGAGGCCAGCGTCAGCTGTCCAGATTGATAAAGCGGGTTTCGGTTACGCTCCGCCATGTCTGATCATTGCCAATTACTCCGTCGGCCTCAAGGGCCGCCGTGGCGAGGATCACTGCATCGGGGGTTCGCAGTCTGTGCTTCGCACGAAGTTCGGCGGCCGCGCAGGCTATGTCGAACGTCAAATCCAGAATCTGGATGCCGGGCGATGCCGCGGCGAAAAGGCGGACAGCGGCTTCTCCCTCGCGATCCCCGGCTCGCAACGGCCCAATCAGCAATTCGACGATCACCATCGTTGGAAGGATGATTGTCAGACTACCTTGGGCAGCCCTGTGAACAACAGGAAGAAGCCGGCTGCGCCGCGGATTCGGGGCTCCCTCCAGAAAGTAGATGCAGCTGCTGGTATCGAAAACAACTCTGTTCAGCCCATCTGCTAGGTCGGCCAAGACTCCCGCTCACGATGGATGTACTCATCGGGATCGCCGTATGTTCCAGCTGGAATGCTCCCAGCCAGCGCGTCGGGCCACGGGCCGCTGAGCCGTTTCAGCACGATGCCGTCGTGGATAGCCACGACCGCCAAGCGCTCGCCAGGCCGCAGGCCGAGGGTTCGAATGAGGGCCGCCGGCACCGTAATTTGCCCCTTGCTCGAAAGCGTAGTGATCGTCATTGGCATCAGTGTAGTCCAAACCAAGCGAAATGGTCGAAAACGCTTGGCCCTCACCGGGCCGACGCTCTTCTTACAACGGCCCGTTGATGGCTGGGTCCAACTCGGGGTGCTCCACAAAGCCGCGGCGCAGGTCCGTGGTGGCGCTTACCGCCACGGCGGCCCGCTGGGGTTTGTCCAGGGCTTCGGTTCGAATCGAAGTGGCTGCGCTGCAAGGGGTTGGCGGAGCGCCGCTTATGGCTTTGCGGCTGAACTGCTACAGTGCGTACTGCCGCACTGCCGCCTCGTCCACCTCCAGGCCCAGCCCGGGCTTATCGAGCAGCACGAGCTGCCCCGCTTCCACGCGCGGCACTTCCTTAAACAGTGGGGTGGCCCAGGGATAATATTCCACCGTCAGCCCGTTCGGTACGGCGGCGATAAGGTGCCCCAGGATCTCCGTGGCCAGGTGGGGCACGATGGGCAGCCCAAATGCCTCCGCCAGGTGGGCTACCTTGAGCGCGCCGGTGAGGCCCAGATCCAGGTCGACCATCACAATGTCTACCGAGCGAGCCTCGATCAGCCGGCGAAATGAAGGCACGTCCTGATAGGTCTCGCCGGCACAGGTGGGCGTGTCGAAGGCCCGCGTCACCTGGCGCAGACCGGCGAAGTCCTCCCGGGAGGCTGGGTCCTCCAGCCAGTAGGGGTGCAGCGGCTCCAGCAGGCGCATGTTGGCGATGGAATCCTTCACGCTCCACAGCTGGTTCACGTCCACCATGATGTCGATGTCATCGCCCACGGCCTCGCGCAGGTGGCGCATGTGGCGCTCGGCCTGTGCACCGCTCAGTGGGCCACCGTGCCACTTCATGGCGGTGAAGCCGTTCTCCACGTGCCGCGCGGCGCTCCTGGCCAGGGCATCCACGTCCTCGCTCAGCTCGCCCGCCCGCTGACCGGCCACCACGCCGCCCGGTTCGATACGCCAGCTGGCATAGCAGGGCACGCGGTCGCGCACGCCACCCAGGAGCTTGTACAGCGGAAGCCCAGCCACCTTGCCCTTGATGTCCCAGCAGGCCACGTCGATGCCGCTGGCGGCCACCGCTTCCAGGCCACTGAGGCGGCCGCGCCGCGCCAGCCGGCCGAACAGCGCCTCGCCCAGCAAAGGGTCTTGGCCCACCAGCTGCTCCAGATAGGCCTCCAGAATGGCGAGCACCGCCTTGGGGTTGCGCAGCTTACTGATGTAGGCGAGGCCTTCTACGCCCTCATCGGTCCGCAGCCGCAGCACAATGTGCACGCCCGGCACGGCTTCGTCGTGCACTACGCGCACCAGGTTGGTTTGCCAGCTCTCAATCTTCAATTCAGCTCAGCCCCTTCCGCGCGGAACACTCTACCGCACCCCCGCGTCCTCTCAGGCGGGGCACAGCGCGGGCCAACGGCTGAGGTGCGGGCTGCTACGCGGCCAGGGCTTGGCTGGAAGCCAGACGAGCGCCTTCGACCAGGGCTTGCAGCTTAGCCCACATGACGCTGGTCACCTGGCGCTGGGTGCCGGCGCCCTGAGCGAAGCCGCAATCGCTGCCGGCGATCACGTTCTCACGCCCTACCAGGCGCGCCAGCCGAGTAAGCCGCTGGGCAACGAGCTCCGGGTGTTCCACGTGGCTGATGGCGTGGCTGATCACGCCGGGGATGAGGATCTTGCCCTCCGGCAGCTGCACGTCCTGCCACACCACCCACTCCCACTCGTGGCGCGGGTTGGCCGCCTCGATGCTGTACGCCTGGGCATTCACCCGCAGCACCAGGTCCACAATCTCGCGCAGCGGCACGTCGCTGGTGTGGGGGCCTGGCCAGCTGCCCCAGCACACGTGGTAGCGCACCTGCTCCGTGGGAATGCCGCGCAGCGCGTGGTTGATCATCTCCACGGATTGCGCCACCCACTGGCGATAGTCGCGCCCCTCCGCCTGGAAGCGGTCCCACCAGTGGGTGAGGATGGCATCGTCCAGCTGGACGATCAGCCCGGCGTCGGTGATGGTGCGGTACTCCTCGTGCAGTGCATCGGCAATGGCCAGCAGGTACTCCTCCCGCGAGCCGTAGTGCTCGTTCACATGGTCCACCGAGATGCTGGTGGGCGACACCACCGGCAGGAAGGCGTCCTGCACAGGATGGCCCGCCTGGCGCAGCGCCGCCACGAAGTGATTCACATCGCGCTGCATGAGCTCCTTGCCCGTGTAGCGGATTGGGGCCACGCACACGTGCTGGCGCGTACCCATGCCACGCATGCCTTCGTGCTCGAAGAAGTCCGGGTAGCGGGTTTCGTCCTGCCCGCGAACGCCGATGGTGGGTCGCTGGGTAGGGCGCACTTCGTAGCCGGAGAGGCGCTCCATAACGTAGGAGAACCAGCTGGATTTGCCGAACTCGCCATCTGAGATCACGTCCAGCCCTACGGCGTGTTCGTGGTGAACCACCTCCGCCACGGCCGCGCCCAGGGCGGCGCTGGCAGCGTCATCGGCCGGGGCCTGGGCGAGCGCCAGCACCTCCGGCGGACGAATCAGGCTGCCGGCGAAGGTGGTGAGGATGCCGTTCGTGCTGCGTCTCATAATGCGCCGGCCATTCTTGCACATCGGGCGACACCTCAGGGGGCACATCCTCGGGGCCGGCGCATTATGGCAGTACCTCTAGAAGTTTGGCCGGAACCATGCCGTGGAGGCCGGGTGGGGTTGCCCCGGAGCGTCGGTTCAAGTCGAAGGGGCTGCTGCAGGGGCCGTGGTGGCCGCTCATGGCCTCGCGGCCAAACTTCTAGCGTCCAGAGTGCGAGGTAGGGTATCGTGCACGCATGAAGCACAGTACGGATCGCATCCTCGTATCTCACGCTGGCAATCTGCCGCGCCCACGCGAGCTCCAGGAGCTGATCGATACCGGCCAGGCTGGCTCGGAAGAATACCACCGGCGGCTGCCCGCGGCCGTGCAGTACATCGTGGACCGCCAGATCGAGTGTGGCATCGACGTGGTGAACGATGGCGAATACGTGAAAGCCGGCAGCTATGGCGGCTACATCCAGGAGCGCGTCACCGGGTTTGAGACGCGCCCGGCCGACCCCAACAGCAAACCCAAACGTGGTGGCACCGCCGAGCGCGACCGGCTGGAGTTCCCAGGCACGTACGCATCGGGCCTGTGGATGATGGGCTCAGGCGGCCCCATTCGCCCCGGTTTCGGCACCCCCGGCCAGATGCCGCCACAGAACAACCGCAACACGCGCATCTGCTCGGGCCCGGTGAAGTACACCGGGCAAGACGCTATCAAGCAGGACACAGCCAACCTGAAGGCAGCCATCGCCGGCAAGAATGTGGAGGGCTGCATCACCGCCCTGGGCGCATTGAGCCTGGGTGCCGGCGTGCGCAACGAGCACTACGCCTCGGAAGAGCAGTACATGATGGCTGTGGCGGAGGCCCTGCGCGAGGAGTACAAGGCCATTACCGACGCCGGGCTGCTGCTGCAGGTGGATGAGCCGGAGTTCTGCACCACCTGGTCGTTCTACCCGGACTGGAGCCTGGCAGATTTGCGTAAGTACCTGTCCTTCGCGGTGGAGGTGCTGAACCACTCGCTGGAGGGGCTGCCGCTCGAGCAGGTGCGCTTCCACACCTGCTGGGGCAGCGGGCACCGCCCGCACGTGAATGACATTGAGCTCAAGCACATCGCCGACCTGATCGTGAAGATCAACGCGCAGGAATACTCCGTCGAGGCGGCCAATGTGCGGCACGAGTGGGAGTGGCAGGTGTGGAAGGACGTGAAGCTGCCCGAGGGCCGCATGCTCATGCCGGGCGTGATCGCGCACGCGACGGATCTGGTGGAGCACCCGGAAACCGTGGCCGAGCGCTTGCAGAACTACGCCGGCGTCGCCGGCCGCGAGAACGTGAAAACTGGGACCGACTGCGGCATTGGCTCGCGCGTGGGCCACGAAGAGATTGTGTGGGCCAAGCTGCGGGCCATGTCCGCGGGAGCGCGCCTCGCCTCGGAGCGCCTCTGGGGCCGCTGAGCCGCGCGCTTTCGTTTTCGGCTGTGATTTCTCGCCGGCGTTCCAATCCTTGCGGATGCCCTTCCTCGTCGGGACAGGGTGGCCCAGAGTAACGGGCGGGGCACCGACCCAGCTGCCCGGGTGGAAAGCTGGCACTGTGTTTGCGCCGATTTTGGTCATCGGTTGCAGGAGAAGTGCAGTGCCGGGTAAGAAGCATGTGGCTGGTGTGAGCAGCAAGGAGCAGCGCCAGTACGAGCACATCAAAGAAAGTGCCGAGGAATCGGGCCGTTACGGCAAGCGAGCGGAAGAAGTCGCTGCTCGCGCGGTCAACAAGCAGCACAAGCAGAAGGGGCGCCGCAAAGGCGAGTAATCCGCCGAGACGGCCGCGCGATGCGCCTCCTGGCGAGGACGTCACCTTCAGCTTCCCCGAAAGGGAGGCAGCTCATGCGTCCGTCATACGCAACGTCGCATCAATTGCGGTTCCTCTCCCGACTGGGAGAGGCAAGGTGAGGGCGTTCCACGCGAACGTTGAAGCTGCGGATGAGGAGCCTGTTGATCGACAACGATGGGGGCCCTGCCCTCACCTCCGCCCCTCCCAGTCGGGAAAGGAACCGGATGGGTCTACCGACGAGGGAAATCCATAAGAAGCCAGCACGATTCGCGTCCTTGCAGTCGAACGATGCGCGTGTTCACCGGATGCAAAATCCAACCGGCAATCCATCGTGCTCGCGCAGGCCTGTCGTCGACCAACCGGCAGGAGTTCGGTATCAGCGAGACGTTCAGCCGGAACACGGCGGCCGGGTGGGGGTGGCCAGGAGCGTCCGTTCACTCCCGGGCAATCCCACGGCGGCGGGCTGGGCGAGGGCCGCTTACGGCGTTATAACCACCCTTCCAGTACCGGGCCCATCGTCCGTTGATGACGGCAGACGCACCGTGAAGGTGGTGCCGGAGCCTTCTTCCGAGGCGACGTCAATACTGCCGTGGTGCGCCTGCACGATTTGAGAGGCGATGAACAAGCCGAGGCCCATCCCTCCGGAAGGGCGGCCGGTGGACACGCGATAGAACCGATCGAACACCTGAGGCAGATTGCCGGCGGGGATCCCGGGTCCGTAGTCCCGCACCTGGACCTCCGCCTGACCATCGAGTTGGCGAGCGCGCAGGTCAATGCGCTCGGTGCCAGGTGCGTATGTGATCGCATTCGTCAACAGGTTTAAGAACACCTGCTCCAGCCGATCGGCATCGCCCTGGACCGGCAGCGCAACGGCAGCGATCTCCAATTGCACGACCTGCCCCTGGGTCAACGGCTGGACGGTTTGCACAACCAAGCGAAGGATGCTGACCAGGTCCAGCTGCTTCCGCTCCAGACGGAGCACACCTGTCCGCAACCGCTCGGCATCGACCAGCTCATCGGTGAGCCGGCTGAGCCGTCGCATCTCCCGATAGGCAATATCCGCGCTCTGGCTGAGGCGGGTGATGTCGGCCTGGTTGGCCAGCTCGCGCTGGATCAGTTGGAGATAGCCGCCCAGTGTGGTCAACGGGGTGCGCAGCTCATGGCTGGCAGTCGCCAGGAACTGCTCCTGCAGCCGCCGCAGATTGCGGTCGGTGATGTCACGCATGGCGATAATGCTGCGCGGTTCGGCTTCGGCCGGGATGGGGCAGGCGGTGGCCTCCATCCAACGCCGTTCGCCATCCACGCTCGTGGCCGTGAACTCCATTGTGAAGATCTCGCCGCGCTGCGCGCGCTGCTGGACTGTGTCGGTCAGCGGAACCGGTTCGCCGTCGGCCCGCGTGGAGATGAATGGCTCGCGACTGGCGCCGAACAGCCGGTGGTAGGCCGCGTTGGTAAGGATGATCTCGCCGCGCCCGTTCAATACGATCACCGCGTCGCCAATACTGTCCAGCATGGCAGCGAGCTGGCGGCGTTGGACATCGTGTTCCTGGCTTAAACGCTGCAGCTCGAGGGTGCGGGCTGTCAGATCGTCATTGGTGGCGTTGAGCTCTTCGATGGTCGATTGCATTTCCTCGTTGAGCGTCTCAAGCTCTTCGTTCGTCGCGTGCAGTTCCTCGTTGAGGGTCTCCGCTTCCTCAGTGGACGATTGCGCCGCCGCGGTGTCGACGGACAGCTCTTCCCGCGTGGCGACAAGCTCACGGTTCACCTGCAGCAGCGCCTCGTTCGCGGCGGACAGCTCTCGGTCGCGGGCAACCAACTGCTCCAGACGAGTCTGGAGCGAGCCGGCCTCTTCCGCCCCCTGGTCATTCGCGGTCAGATCGGTCTGGCGCCTCAGCACGATGGTCGTGACATCGCAGACGGTCACCACCACGGTGCCATCCGCCGCGCCCGGCGCCGCCTGGCCAGGATGGCACATGATCTCCAAGTAACGGTTCGTGCCACTGCTGGGGTCCGGAATGGGGAGCGCCTCGACCGACGCGGGCTGGCCAGTCCGGAAAGCGGAGTCGATCGCGCCGCGAACCGGGGCGACATCGATGCTGGTGAGCAGGTGCAGCAGATCTTCGCCCTCGGCCGGTACGTGGATGTCCAGCAACCGTTGGGCCGCCGGGTTGATCTCGCGGATGTCGTAGCGCCGGTCCACAAGGACAAGGCCCAGCGGCAGCGTGTCGAAGCTGGAACGGGGCTGCGGAGGCTGCGCCGTTCCCCGTTCAAACCTGTGGACCGAGCCAGCCGCGGCCGCCGGCCGAGCCACCGGCGAACGCACGGCGCTGCCTGGGCTGACACTCGCCAGCGTGGGGATGAGATGATGGCCGCCCTGGCGGTGGTACACGTGCAGGTGTGGATCCTCCGAACCGAAGAACTCCGGCAGCGGGCTGATCGTCTCGGCCTTGCCCAAGACAAGGGCGCCCGCGTCGCGCAGCGAAAAGGCAAACAGCTGCAGCGCACGCTTCTGCAGCTCCGGTGTGAAGTACATCAGCACGTTGCGGCACAGGATGAGATCGATGCCCGGAAACGGCGCGCGTTGCCCGAGATCGTGCTCGCCAAAGATAACCCTGCCGCGGATGCGTTTGTTCACCTCATATTCGCCGTCGATCTGGAAGAAGTACCGGTCGATGAGCTCCCGCGGCAGCCCTTCCACCGCGGACTGTGGGTAGACGCCCCGGCGCGCAAACTCCACCGCCTCAGCGTCGAGATCGGTGGCGAACACCCGGACTCCAAAGCTCTCCATGTCGTTGCCCAGAACCTCGGCGATGAGGATGGCCAGCGAGTACGCCTCCTGCCCCGTGGCGCAGCCAGCCGACCACACACGCAGCTGGTTGTTGCGCCGCCGGGAATCGAGGACCAGGCGGGGGATGAGCCGCTCGCGGAGATAGGCGAACAGTTCCTGATCTCGGAAGAAGTCCGTGACCTTGATCAGGAAGGTCCGAACGAGCTCGTTTATTTCCTCCGGGTGCTGGTCAAGGTAGGCGCGATACGCCGGCAGGTTGGCAGCCCCTACCGCGGCCCGTCGCCGCTGCAGCCGGCGCCGAATGGTGGCGGGCTTGTAGCTGTTGAAATCGATGCCTCGGCGGATCCGCAGCTCCTCCAAAAAGCCTTGCACGTCGCGCTCGGCGTCTGCCTCGGACGGCTCCTCGTACTCGCCGGCCACCAGCTGCGCAATGATTGGGCCGATGTCCTCCAGGTCGGCCACGATGTCCACCACTCCGGGCGCCAGGGAACGCGGCATCGACCCATAGCGCGCCGTTTCGGGGTTCTGGATGATGACAGTGCCGCCAGCCCGCTTCACGGATTCGGCACCCAGCGCCCCATCGGAGCCGGTGCCTGAGAGGATCACCGCCACGAGTCGCTCGCCGAAGGTGTGGGATGCCGTGCTGAGCAGCAGATTGACCGACGGTTTTGGCCGCTCCTGGCTGTCCGTTGAGAGGCTCACCTCGTGATCCGTGATGCTCACGTGCCTGTCCGCGGGCACCAGGTACACAACTCCGGCTTGGAGCGGTTCGCGTTCCGAGACACTCTTCACTCGCAGCGGGGTCTGGCGCTGCAGGATCTCCGGCAGGTGGCTGATCTTGGACGGGTCGATGTGCTGCGCGATGACGACCGCGGCTTGCAAGTCGACCGGCAGCATTGACAGGAGCGTGCCCAGGGCCTCGATTCCACCCGCGGATGCCCCCACGGCTACGAGCTGGCCGACCTGGTCAGTCTCGGCCACAGGGCTCATCGGTTGGACCACCTGGGTCGAACTGGGGCGTGCACTCACACTGCCTCTCTCCGAGGCCCTACCCAATCTCGACCCCGGCGGGGAGCATTCCTCTCATCAGGGGGTTGCCCTTGCGAGAGGCTATCACACCCCCCTTCATGTCACTGCCCTTCCGGGCGAACGACGGCCTCAACCGCGGCGACGAAGACGTTCAGATCGAATGGCTTTTTCACGAAGGCCCGGACGCGCTCGTCACTCAGGACGACATGGCTGGCCGACAGGACCACGATGGGCAGCTGCTCACAGCCGGGGAGCAGCCGACAGTGCTCCAGGAACTGGAACCCGTCCATCACCGGCATCAGCAAATCCAGGACGATCGCATTGGGCAGCGACGTCTGCACCTTCTGGAGCGCTTCCGCGCCGTTGCCAGCCTCATCCACGACGTAGCCAGCATCTTGCAGGATGGTGACGAGCAGGCCACGAATAACCGGCTCATCGTCAACCACCAGCACGTGCACCTCCATTGGCGGGAAGGTGGGCTGGCCTCGAAGCGCCCAGCTCACGAAGGGAGCCGGCGCGTCTTGTCGCTGGCAGGCGTCAACATCACCTGCCTTCCAGCAAGGAATGGGCCTTGGCGAAGGGGGGCGCGACAGGCTTTCGTGCCGTAAGCTGGTTGAGTGGCAGCGGCGGCGACGCGAGAGGGTGTTGGATGCCCGGATCGACGGTTGAGTGATGCCGCTGGCTGACGCGGTAGACCTGGCCATCGTGGGTGCTGGCCTGGCCGGGCTGACTGCCGCGCTCACGGCGGCGGAGCTGGGGCTCGACACGGTCGTGATCGAGCGCATGGCCTCGGGCGGGCAGGTGTTGAATGTGGAGGCGGTGGGAAACTTCCCTGGCTTCCCGCGCGGCATCGCCGGCTACGAGCTGGGGCCGCTGGTGCAGGAGCAGGCGGAGGCGGCGGGCGCGCGGTTTGTGATGGACTCGGTGCTCGGGCTGGCACGCCAGGGCGACCACTGGGATGTGGCCTGCGACGAGCGTACGCTCGCCGCGCGCGCCGTGGTGCTGGCCGTCGGGTCGGCGTTCCGCGAGCTTGATGTGCCGGGCGAGGCGGATTTGCTGGGCCGGGGCATATCCCACTGCGCCTCGTGCGATGGGCCGCTCTTCGCCAGCAAGGAGGTGTGCGTGGTGGGCGGTGGCGATTCCGCCCTGGACGAGGCGGCCGTGCTGGCCGCCCACGCTGCCAGGGTGTGGGTGCTCCTGCGCGTGACGCCGCCTCGTGCGCGCGCCGCGGCCCAGAAGCGCCTGGCCGGAATGGCCAATGTCACACTGCTGGCCGGTTGCGACGTGTTGGAGATCCTTGGGACCGGCGAGCGTGAGTCGGCGGCGGAAAGCCGGACGGTGCGAGGCGTGCGGCTGGCCGTAGCGGGTGAAGGTCCCCGAACGCTGCCAGTGGCAGGAGTGTTCGTCTTCGCCGGTCTGGCGCCGAACACCGCCTTTCTCGAGGGCTGTGTGGAATTGGATGGCGGCGGCCACGTGGTTGTGGACGCTTCACTGCAGACTTCGCTGCCGGGCGTTTTCGCCGCGGGCGACATTCGCCAGGGCTCGGTGTCACTCCTCACCGCTGCCGCGGGCGATGGCGCCACGGCCGCGGTGATGGCCAGCCGCTGGCTCACCACGCGCTGACTGCTCCTCCGGCCACATCAAGGCGCCGGCAACGAGGCCCGCGGTACCAGTCGCTGCTATCCTCTTGGGCGATGATCGGCGGCCGGCGTGTGCTCGCCGGTCCCACGCGGGGAGCCCTGGCGCTGGCCAGCGTGCTCCTGCTGGCCGCGTTCCTGCGGCTGTTCGAGCTGCGGTACGGGCAGTACGGCTCGGACGACGATCGCCTCTGGTCCGCCGCCCTGCGGGCGTTGGCGACGCATCAGCTGCCACTGCAGGGCATCAAGTCCTCCATCGGCATAGGCAATGGCCCGTTCCAGGTGTACCTCATGCTGCTGCCCGCGGCGCTGGTGCGCTCCGCGCTCGGCGGCGCGGTGACGGTGGCGCTGCTCAATGTGGTGGGTGTGTGGGCGCTGCAGCGCTTCGCCCGCGAGTTCTTCGGCCAGCGCCCAGCGCTCATCGCCGCGCTGCTCTTCGCGGTCAACTCCTGGGCCATCATTTTCGCCCGGCGCATGCAGGCGCAGGACCTGCTGGTGCCCTTCCAAATCTTGTTCTTCTGGGCCGCTGCTCGCTGGCTGCTGCGTGGCCGCTGGTACGACCTGGTGCTGCTGTTCCTGTGGCTGGCCATCCTCACCCAGGTCTACATCCTGGGCCTCATGCTGCTGGCCACGGCCGCCATCGTCCTCGCCATCGGCTGGCGGCGGCTGCGGCCGTGGCCGCTGCTGGCAGGGCTGGCTCTCTGGGGCGTGCTCTCCTATCGATATCTGTTGGGCATCGTCGTGCCTTACAACAACGCTTTCCGAGGGGTGAGTGGTGGACACGCCAGCCTGGACCTGGCCAGCGTGGTGGGGGCGCTGACCATGGCCACGCACAAGGGCTTCCAGACTATCGCCGGGCAAGCGGGCTCCGTGTTCGATTCGACAGCCGGCATCGAAGCCGTGCTGCTGTATCTGGAGATGGCGCTCTTCGCCGCGGGCGCGGGCCTGGTTGTGCTGCGCCTGGTCCGGGCGGTGCGCTCGGGGCCGGCCGACAAGGCACTGCTGCACGGCCTGCTGCTGCTGTGGCTGCTGCTGCCGGTGGCGCTGTTCGCCCGGCATTCCGTGGCGCTGTACCCCTACTACTTCACCACGGTGCTGCCGCTGCCGGCGCTGTTCACCGGCCTGCTGCTGGATCGCTGGTGGCCCCGCGTGGGGCTGCCGCTGCTGGCCGTGCTGGTGGCAAACGCGCTGGCCATGGCCGGCATCTTCTTCGCCGTCATCCCCGGCTACTACATCCACAACGACTATGGCCTGCCCTATCAGCAGACGTTCAGCACAGCCGCCAGCCTGGAGGCGCTGGCGGCGAAGGCAGGCGTGCACCGGGTGTACGTGGACGGCGACCTCGACCCCTCCGACGTGATGAGCTCGGTTCTGCGCCGCGCCGGGTTGGACGTGTTCTGGCTGGATGATTACCGCTCGCCCGAGTTCGCGGCGCCACCCGTGGGCGATCCACCCGCGCTGTACGTCACCATGGCGGGCGATACGGACACGGCGCACTTTCTGCAAGCGCACTTCACGGCCCAGCAGAGATACGTGAACCATCTCGCGGGTGAGGGCGATGCCATCCGCGGCTACGTCCTTGGCGCTGCTCAGGTGCGCCCGGTGCTGGGGGCTTTGCTCAGCCGCGGGCTGGGCCTGCAGGCGAGCAACGGCGTGCACCTCGATGCGTTCTACGCGCCCAAACGGCTGGTGCCCGGCCAGCGGGTGCTCGGGGCGAGCGTCTCGTGGACCTGGCCCGGGGGCCGGCGTCCCGCGGATCTGCAGTACACGCTTTTTGGCCATCTCATCAACGCCGCGGGCGTGGCCGTGGCTGAGGTGGACCGGCCGCTGCTGCCTTCTACCAACTGGCTGGCGGGCGAAGACGTGGTGCAGTGGCTGAATTTACCGCTGCCCGCGACGCTGCCGCCAGGCGCCTATCGGCTCGAGATCGGCGTGTACGACGACTTCGGCGCCGTGCGCCAGAGCCTGGTGGACGGCGGCGGCAGAACGCTGCCCAGTGGCAGCCTGCTGCTGGGGCCCATCGTCGTGGCGCCCCCAGCTCCAGTACCCAATCCCAGTCTCACCCCCACTCACCTGGCCCTGGGCGACGGCATCACGCTGGCAGCGTATGGCTGGTCTGCCCAGCGCGGGCAGCTCACGCTGGACCTGCGCTGGCAGGCCACAGCAACGCCAGCCAAGGATTACACCGTTTACGTGCACGTGCTGAATGGCGCGGGCAAGCTGGCTGCCCAGGCCGATGGCCAGCCGCGGGGTGGTGCCTTCCCCACGTCGGCCTGGCGCCGGGGTGACGTGGTGGACGATCCGCGCAGCGTGGCCGTGCCGCCAGGAGACTGGACTGTGGAGCTGGGCATGTACAACCTGGCCACACTTCAGCGGCTGCCGGGCGGGCCGCTGCGGTTCCCGGTCCACATCGCGGCCTGAGCTGTGGGGGTTGCAGACCATTTGTCTCTCCGCTGGGAGAGCAACCGGTAGTGTATGCGAAAGCGCGCGCGGAGGGCCAATCCATTGCTCTCCCGACTGGGGAGAGCCTTACATGTCGCGTTGTGACACCACCGTTCCCTGAAAATAGGACGGGCAGCCGTGGTGCGTAAGGAAGGCCGTCTGGCCATTTTCATATGAGGCGAGGTGAGGGCGTGAACTGTTCCAGCCTGTTATGCCGTTACCTGCACCGTCATGGCACTCTCACTGAGCGGCGTTTCTTCACGCATCTGAACTTGCGCGCGCCGTCTCGGGTGCGCGCGCGGCCAGCGCAACGAGGATGCCGGATACGACAAACGAGCCGGCCATGGTGAAGAAGGCCGCCTGGAAGCCCAGGACATCGATCTCCCAGCCGAGCAGGGCCAGCCACAGCGCGCCCACGCCGTAGGCAATGGCAAAGAAGAAGCCGAAGGTCGTGCGCTGGTCGGCCCCGGTGGCGGCATCGGCGAACACCGCCTGCAATAGGGGTGACTCGGCGTAGGCCAGCATGCCCAACGCCAGCCCAGCGCCGAACAGCGCGGCCAGGTTCGCGCCCACCAGTACGAAGCTGGCCAGTGAGGCCGCCCCGCCAGCGTAGGCCAGCACCGTGACGCGCATGCGGCCGACGCGATCCGCCAGGTAGCCGGCGGCGATGGGGCCCACCACGCTCGCAGCCAGCACCACGGTGAACACGCCACCCACGGCGAACTGCCCCAGCTTGAGATCGCTCTGGAGATAGGCGGGCACAAAGGTCGATACCGTACCCAGGCCCCGCCCGCCGGCAGCCACGGTGGATGCGATGAGCACCAGCAGTACCCGCCGCTGCCGCAGCACGTCCCACACGCTGCGCGCTGTGGGCTCAGCAGCCGCGTTGCTACGGGCAGGCTGATGGATCACCGCCGCGTGCTCCGGTGGCAGCTTGGCCAGCACCAGCAGGCCGCCGGCGGCGAGTGGAATGGCCAGCGCCACGAGCGCCCAGCGCCAGCCGGCCAGCGCGATGATGGCCGACGTGAACAGTGGCACCACCACGGTGCCCAGGCTGCCGCCGGCCGTGTGCCAGCTCAGCACGGCGCCGCGCCGCTGTGGGAAGCGTTCGGAGAGGTATGCGCTGCCAACCGGGTGCTGGGGCCACGAAACCAGTGCGCCAAAGCAGCGCGCCGCGCCGAACAGCGCAAAGCCCGGCACCACGGCGGCCGCGGCGCAGGCGATGCCCAGCCCCACATTCTGAAAGGCGAGCATGAGACGCGCCGAAACCCGGCCCATCAGGCCCGCCGCACCCTGCAGCAGTCCACCCACCAGGCCGGCCATTGCCAGCACCGCTCCCAGTACGCCGTAGGAGATGTGGAACGTATCCACCACCAGCGGATAGGTGAGTGCCAGCCCGGCCACGTAGAAGTGCTGCACCGCGTGCGAGGTGACCATCACCGACAGCGCGGTGCGATCCTCCCGCTTGGAAACGCCCGGCGCCGCCAGCGCCGGCTGCTGAACCGCTGCCATACCTCACTCTAACTGTACGCCCCTAACCTGGCAGCGCGTGGTTCAGCCCTGCTGCTGCAGTCTCCGTGGGGCCGGATACGCTGTGTGGCATGGTCCAGGGAGCGCCCGCGCGGGATGCACAAGCCGTGGAAGTGCACGAGCCGCGCGTGCCCGGCTGGTGGCTGGGCGGGATCGCGGCCCTGGGCGGGTTCAGCTCGCTCGGCGTGGAGCTGGCGGGGTCGCGGCTGCTGGCGCCATACTTCGGCACCTCACTGTACATCTGGGCAGTGCTCATTGGGCTGGTGCTGCTGTACCTGACGGCGGGCTACTTCGTGGGCGGGCGGCTGGCGGACCGCCGGCCATCGTTCCGGCTGCTGCTGCGGCTCACAGCGTGGGCCGGCTTCGCCATCGGGCTCATCCCGGTCGTGGCACGGCCCATCCTGTCGCTCTCCAGCGTAGGCTTCGCCAGCCTCAACGCCAGCGTATTCCTGGGGTCGCTGGTGGGCGTGGTGCTGCTGTTCGCGCTGCCCATGACGCTGCTGGGGTGCGTGTCGCCGTTTGCGATTCGGCTGGCCCTGCGCGACAGCGCCTCCGCCGGCAGCGCGACCGGGCGCATCTACGCCCTGTCCACCATGGGCAGCATCGCCGGCACGGTCGCCACCGCGTTTGTGCTGGTGCCGAACATTGGCACACCGCGCACCTTCTCGCTCTTTTCGCTGGCGTTGCTGGGCGTGTCGGTGGTGGGTCTGTGGCGCGTGCAGCCACGCTGGTTCTGGCTGCTGCTGCCGGTGGCCTGCCTAGTCGTGCTGCCGGAGGGCGTGCTGCGGCCGCCACCCTTCGGCAAGCTGATCTACTCCACGGAATCCGCCTACTACTACATCCAGGTGGTGCAACGGAGCACACCGGCCGGCCCGGAGAACGACCTCATCCTGGATGAGGGCCACGCCATCCACTCCATCTACAACCCCAACCGGCTGCTCACCGGCGATGAATGGGACTACTTCTTACTGGCGCCCTTCTTTAACGCCGGCGAGCGCATGGCCGATGTGCGCTCCGCGGCCGTGATCGGCCTGGCCGGCGGCACCACCGCGCGCGAGCTGACGGCGGTGTTCGGCCCCATCCCGATCGATGGTGTGGAGATCGATCCGAAAATCATCGCCGTTGGCCGCCGCTACTTCGGCATGACGGAGCCCAATCTCACGGCCATCGCGGCTGACGGTCGTTATTTTCTGAGCACGACGCACAAGCGCTACGACCTCATCGCCGTGGACGCCTACCGGCAGCCGTACATCCCCTTTCACCTCACCACCCAGCAGTTCTTCGAGGACGTGCGCCAGCACCTCACGCCGGGCGGCGTGGCAGCCATCAACGTGGGCCGCACGGCCACGGATTACCGGCTGGTGCAGGTGATCGCCAGCACCATGCACGCGGTCTTCCCTGATGTGTACACCATTGACCTGCCGGATCCGCGCTTGAACACCATTATCGTGGGCACGAACGAGCCCACCCAGCTGGGCGACCTGGCCGCGAACATGGACACCATTGAAGATCCGCGGCTCCGAACTATCGCTGGGACAGTTCTGAATGGCCACGTGCGCGGCGTAACGGCGACTCAGCCCGTGTTCACGGACGATTGGGCGCCGGTGGAGCGCGTCATCGACCAGATCATCCTCGGTTACGCGCAGAGTGGCGGCGACTGAGTGTCAACACTGAGTTGACGAGCCGCCGAACGCGGCTTAAAGTAGATATTGTCGATAGAATTAGTAGACAATTCGCCGACCATCCACCTGAGTACCTCGGAGGCTCCAGAATCATGAGTTTGCCCACACTGACACCACAAGACATTCAGCGCTACCACCGGCACCTGATCATTCCAGACGTTGGCAGCGTTGGCCAGCGCAAACTGAAGGCGGCCAAAGTGCTGCTCATTGGCGCGGGCGGCTTGGGTTCGCCTACCGCGCTGTACCTGGCCGCCGCGGGCGTGGGCACCATCGGCCTGGTGGATTTCGATGTGGTGGACGTGAGCAATCTGCAACGGCAGATCCTGCACAGCACGGCCGACATCGGCCGCCCCAAGGTGGAGTCGGCCGAGAGGCGGCTGCACTCGCTGAACCCGCTCATCGACGTCGTGGGCCACCAGGAGCCGCTGACCTCGGAGAATGCCTTTCGCATCTTCGAGCCGTACGACATCGTCGTGAACGGCTGCGACAACTTCCCCACACGCTACCTGGCGAACGACGCGGCCGTGCTGTTGAAGAAGCCCCTGGTGGATGGCAGCATCTTCCGCTTCGAGGGGCAGGCCAACGTGTTCCTGCCCGGGCAGGGCTGCTACCGCTGCCTGTATCCCGCGCCGCCGCCACCGGGCGCTGTGCCCAGCTGCGCGGAAGCGGGCGTGCTGGGCGTGCTGCCGGGCATGATCGGCGTGCTGCAGGCGATAGAGACGGTGAAGCTCATCCTGGGCATCGGCAAGAGCCTGCAGGGGCGGCTGCTGCTGTTCGATGCACTGGAGATGTCGTTTCGCGAGGTGCGCCTGCGGCGCGACCCCGAGTGCCCCGTTTGCGGCGACCACCCCACCATCCACGAGCTGATCGATTACGAGGAGTTCTGCGGCATGCCGCCGCGCGAGTCCTCCGTGGAAGCGCCCATCGCGGTGGCCGTGTAGCGCACATGCCGGTAGAAGTGCACGTGCCGCCGCTGCTGCAAAAGGTCACCAACGGCGTGAAGACTCTCCGGGCCAGCGGGGGCACCGTGAACCAGGTGCTCTCGGACCTGGACCGGCAGTTTCCCGGCTTCACCAGCGAAATCAGCGACGAAAGCGGCCAGCTGCACCGCTTCGTGAACCTGTACGTCAATGACGAGGACGTGCGCTTTCTGCAGCGGATGGAAACGCCGGTGAAGGATGGTGACGTGGTATCCATTTTGCCGGCCATGGCTGGCGGGTAACCGCGCCGTGCCTCGCCCCGGCCTGTATGGCAGCCTTGTCGAGGCGATTGGGCATACGCCCCTGGTAGAGCTGAAGAGCTTCAGCCCCAAGCCGGACGTCCACATCTTCGCCAAGCTGGAGGGCCACAATCCCACCGGCAGCGTGAAGGATCGCATCGCCCGCTCGATGATCGATGCGGCGGAAGCCGCGGGCGACCTGAAGCCCGGCATGACTATCCTGGAACCGACCAGCGGCAACACGGGCATCGCCCTGGCCATGATCGGCCAGGTGAAAGGCTACCGCGTAAAGGTGGTCATCCCCGAAAACGTCACCGAGGAGCGCACGCGCCTGCTGCAGATCTTCGGCGCGGAAATGGTGTACTCGCCGCCAGATAAGGGCACCAACGGCTCCATTGCCGTTGCCCGCGAGCTGGCCGCCGCGGACCCCACCTGCTACATGCCCTACCAATACGCCAACGAGGCCAACCCTCGCGCACACTACGAGGGCACCGCGCCGGAAATTCTCGACGCGCTGCCGGAGGTGGATGTGTTCGTGGCGGGCCTGGGCACAGGTGGCACACTCATGGGCACCGGCCGCCGGCTGCGGGAGCATAACCCGGCCATCAAGATTGTGGCCGCGGAGCCCCACCAGGGCGAGCTGGTGGCTGGGCTGCGATCGCTGGACGATGGCTTCGTGCCACCGGTGCTCAACGTGGAGGAGCTGGACGGCAAGATCATGGTGACCGTGGAGGATTCCTTCACCGCCACGCGGGAATTGGCGCGGCGCGAAGGCATCTTCGCCGGCGTCTCCTGTGGCGCCGTGCTGCACGCCGCCATGCGCTACGGCCGCCGGCTTGAACGAGGCAACATCGTCATCCTGCTGGCGGATGGCGGCTGGAAGTACCTTAGCAGCGAACTGTGGACGCGCGGTTACGAACCCAGCGCCGAGAAGAAGTTCTGGTGGTAGTTCGGCCGCGGCTGGAAGCTTGGCCGGCCGCCGTGAGCGCCCAGTGATCCTGGAGCCCGCGCTGGCGGAGGAGATGATCGCCCACGCGCGGGCAGAGCTCCCGAACGAGGCCTGCGGCATCGTGGCTGGGAAGGACTGTGTGCCGGCGCATTTCTACCCCACCACCAACATCGAGCACAGCCCCACGCGCTTCATGGTGGATGGCGCCGAGGTGCTGCGCGTACAGCGTGAAATGCGCGCCCACGGCTGGGAGATGCTGGCCATCTTCCACTCGCACACCCACACGGCCGCCTACCCCTCCAGCACCGACACCAGCTTCGCCGCCAACTGGCCGGACGTCTACTACCTCATCGCTTCCCTCCAGAACGAGCCGCCGGTACTCCGCGCCTTCCTGATTGAGGAGGGCTCGGTGAAGGAAGAAGAGGTTATTTACCGCCAGGAAGCGTAAACCCCGCGGCTGGAACCGCTCGCTGAACGTTACCCGTGCAGCGTCATCGAGCAGGATCAGCGTTCGTCGGCGAAGAGCTCGGCCCACGACACGGAGAAGCCGGCCAGCACACGCGAAGCGGCGGGATCCACTGTTGCCGGTGTGCCCGCGGTGAGGTCGATCACCTCAACGGTCTCCTGGAAGGGGTCCACGATCCAGTATTCGCTCACGCCGAAGCGCTGATAGAACGCGCGCTTCTCCTCTCGGTCCCAGTGCATGGAAGATTTGGACAAAATCTCAACCACCAGCGGTGGCGGGAAGTCCAGGTGATCGGCGTGCCTGGCACGGCAATCTGGTCGTTCGTCCAAAACGAGAGGTCCGGCGAAACGTAGGTCGTTTCGTTGTAATACAGATCGACCGGCTGGACAACCTCGCCGAGGTTGTTCGGGCGAGCGAACGCTTCCAGTCGGGCGGCCAGGCGGCTGGCAAGTTGCTGGTGCCGCCAACTGGGTGATGGGGACAGAAATTCCTCCCCAGCGATCATCTCGTGCTCGTAGCGGTCGTTCTCCGGCAGGGCGCGATAGGCGCTGTAGGTGAGGCGCGTTCGGGTGATCATGAGCAGCCTTCAGCGTAGCTCGGGCGGAGGCACAGGCACTTCTAGCCGTCCAGCGTACTCACGTCGCCCACGTCCTCGCCGAGCTCGCGCGCCTTCAGCAAGCGACGCATGATTTTGCCGCTGCGGGTCTTGGGCAGCGACAGCACGAACTCGATCTCGTCCGGCTGGGCGATGGGGCCGATGGTGTTGCGCACGTGGTTGCGGAGCTCGGTGAGCAGCGCATCCGTGGGCTCGTTCCCCTGCCGCAGGATGCAGAAGGCCTTGATGCTCTCGCCCTTGAGCTGATGCGGCTTGCCGATCACGGCGGCTTCCGCTACCGCCGGGTGGCTCACCAGGGCGCTCTCGATCTCCGAGCTGCCCAAGCGGTGGCCGGCGACCTTGATCACGTCGTCCACGCGGCCCTGCACCCAGTAGTAGCCATCCTTGTCCCGATGGGCCGCGTCCCCGGCGAAGTACACACCGGGAATCTGGCTCCAGTACTGCGCTTGGTAGCGCTCGGGATCGCGGTAGATGGTACGCAGCATGGATGGCCACGGCTTGCGGATCACCAGAAAGCCGCCCTTGTCGGAGGCCACGGGCTCGCCGTTCATGTTCAGCACATCCGCCTCAATGCCCAGGAAGGGCCGCGTGGCGGAGCCCGGCTTCAACGGCGTGGAGGGCACGGGGCTGATCATGATGGCCCCGGTTTCCGTTTGCCACCAGGTGTCCATGATCGGGCAGCGGTCGCCGGTGATCTGTCGATACCACATCCACGCCTCGGGGTTGATGGGCTCGCCCACGGAGCCCAGCAGGCGCAGGCTGGAGAGGTTGTGCTGGGCGGGGTGCTCGTCGCCAAAGCGCATGAGCCCGCGGATGGCCGTGGGTGCGCAGTAGAGGATGGTGGCTTTGTATTTCTCCACCAGCGCCCACCAGATGCCGGGATCGGGGAAGTCCGGCGTGCCGTCGTACAGGATGCTGGTGGCGCCGTTCAGCAGCGGGCCGTAGACGATGTAACTGTGGCCGGTGACCCAGCCCGGATCCGCCGCGCACCAGTACACATCGTTCGGCTTGAGGTCGAAGATGAAGTGCGAGGTAGCGTACGTGCCCACCATGTACCCGCCGTGGACGTGGACGATGGCTTTGGGCTTGCCGGTGGTACCGGAGGTGTAGAGGGTGTACAGCAGATCCTCCGAATCCATGGGCTCGCAGGGGCAGGTCGCGTCGCCCGTGGCCATCACATCGTCGAACCACTGGTCGCGCCCCGGGGTCATGGGTGCGGCGGCGCCGGAACGCTTGGCGACGATGACGTGCTTCACCGTGGAGCCGCTGATGGCATCGTCCACCACGGCCTTGGTGGCCACCGCGCGACCGCGGCGGAAGTAGCCATCGGCGGTGATCACGGCCACGGCCTGGGCATCGTCCACGCGGGAGCGGAGCGCCTCCGCGCTGAAGCCGGAGAAGACCACGGTGTGGGCGGCGCCGATGCGGGCCAGGGCCAGCATGGCCACCACTTCTTCGATAATGGGCGGCATGTACACCGCCACGAGGTCACCCTTCTTGATGCCCATTTTCTTCAGGGCGCTGGCGAAACGGTTGACCATGTCGAACAGCTGGCGATAGGTGACGGTTTTGGACACGCCACCCTCGCCCTCCCAGTAATAGGCCACCTTGTGCTCTACGGGCGTGCCCATGTGGCGGTCCAGCGCGTTGTGCACGATGTTGCACTCCGCCCCCACGAACCACTTGGCGAAGGGGCGGTTCCAGTCCAGCACGCGTGACCATGGCTTGGACCATTCGAGACGGCTGGCCATGTCTGCCCAGAAGTCCTCCGGATGCTCGATGGTCCAGGCGTACAGTTCCTCGTAGGAGCCGAAGCCCTTGGAGCGTGCGTAGGCGGTAACGTTCGCCTGCTCCACAATGCCGGCGGACGGCGTGAAGAGCCGATCCTCCTGCAGCACGCGGTTGGTATCTTCAAACGCTAGCGCCATGATGTTGGGCCTCCTTCAGGTATGCCTGGCGGTACGTATCCTACCGCTCCAACTGGAAGTGGAGCAGTGGTTCGGCTTGGAACGCTGTCACCCCGCCGGCGCGCCCTTGATGGGCATGGGTATGCCCGCGACCATCAGGACGACGTCATTGGCGGCGGCGGCTACCCGCTGGTTGGCCCAGCCCAGCTCGTCCTGATAGCGGCGCGCCAGCGGGTTATCCGGCACGATGCCCCAGCCGACCTCGTTGCTCACCACCACCAGGGTGGCGCCGCTGGCGCGCTGCCAGGCCAGCAGCGCATCGATCTCCGCGCGAATGGCCTCGCCTGCCAGGAGAAGATTGCTCACCAGCAGTGTGAGGCAGTCCAGCAGCACGGTGCCCGCCCCAGCGGCCGCCAGCCTCCGTGAAGGGTGCAGCGGCTCCTCAATGGTGTGCCAGCTGGCCGGCCGGGCCGCCTTGTGGGCGGCAATACGGGTGCGCATTTCGTCGTCTCCAGCTTCGGCGGTGGCCACGTAGACCACCTGGCCACCGGCCAGGCGAACCAGCTTCTCGGCCTGGGCGGACTTGCCGCCGCGCGCTCCGCCCGTGATCAGCGTCAGGCTGCCGGGGTGGCGGTCTGGCGGGATCATGGGACCTGCTCCTCCAGGTGCCAGGTTTCATTGAAGATCAGCAGCCGAGGCCGCCCCTGGAGGATGTCCAGCATGCTGAGGTTGGCGTTGTGGTTGCGCAGCCGGGACCAGGAGCTGAGGGGCAGGCGCAGCAGCACCGTGAGGAGGCTATTGAGGGTGCCGCCGTGGGCCACGAGCAAGAGGGATTGTCCGGCGTGCTGGGGCAGCGCCTCGCGCAGGAAGGCCGCGGCGCGCACGGCGACATCGAGCAGCGACTCGCCGCCACCAGGAATGGCAAAGCGAACCGGATCGGCTCGGCGCGCCGCCGCGTCGGCTGGATAACGCTGCTCGATTTCCGCGAAGTTGAGGCCCTCCCAGCGGCCGAAGGCAGCCTCGCGCAGGCGTGCATCCCACGCAACGGGCAGCTTGCGCTCACCCAGGGCAATGGCGGCGGTCTGGGCAGCGCGCCGCAGATCGCTGCTGACGGCGGCGTCGATGCGCTCGCCAGCCAGCCGCACCGCCAGCGCGGCCGCCTGGGTGCGGCCGGTGGCATCCAGCGGGGCATCGATCTGCCCCTGGTAGCGCGATTGCGCGTTCATGGCGGTTTGGCCGTGCCGGCACAGCAGCAGCCGTGTGCCTTCCGCCGCGACCACTGCGCCGGCAACGTCCAGCTCGGCTGGCAGCGGCTCGCTCACGGCGCCTTGACCGCGAGCAGCCCGAAACGCACGCGCATCAGCTGTGAGGGTACTCCTACGCCGAGATGCGCCGATGCGTTGTCCTCGTGCCTGGCACTGGGCGAGCGGATGCGGTCAGTCGAGCGGATCTTGCTCTTCGGGTGGAACGAGGCCGTACAGAAAGCGGGCGCCACCAACGGGGAAGAGGCTGCCGGTCACGAGTGTCAGGTCCTCGGGGCAGGCGTGCGCATCCACCAGAGCCAGCGCTTCTTCCAACGAGTCGGTGATGTGGCCGGTCGGGAAGTGCGCCCGCAGGGCAGCCGGGTTGGCCGCGCGGGGATGGCGGGAGCGGGTGAGGATAATCTCGTCCGCCACGGGGTTGAGCACCCGAGCCATTGCGGGAATTTCCTTGTCCGCGGAGAAGCCCAGCACCAGCCGCAGCCGGCGGTAGCTGAAGTGGCGGCGCAGCGCCTCGACCAGGCGCTCCATGGAGGCACCGTTTTGCGCCCCATCACCCACAGTCAGGGGCTGGGCGCGCAGCACTTCGAGCCGCCCCGGCCAGCGTACATCCGCCAGCCCCTGGCGGATGGCGGCCTCTCCGAAGCCCAGCTCCGTCGCGGCTTCGACGGCCACGGCGGCATTGGTCAGCTGGTGCTCGCCCAGCAGGCTGAGCCAGCAGGGCTCCTCGGCCTCGGGCCACTGCTGGGGCCGGAACCACTGGCCCAGGCGCGGCGGCAGTGGCGGCCCAGCCACGATGCGCAGTGGATCGCCCACCGGCGCGCCCGGCGGCACCATGCGCAACGGCGCGCTTTGCTCGGCCGCCACCCGCCGCAGCACCGCCGCCGCTTCATCCGTCTGCGGAGCAGACAGCACCAGGTGGCCGGGCTTGATGATGCCGGCCTTCTCGAACGCGATCTCAGTCAGCGTGTTGCCCAGCACGTCTCGATGGTCGTAGCTGATGGGTGCAATCAGCGACAGCTGCGGCCGCAGCACATTGGTGCAGTCGAGCCGGCCGCCCACGCCCACTTCCACCACCGCCAGATCCACCACCTCTTCGGCGAACCAACGGAAGGCGAGCAGCGTGCACAGCTCAAACAGCGTGACCGCCCCCAGCTCCGGCCAGCGCCGTTCCATCTCGGCCAGCAACCCGGGCAACTGTGCCACCTGCTGTACGAACACGTCCTTCGCGATTGGCGCGCCCTGCAGCCGGTAACGCTCGCGGTGAGTGTTCAGGTGCGGCGAGGAGTAAAAGCCCACGCGCTTGCCGGCCGCCGTGGCGATGGCCGCCAGCATGGCCGCCGTGGAGCCCTTGCCCTTGGTGCCCGCCACGAGCACCGATGGATAGCGTCGTTCCGGCCGCTCGGCCACGTCCAGCAGCCGCTCCATGCGTGTGAGCTTGAAAGCCCCCCGTGGCGCGGCGCGCGTCTCATAGTTGGTGAAGGAGTAGAGGTAGCGCAGCGCCTCCTCGTAGCTTATAACCGGCACTTGCCCCGGTGCGCTCGCCCTCCAGGTCAGCCCTTCAGCCCGTGTCGCCATGTTGTGGCAGCCACTGTATGGCGCGCAACTATTACAGTCAACGGGGTATTTTGGCGTTATTTCATAAGTAAACAGTTATTATCCCCGTGAGAATCAGTTAGGGGAGTAGCGTGACCACATGCGTGGGAAGCAGGTTCTCAGCTTTCGGGCGATTCTGCGCTTGACAGATCAGGAATACCGCGAGTACCTGCCCCGTCTGCGTTGGGGCGACGAGCCGCCGCAGCGCGCGCGACACTACGGACGCAGAGCGTTTCGAGGTGCTGATGAATTAGACGAACGGTACGGCTGTCGGCGGGAGGAGCTCGAATGTCGCCGACGCAACGGGTGGCATCTGCAGTCCGTCGAACTCGAAGACAATCGGCGGATTTGGTTGTTCTTGTCCAAGCGTTTTGAAGTCATAGGCCAAGAGGGTCAGCATCTTGGCCAATGGTGCGGCGCCAGATGTGGCGCGCTCCAGCATTTGCAGCGTCGCATCGCTGAACGCTTTCGCGCCGCACTGGGTACACACGTAAGTCGGGACATCTTCCACAATGATCGGCATGGCTTTCTCACACGCGCAGAACCGAGTGGTTTGTTCTTCCATGTGGCCCCCGCACGCTTGGCAGTTCATAGCTATGTGCCTTGCACTCTCCGTCTAAACTCAGCGTCCCATTGGTCTGGAGAAGGCCAGTAGGCAGTGATGACGCAGACCTCCGGTCGTGGTTCGCAGCATACCACGTGCCCTACACGACCATCTGCGGAACCGCGCACAAGAGCTACCGGCCCACCCCGGTGGACATAACGCTCAAGGAGCTCTGATGTGATGGTCGTCAGGATCGTGGCAATCTGTAGCCGGTTCGGCTGTTTCCGCTCGAGTATCCGCTGGGCCACATGCTCGCTGTAGATAAGCCCACAGCGTCGAATGGCATCCCTGATGTCACACAGCAATTCGCCCTCGGTCATGGCCGGACACGCCTAGAGCCAATCGTCGTGCGGGGAAATACCAAGCCCCGCCAGGACCTGAGGCGGCACGTTTATCTGTGCGCTGAATTGTTCCTCGTATCCCCGGATAGCCTTCTTCAGCAGGATGGCCATCACCTTGGCGTGCTCTGGACTCATCCGGATTCGCGCCTTCAGCGTGGGCGGTTGATTCGGCCTGGAGCTTGCCTGACTGTACAACAGCGTGACGGTAAACGCTGAGACTGCCAATCCCATCGCATCAGCGTAAACATCGGCGACAGGTCCATCCTCGACTGGCTCTCTGATCTGTTCCACTACGGTCCCTTTCTTGCCTGCGTGGGCATAGCCCTGTAAGCCCCTCCCGAGGAGCCTGGTTTCTGAGCGGGAGGCCGTAGCCTAGGTGTCGAACTCGTACCTACCGAAAACAGGCACCTGAGCTTCCCGAGGGCGCCTGTTTCATTTCCACGCCCAGGAAGATCGCGCTGCGAACTGATCTCCTGAGCATGATCGTAAGGCAGTTCCTGGTCGCCAGTCAACTACTCCACGTGCCGAAGCATCGTGCTCAACCTTTGCCCATCACCCACAAGAATCGGCTTTGTGGAAAGGGCTACGCATGCGGGCTATGCAAGTGCAGGCTGCGTGGGTACTCGGCCTATACGCGCCCCAATTCTTGGTGTCATCGGGATAACTACCGTAGAACGTTGGGACCTTCGAGAGCCCCTTGGCGCGCTGCACCCGCCTATTAAGGGTAGGCTCAGCGGCCGCGGTCTTGCCAGAGGGCGATGCCGCCCAGGAGGCCGGCGGTGTTGGAGGCGATGCGGACGTTGGCGGGTAGGTCGCCCTTATGGAGGAGGCGCGCGTTGCCGCCACCCAAGTAGAGCAGGCGGTAGTTCCAGATGGGCTCCAGCTGGTGCACCACCTGCAGCACGCGCTTGCGCCAGCGCCTGGGGCCAACCTTGTCCAGCGCGGCGTTGCCGAGGCGCTCCTCATAGGTTTGCCCGCGGTCGAACGGCTGGTGGCCCAGTTCCAGATTCGGCAGCAGCCGGCCATCCACGTAGACCGCCGAGCCAAGGCCGGTGCCGAGGGTGAGCACCATCTCCACGCCCTGGCCCTCGATGTCGCCGTAGCCCTGCACGTCGGCATCGTTGGCCACGTGCACCGGGCGCTGCGTCATCTCCCGCAAGGCATCGGCCAGGTTGAAGTCGCGCCAGGAGGGGTGCAGGTTGGGCGCCGTTTTGGTGACGCCGTCCACCACCACGCCAGGAAAACCGGCGGAGACGCGGTCAAATGTCCCCTGGTTGGCGAGCAGCCCTTTGAGCGCGGCCAGGACGGCGGCCGGCTTAGCCGGATGAGGTGTCACTACGCGCGCCCGCTGAGTGAGCGGCTGCCCGTTCACGTCAATGACCTCCATCTTCAACCCTGTCCCGCCGATGTCGATGGCCAGCGTACGCGGATTCCCTTCTCCATCCATGAGCGAGACTCTACATCAAGCAGGAAACAGGCACTGCGCGCAGCCGGCGGTGGACCAAATGCGTGTTCTGGCCGATGCTTGAAGGTAGGGCTCCTAGCGCCGCGGCGTGACTAGCGCGCGCGGGTAGGGCCAGGCGCTAAGATTCGGGCAGCTCGGCAGCTCAGCGAGAGAGGGGTCGTCATCGTGGCCGTCAACGCAAGCACATCGCTCACCACCCTGACCGGCAAGGAGAAGGCCGCCGGCCTGCTCATTGGCCTTGGCCCCGAGATCAGCGGCGGCATCTTGAAGGTGATGCCCGAGGGTGAGATCGACAAGATCACCACTGAGCTGCTGAACATGGAGCGGCTGGATCCGGCCGTTCGCGACGCGCTGTTCGAGGAAGCCTACCAGCTCTCCCTGGGCCACGAATACGTGAGCTCCGGCGGGGTGGACTTTGCCAAAGACGCGCTGATGCGCGCCCTGGGCAAAGAAAAGGCCGACGAGATCCTGGACAAGATCACCTCGTCCATGAAGGCCACGCCCTTCGCCTTCATCAAGAAGGCCGACCCCGTGCAGTTGGTGAGCTACCTTCAGAACGAGCACCCCCAAACGCTGGCCCTCATCCTCTCGAACCTCACACCCATCCAGTCCGCCGCCATTCTCGCGGCGCTGGAGGCGCAGATCCAGCCGGACGTCGCCCGCCGCATCGCCACCATGGACCGCACCAGCCCGGACATCATGGAGGTGGTGGGCGCCGCGCTGGAGAAGAAGCTGGGTGGCGTGCTCACCCAGGAAACCACCACGATGGGCGGACTGGACTACCTGGTGAAGGTGATGAACCAGGTGGACCGCGTCACCGAGAAAAACATCCTGGATACGCTCGACCAGGATGCGCCGGACCTGGCCGAAGACATCAAGAAGCACATGTTCGTCTTCGAAAATGTGACCCTGCTGGACGACAAGTCCATTCAGCGTGTCCTGAAAGAGGTGGACGCCAAAGAGCTTGCCATGGCCGTGCGTGGCGCCAGCGAAGGCGTGAAGGAGCGCATTTTCAAGAACATGTCCACCCGCGCGGCGGACATGCTGCGGGAAGATATGGCCGTGTCCGGCCCGGTGCGGCTGCGCAATGTGGAAGAGGCACAGCAGCGCATCGTCAAGATCATCCGGCGGCTCGAAGAGGCGGATGAGATCGTCGTCATCCGCGGTGGTGGCGGCGACGTCGTGGTGTAGAAGCCCCAGACTGTCTGAGCACTAGCATCGCCAGCGGGCACGATGCTGTTCCTGCTGGTGGTGATTTCCTGCCCCCGGTGACCCTCGCGATAACTTCTATGCACCGTGCAGCGTTTACTGTTCGTTGTGGGGCATTTTCCAACCGCGGCCGGGCGATGCGTGAGCAAAATGCTGGTCGCGGTGCTGATCGGCGCCACTCTGCTGTGGCTGGCCCCGCCGCGCGTTCAGGCGGCGCCGGTGGATTACCAAGTGGCTTCGGGCTGGTTCTACAGCCAGGCCGGAGGGGGCGGCGGCCGGGGCTTTGAGATTCAGGACACGGGGCTGGATGGACGCGGCCAAACCATAAAGCTCTACTCCGCCTTCGCCCACCTGGGCGGCGTGGCAGATCTGGGCTATCCCGCGTCTAACCGCTACCTGGGCGCGGACGGCTTCGTTTACCAGGCCACCCAGACCGCGCTGCTGCAGTGGCACCCGGAGGCCGATGGCGTGGAGCTAGCCAACCTGTTCGATCAGCTCAGCCGGCAGGGCGACGATGCGCGGCTCCAGGCGCTTGGCATTCCTCCGCCCATCGCCAACGATGGCTCCGATGGCAAGTACGCCAAAGCAGTGCAGATCCGTTTCGGCTGGCTCACCAACGCACCGATTAAGGCCAAGTTCCTCGCCAATCCCAACCCCACAGCCGGCCCGTGGAACACGGCGGATGCGATCAGCTTGTACGGCCTGCCCACTTCGCTGCCGGTGCGCGCTGGCCCGTTCATTGTGCAGCGCTTTCAGCGTGCCGCCTTCCAGCTATGGCTCGATAGGGTGCCGGGCCAGCCGGCGGCCGGCACCGTGGTGCCGATTCTGGGGGGCGACCTGGCCAAGCAGTTTGGCCTGGTCCCCACGGCGGCGCAGGTTGGCCTCAGCCCCGGCCAGGCGGCGCCCGGCCAACCACCCGCCGCGCAGGCCATGGCCGTGCTGCAACCGGCAGTCGACCTGCTGCGGCAGTACGACCAAGCGCACCACACCGCCTACATGCAGAACCTGGCCGACCATCAGGTCAACGTCATTGTCGCCACGATCAGCCAGCCAGGTGAACTGGGCTACTTCAGCCCGGACGACAACACGATCCGCATCAACAGCACGAGCCTTGGAGAGGACGCGCACGACATCGCCGACCTCATTGCGCACGAAAGCTCCCATGCGCTGGACTACTGGGGCGGAGTGGACATCACCAGCGTTCAGGGCTGCTACGATACCGAGCTCACAGCCTTTCGCCACCAGGCGGACGTGTGGCTGTGGTTCTACCCCGGCGGCAAAGCCGGCCCGGTGGACAAGCTGGATCAATTTTTGAATGGCATTGCCGCCGAGGTGATGAGCGACCCCAGCGGCTTCGTGCAGCAGCTGACGCAGGTTTACCACCACCAGTGCACCGGCAGTTGAGCGCCGCGGCCACGTCGCCGCGGCTGGTCTCCCCATCTGATGACCGAATGCCCGGAGCTTGCTGACTGGATAGAGATCGAGGGCCAGGCCCTCGCCTTCGCCTTCGCCTCTCCCAGTCGGGAAAGGAACTGGATTGAGTCCGTGCGGATGGCATACTCCGGCCTCGCATCGCCGCCTGGTCGTAAAGCTTGAGCACAGGCCGTCGATAGTTGAGATTGAGGCAGGGATGCTCGGGGTGAGGCGCTCCTAGCGGAGTGAGCTGGAATGGATTCCAGCCCCCATCACGGCACCCAGTTGCGGTAAGGCCCGGCGGAGGAATGCGCCGGGCCTTACCGTTTCAACGGCACAACACTTGCAGGCCCAAACGCTGTGCGCGGGATAATGCAGCGCATGCGCGTGTCGCGCCGGTGGCCGCGGGTGTGGGCGGCAAAAATGGCCGCGGGCTTGGTGGGTGCCTTGCTGTACCTGGTGGGCCGCGAACGCAAGCGCGACGCCGACGCACCCATCCTGGGTGGCTGGCCGCGCGTGGTGGTGATTGGTGCCGGCTTCGGCGGCCTCCGCACGGCCCGCGCGCTGGCTGGCGCCGAGGTCGAGGTGACACTGCTGGATCAGCACAACTACCACCTCTTTCAGCCGCTGTTGTACCAGGTAGCCACGGCCGCCGTGGAGCCGGAGGAGATCGCGCACCCAGTCCGCCGCATCCTCAAGCGCACGCGCAACGTGCGCTTCCGCCTGGCAGCCGTGCAGGGCCTTGACTTGGCCGAGCGTACCGTGCTCACGGACGGCGGCCCCGTGCCGTACGACTACCTGGTGGTGGCCTCCGGCAGCACCACCAACTACTTCGGCATCCCCCACCTGGAGGAGCGCGCGCTCAGCCTGAAGAACCTGGACCAGGCCGTGGCGCTGCGCAACCATCTGCTGGAGCAGTTCGAGCGGGTGAGTGCCGAAGCGGACCCCCAGCGCCGCGCGGCGATGCTCACCTTTGTCGTGGCCGGCGGCGGACCCACGGGCGTGGAATACGCCGGCGCGCTGGCCGAGCTCATCCGCCTGGTGCTGGTGCAGGATTACCCCGCACTGGATACGCGAGACGTGCGGGTGGTGCTGGTGGAGGGTGCTCCGCACCTGCTGCCGCCCATGGCCGATGGGCTCCGGAAATCCGCGCTGAAGAAGCTGCGGCAGAAGGGCGTGGAAGTGCGCCTGGGCACCCTGGTGAAGGGCTACGACGGCGAGCGCATCGCGCTGTCCGATGGCAGCGGCATTGCCAGCCACACCCTGGTGTGGAATGCCGGGGTGCGGGCCACAGACCTGGGCCAGGCGCTGGGTGTGGAACTGGCGCGCGGCGGGCGCGTACCCGTGCAGCCCACGCTGCAGCTGGCCGGCCATGCCGAAGTCTTCGTCATTGGTGACCTGGCCTACCTGGAGCTTAAGGGCGCCCCGCTGCCCATGCTGGCCCCCGTGGCTATGCAGCAGGGGGAGCACGCGGCGGCCATGATTCGCCGGAACCTCGCCGGCCAGCCGGCACAACGCTTCCGTTATCGGGACCGCGGCACTATGGCGACCATCGGCCGCAACGCCGCCGTGGCTCAGATTGGCCGGCTGGAGGTGACGGGCTTCTTCGCCTGGGTGTTGTGGCTCACAGTGCACATCCTGCTGCTGGTGGGTTTCCGCAACCGGCTGCTGGTCATGGTGAACTGGGCGTGGGACTATCTCTTCTTCGACCGCGCCGTGCGGCTCATCTCTCAGTAGCGAGCATGGGGACGATGGGCGGCACGTGGCGATGAACATCGGCATGTTGGGCCCCATTTCCTGGCGCACCCCGCCGCGTGGCTATGGTGCCTGGGAAACGGTGGTGCACAACCTCACGGAGGGGCTGGTCGCACGCGGGCAGCGCGTCACCCTCTTCGCCACGGGTGATTCCGTCACCGCGGCCACGCTGCACGCCGTGTGCCCGCGACCTTATTCCGAGGATCCCGAAATCGATCCCAACGTGTGGGTGCCGCTGCACATCTCGGAGGCGATGGAGCGCGCGGGGGAGTTCGACCTGCTGCACAGCCACCAGGACTTCCTGCCGCTCACCTACTCGCGCCTGGTTGCCACGCCGCTGTTGACCACCATTCACGGTTTCTCCTCCGAGGCCATCAAGGCCGTCTACCACAAGTACTGGGACAACGCCTATGTATCCATCTCCAACGCGGACCGCGACCCGCGGCTGAACTACCTGGCCACCGTGTACAACGGCATCGATCTCGCTGAGTTCACCTTTCGCGCCAATCCCACCGGCGGCTACCTGCTGTATCTGGGCCGCTTTCACCCGGAGAAGGGCGTGCACCTGGCGATCGACGTGGCGTTGCGCACGGGGTTGCCGTTGCTGATTGCCGGCATCCACCAGGATCGGGAATACTGGGAGCGTGACATCGCGCCGCGGCTGGATGGACGGCAGATCCGCTTCGTGGGTGAGGCCGGTCCGCGCGAGCGCGACGAGCTGATGGGCAATGCCCTGGCCTGCCTGCACCTGGTGACCCGGCCGGAGCGCTTCGGCTTGACCATGGTGGAATCCCTGGCCTGCGGCACTCCTGTGGTGGCGATGGACCTCGGCTCACCCCGCGAAGTGCTGGGCGACGGCATCAGTGGCCGGCTGGTGCACTCCGTGGACGAGGCCGTGGAGGCCGTGCGGGGCATCGAGCGCATCGATCGAGCCGCGTGCCGAGCGTGGGTGGCCAGCCGCTTCAGCGTGGATCACATGGTGGACGGCTACCTGCGGGTGTACGAGCGGCTGATCGGTTGATGCCGATCACAGCGCCACGGCAACCAGGTGTGAAGCATGCCTGACCAGCCTCTGCCGTTCGACCACTTCGTGCTGGGGGTGAACTACTGGCCTCAACGCTCCGCCATGTACTGGTGGAAGAACTTCTCCGTGGATGAGGTGGAGCGGGAGTTTGAGCAGATCAAGGGTCTGAACCTGGAGGCCGTGCGCATCTCGCTGCTGTGGGAGGACTTCCAGCCGGAACGGCAGCGGGTGGATGTGAAGCAGATGAACAACCTGGAGCGAGTGCTCCAGATAGCCGATGACCTCAAGCTGCGCGTCGTGCCAGTGCTCTTCACCGGGCACATGAGCGGCTGCAACTGGCTGCCGCACTGGGCCACGGAGATCGGCGACAACCCCTCCCGTTTCGCCACCATTGTGAACGACAGCGTGGCGAACCGGTTCACGCGCCCCCTCTTCTCGGAGCCTGCCATGGTGGAGGCGCAAGAGCTCCAGGCGCGCGTGCTGGCGGGTGCATTTGCGCAGCACCCGGCCATCCTCTTCTGGGACCTGGGCAACGAGTCCTCGAACGTGGTGCTTCCACCCAGCGAGGAGGTGGCCGCGCAGTGGGCAAATCGCCTGGCGGAGGCCATCCGCTCGGCCGCCTCCGGCGCGCTCGTAAGCTGTGGCCTGCACAGCCAGGATCTCGAGGCCGACCGCCGGCTGAGCCCACTCAGCATGGCCGAATCGAACGACTTCCTGTGCATGCACGGCTACTCGGTCTACGCCAGCTGGGCCAAGGCGCCACTGGATTCGGACGTGTGCCCGTTCCTGAACATCCTCACCGAAAGCTTGGGCCGCAAGCCCGTGCTGTTCGAGGAGTTCGGCGTGTGCACCGCCGAGCGCGGCGCCGCCGGCCATTTCGTGGACATCGCAACGCGGGGCGGCCGGCTGCACCAGTACCTGGCCGGCGAAGATGAGGCCGCCGCCTATTACGACGAGGTGCTGGAGAAACTGTGGAACGCCGGTTCACTGGGCGCCTTTGCCTGGTGCTGGGCCGACTACGATCCCGCGCTCTTCGGCGCGCCGCCGCTGAATACGCATGTGCACGAGCGCAGCTTTGGGCTTATTCGCGCCGACGGCTCACCCAAGCCCATGGCCGAGGTGATCCAGCGTGCAGCCCGGGAGCGGCGGCCCCTGCGCCCCCTGCCCGAAGCGCGCCGCTTCGCCGGCCTGGAAAGCTACTACCGCGACCTGCCCCACAGCCTGACCGATCGTTTTCAGGAGTTCTCACTATAGGCCGAGGCTGTCAGCAACAGCCTCACTTTCGCGGGGACCCGCGAAGCGTCTGGGCCAGTCGCGATGCCACCGCGGTCATCCCGGCGCAGCCACAGCGGCCTGAATGTCCCGCTTACCGAGGGCATGCTTTGACTTGACCAGCCTAGACCATCTGTTATTGTACGACTCATGGCAGCAACTGCGCAGTTCAACGTCTACGATGCAAAAACGCACCTCTCCCAGCTCATCGAACGCGTTGAGCGAGGGGAGGAGATTGTGATCGCCAGGGGCGGGCGGCCGGTCGCCCGGCTGGTGCCGCTGGAGGCACAGCAGGAGCGGCGCATGCCGGGTGGGTGGCGCGGGCGGGTTGCCCTTGCACCAGACTTCGACGACCTGCCCGAGGAGATCGGCGCCGCGTTCCAGGGAGACAGCCAGTGAGGCTCCTGCTCGATACACATGCCGTGCTCTGGTGGTTGGCGGGCGAGGGCTTGTCTGAGCAGGCGCGGGACGCCATTGCCGACCGCGACAACTACGTCGCGCTGTCCGCTGTGAGCGCGTGGGAGATCGCCATCAAGAAGGCGCTCAATAAACTCACCGCGCCGGATGATCTCACGGATCAACTGGCCGCTGGCGGCATCGCCGAACTCCCGGTTCACATCGTCCATGCCCTGCTGGCAGGGGCGCTGCCGCGGCATCACGATGACCCCTTCGACAGGATGCTGGTGGCGCAGGCTCAGCTGGAAGGTCTCACTCTGGTCACCAGAGACAGCCGTTTCCAGACCTACGACGTACCGACCCTCGCCGCGTGAACAGGGCCACCGCTGCCGACCTGCCCGCTTCGTCGTCGACACCTGCCCGCGGAGTATGAACCTGGCTTCCCTAACTTGACATCATGTGACTCAAGGTTTATTGTTTGGGCGTACGCATACAGCCGTGAGCTCAGGGTTATGAGCGGGGCTGGCTAGGAGACAGACAAATGGCAAAAGTCGTGGGCATCGATCTTGGGACGACCAACTCGGTGATCGCGGTCATGGAGGGCGGGGAACCGACCGTCATTCCAAATGCTGAGGGTGGGCGCACCACGCCCTCCGTGGTGGGCTTCACCAAATCCGGCGAGCGGTTGGTGGGCCAGCTCGCCCGCCGGCAGGCTGTGGTGAACCCGGAGAACACCGTGTTCTCGATCAAGCGCTTCATGGGCCGCAAGCTCTCGGAGGTAGCGGCCGAGCGTTCGCGCGTGCCGTACCAGGTAGAAGAGGGCAAGAGCTCCGGCGTCACCATTAAGCTGCCACACGCCGGGCGGGAGCTTATGCCGGAGGAGATCTCCGCCATGATCCTGCAAAAGCTCAAGGCGGATGCTGAGAAGTACCTCGGCGAGCGCATCAACCAGGCCGTCATCACCGTGCCGGCGTATTTCAATGATGCCCAGCGCCAGGCCACCAAGGATGCCGGCAAGGTCGCGGGCCTGGAGGTGCTGCGCATTATCAACGAGCCCACCGCGGCTGCTTTGGCCTATGGGCTCGACAAGAAGAAGACTGAGACCATCCTCGTGTGGGACCTTGGCGGCGGCACCTTCGACGTGTCGGTGTTGGAAGTGGGCGACGGCGTGTTCGAAGTGAAAGCCACCAATGGCGACACGCACCTGGGCGGCGATGACTATGACCAGCGCATTGTGGACTACCTGGCCAGCGAGTTCCAGAAGAACGAGGGCATCGACCTGCGCAAAGACCGCCAGGCGCTGCAGCGGCTGCTGGAAGCGGCCGAAAAGGCCAAGATCGAGCTCTCCTCCGTGGTGACCACCGAGGTGAACCTGCCCTTCGTCACCGCCGACCAGAACGGCCCCAAACACTTGCAGATTCAGCTCACGCGGGCACGCTTCGAGGAGTTGACCGCGGACCTGACCGACCGCACTGTGGGCCCCTTCAAGCAGGCGCTGCAGGATGCCGGCCTGGCCGAGCGCGACATCAACGAAGTGGTGCTGGTAGGTGGCGCCACGCGCATGCCGGTGATTCAGCAACTGGTGAAGAGCCTCACCGGCAGGGACGCCCACCAGGGCGTGAACCCGGACGAAGTGGTGGCCGTAGGCGCCGCCATCCAGGCCGGTGTGCTGAGTGGCGAGGTGAAGGACGTAGTCCTGCTGGATGTGACGCCGCTCTCCCTGGGCGTGGAAACGCTGGGCGGCGTGATGACCAGGCTCATCGATCGCAACACCACCATTCCGGCGCGCAAATCTGAAGCATTCAGCACCGCCGAGGATAACCAGCAGGCGGTCGACGTGCACGTGCTCCAGGGTGAGCGTGAGATGGCCACCGACAATCGCACCCTGGGCAAGTTCCGGCTCGATGGCATTGCCCCCGCGCCCCGCGGCGTGCCGCAAGTGGAGGTGACCTTCGACATTGATGTGAACGGCATCGTAAACGTGTCCGCCAAGGACATGGCCACGGGCCGCGAGCAGAAGGTGACCATCACCGCGACCACCAACCTGAGCAAGGACGATGTCGACCGCATGGTGCGCGAGGCAGCTTCCAACGCCGCCGAGGACAAGCGCCGGCGCGAGCTGGCCGAGGTCCGCAACCACGCGGACAGCCTGGTGTACACCACCGAGCGCGCCCTGAAGGACGCCGGTGACCGCGCCACGCCGGAGACGCGCGCCGCGGTGGAGCGGTCGTTGGAGCGGGTGAAGGAGGCCCTGCGCACCGACGACGTGCCGCGCCTGAAGAGCGCGGTGGACGAGCTGCAGGATACGCTGCAGCGCTTCACCTCTGCCCTGCGCGACGCACCTGCGCCGGAGTCCGGCCCCAGCTCCGAGCCGGAGCGCCACCGCGAGCCCGCCCATGACGACGTCATCGACGCCGAGTTTCGCACCACCGACGAGCACTGAGCTGAGCGCTGAACCGCGATGATGGATTTCGAAGCCGCCAACCGCATACAGCGGCTGCGCGGAGAACTGGCCTCCACTCGGAACCAGGCCGCGGAACGCATCCGCGACCTGGAGGCGGCGCTGGCGCAGGCGCGGGCGGAGGTGGCCCAGGCGCGCCAGGCCGCCGCCCAGGCTAACGCTGTGGCGGAGCAGGCGCAAGCCAGCGCGGCTGAGGCCAAAAGGCAAGCCACCGACGCTCGGAAACAGGCCCGCGAAGCGGCCACGCAGGCCGAGGAGGGAGAGCAGCGCCAGCCGCTTGGTGGCGCCGACAGCGAGACCTCGCGCAGGCGCATCGAGCGCGCGCAAACCGAGCAGGCTAAGAGTGGCCGCAAAGCGCTCCTCTCCAAGGCGCTCCTCGTGCTCGATAACCTGGCGCGCGCAATGGAATACGAGCACACCGCCGTGACCGATCCGGCCGGCCTGGTAGCGGGGCTGCGCCTCACCTACTGGCAATTGAACGACCTGCTGGAGGGCGAGGGCCTGCGCCCGGTGGAAGCGGTGGGGCGTGTCTTCGACCCCAAGATTCATGAGGCGGTGGACATCGATACCAGCGGCAAGTCCGAGCCGGGCATCGTGACAGCCGAGCTGCAGAAGGGCTGGTACTACGAAAACGAGGTGCTGCGTCCGGCGAGGGTGACGGTAGCGGGAGCTGTTCCTCGGCGGCACAGCCCAAGCGAGCGGGCGTGATGGCGAGGAAGTAGATGGTGGATTACAAGGATTACTACAAGACCCTGGGTGTCGCCAAAGGCGCACCTGAAAAGGAAATCAAGCAGGCCTATCGGCGCCTCGCCCGCAAGTACCATCCGGACGTCAACCCTGGCGACGCGAAAGCGGAGGATCGCTTTAAGGAGATCGGCGAGGCCTACGCCGTGCTGGGCGATCCTGAGAAACGCAAGAAGTACGACCAATTCGGCCCCAGCCTGCGCAACGGCAGCTTCTGGCACGAGGGCCGCTACGGCCCCCGCAACGCGCCGCACGCCTACACCACGCGCGACTTTGCCAAAGAGTTCGAAGCCGAGACAACGATTCGGGGCATGGGTTCGGGCTTTTCAGAGTTCTTCGAAGCACTGTTCGGCCAGGGCGCCGCGGCGGAGCGGGCCGCGGCCACTGGCTACGGAGTTCCCGCCGCGCGGCCGCGGCCCGAGGCCCCGCCGTCCCGCGGCGGCGACATCGAGCAACCCATCGAGGTCACACTGGAGGAGGTGTTCTCCGGCGGCAACCGCATCTTCAGCATCCAAATCCCGGAGCTGTGCCCTACCTGCCACGGCAGCGCGCTGGTGAATGGCAAGCTGTGCACCACCTGCCAGGGCGCCGGCACCGTGACCCGTGCCCGGCGCATCGACGTGAAGATTCCGCCCGGCGTGCGCGACGGGTCGCGCATTAAGCTGAGTGGCGAGGGCAACCCCGGCGCGACCGGCGGCCCTAAGGGCGACCTGTACCTGGTCGTCAAGGTGCAGCCACACCCGACGTTCGACCGCAAGGGCAATGACCTGTACGTGGAGGTGCCTGTGCCACTGCTCAAGGCGGTACTGGGCGGCGAAGTGGAGGTGCCCACTCTCAAGGGCACCCGCTTGAGCATGCGTGTGCCGCCGGAAACCCAGAACGGCCGCACTTTTCGCCTCACCGGCCAGGGGCTGCCCGCGCTGCGCGGTGACGAGCAGGGCGACCTGTACTCCAAGGTGCGCGTCATCCTACCCACCAACCTCTCGGCTCGCGAGCGCGATCTCTTCCAGGAATTGAAGAAGCACCGCGAGGGTCCACTGTGAGCCTGGAACTTTGGCCGCCTCGCCGGAAGTGGCCCTCGGCCACCTCTCCGCGGCAGCCAGCTCGAATTGCAGCGACCGTTCCTGGGCTATCCAACTCCGGCCGCGGCATGGTTCCGGCCAAGCGTCTCGCGGCGCCCCCCGCCGAGGCGGCCGCATGCTGAGGCGCCGCGAGCTGAGTGCCGCTGAGGAGCAGCCGGCAGTTGTCGGTTCGCACTACGTCATCAGCGTGGCCGCGCGCATCGTCCACGTGCACCCGCAGACGCTTCGTCACTACGAGCGTATCGGTCTCGTTAATCCAGCACGAACGGGGGGCAACATCCGGCTCTACTCCGACGAGGACATTGAGCGGCTGGTCCAGATACAACGCCTCATCGACGAGCTGGGGGTGAACCTCGCTGGCGTGGAAGTCATTCTCAACATGGGCGACCGCGTGGAGCGCCTGCAGCGCGAACACGAAGCGGCCTTGCGGCAATTCCAGGAGGAGCACGAACGGGAGCTGGAGCGCCTGAAGCGGGTGATCCGGAAGATGGACAAGCTGGCCACATGAGTGTACAGTTCGAGATAGGACAGGTGTTCTAGCATGGAGACGACGACTATCCCCTACGCGCTCCAGGGCGTGCAGCCCGCTGAGGATGAACTGAGCGACAAGCAGGCTCGCATCCTGGACTTCATCCAGGTGTTTCACGCGCAGAACGACCGCCCCCCCACCAACCGCGAGATCGGCCACGGGGTGGGCATCCGCTCCACCAGCCACGTGAATTACCACCTGCGCATCCTGGAGGAAAAGGGCTACATCGAGCGCATCCGCAACACCTCTCGCGGCCTGCGGCTCAAAACCAGCGCCCGGCACCCGGAAAGCGAGGTGGTGAGTGTGCCCGTGTGGGGGCGCATCGCCGCCGGCGAGCCTATCGAGGCGCGTCGCAGCTCCGGCGAATCGATTGCCGTATCGGCCGAGTTTGCACCGCCGGATTCGGATGCGTTTGCCCTGCAGGTGAAGGGCACCTCCATGATCGATGCGCTTATCGCCGATGGGGACTGGATCATCGTGCGCCCGCAGGAGCACGCGGAGAATGGCGACCTGGTGGTGGCCACGCTCACCTCCGAGCGAGGCGATGAGCGCGAGGCAACCCTCAAGCGCTTCTATCACGAGGGCACGCGCATTCGCCTGCAGCCCGCCAACAGCGCCATGCAGCCCATCTATGTCGAGCCGGACCGCGTGCTGATACAGGGCAAGGTGATGGCGGTCCTCCGTAAGCTCTAACCGGCCGCGACCCTGGGGCTTCAGGTTCAGCGCCCCTCCTTCCCGCTGACCAGCAACACCAAGTCGGTCATCCTGCCGCTTCCGATGGCCTGGTAACGGCGCGGCGTCACAACAGGCTGAGTGGCCTGCCAGGCTACGTGTGGGCGCCATCGCTACACTGTGACGAGGAGAGTGACCACCAGTGACCATGCAGAACAGCCCCACCCTGGACGATTATTCGGCCGCCGCGGCGCGGCGCTTGTTTGGCCAGCGCTACGCGATTGACGAGCAGGTGCTGAGCTCGCTGCTGGAGGTGGCGCTGAGCCGCGGCGGTGACTACGCGGACCTGTATTTCGAGCACCGCGCCAGCAGCAGCATTGCCTTCGAGGAGCAGAGGGTCAAAACAGCGAGCGGCGGTATCACCCAGGGGGTGGGCGTCCGGGTGCTCAGCGGCGACAGCACGGGCTATGCCTACACCGAAGACCTGAGCGTGGCCAGCATGCGGCAAGCCGCCGCGACTGCCGCCCGCATTTGCGACAGGGGCAGCAACCCCGGCCCAGCCGGCGTAACGGATGGGGCCCGGCCAGATCGCTATCGCGTGGACCAGCCCTCCATTGAAGTGTCCAGCGCGGATAAGCTCGCGCTCATCCGCCGGGCGGACGAGGCCGCCCGCGCCTACGACCCCAGCATCATCCGTGTGAATGTGAGTTTCGTGGAAGAGGTGAAGCACGTGCTGGTCGCCACCAGCGAAGGGCGGCTGGCCGCGGACTACCAGCCCATGCTGCGCTTCAACGTGCAGTGCCTCTCTGAAGTTGGCACCAGCCGGCAAATGGCCGTGGACGGCGGTGGCGGGCGGCTAGGCATGGAGTACTTCATCGACCACCCGCCGGAGAGCATCGCGCGGGAGGCCGCGCGGCAGGCGGTCACGCTGCAGCGCGGGGTGGATGCGCCCGCCGGCTACCTGCCGGTGGTGCTGGGCGCGGGCGAGTCCGGCATTCTCCTGCACGAGGCCGTGGGCCACGGCCTGGAGGCCGACTTCAACCGCAAGAAAACCTCCAACTACTCGGATCGCGTGGGTCAGCAGGTGGCTTCCGAGCTGTGCACCGTGGTGGACGACGCGACCATCGGCCACGGGCGTGGCACCATCAACGTGGACGACGAAGGCAACGCGGGCCAGGAGAACGTCCTGATTCGCGACGGCGTGCTTCAAGGCTACCTGCAGGACCGCATCAGCGCCAAGCACTTCGGCGTGGCCCCTTCCGGCAACGGCCGGCGCGAGAGCTTTCGGCACTACCCCATGCCGCGCATGACCAACACCTACATGCTGGCGGGACAGTCCACGCCGGACGAGATCATCCGATCGGTGAAGAAGGGCCTGTACGCCAAGTCATTCAGCGGCGGCCAGGTGAACATCAGCAATGGCGACTTCGTGTTTTCCGTTACCGAGGGCTACCTCATCGAGGATGGGCAGGTGACTCATCCCGTCAAGAACGTGAACCTCATCGGCAATGGCCCGGACACGCTCTCAAAGGTCACCATGGTGGGGCACGACTTCACCCTGAGCGATGGCCGCTGGACCTGCGGCAAGGATGGGCAGAGCGTGCCGGTGGGCGTGGGCATTCCCACGGTGCTCGTCTCCGGCATCACCGTGGGCGGCACACAGCAATGAGCGCCGTCCCGCCGGCGCTGGGGAGCGAGGTACGCGCTGGGGTTGGCCCGGCCGCGGCGGCCGAGTTGCTGACTGTGGCCGAGGACGTGTGCCGGCAGGCCAGGGCCGCGGGCGCAACCGATGCCGACGTGCTCGTTGGCTCTGGCACCGAGCTCTCCGTCACCATCCGCAAGGATGAAGTGGAGAGCATCGTTGAGGCGTCTTCTCGGGCGCTGGGGCTGCGCGTCATCAAAGATGGTTGCGTGTCCATCAGCTACTCCTCCGACTTCACGCCGGCCGCGTTGCGGCAGTTCGTCGCGGACGCGGTGGAGCGCGCCAGCATCAGCGACGTGGACGCCGCGGCGGGCCTGCCGGACGCGGGCGAATTCGGTTCGCTGGATGCCGCCGGCCTGGAACTGTACGATCCACGCCTCGCCGAGGTGGATGCCGACCAGGCCATCGATCTGGCGCGCCGGTGCGAACGGGCCGCCTTCGCTGCCGATGCGCGCATCACCAATTCCGGCGGCGCGGGCTTTGGCTGCACCATGGGTCTCCGCGCGCTGGTGAACTCGCGCGGCTTCTCGAGCTGGTACGCTGGCAGCTCCGCTTCCATTTCGGCCGAAGTCATGGCGGACGACGCCGAAGGCAAGAAGCGGAACGACTACTGGTACACGGCCGACCGCTTTCTGGACCGGTTGGAGTCGCCCGAGATCGTCGGGCGCCGTGCCGCGGAGCGCGCCGTGCGCAAGATCGGGGCGCGCAAGGTGGCAACCCGCCAGGTTCCGGTGGTGTGGGACCCGCAAGTGTCGCGCACGCTGGCCGGCCTGGTTGCCCACGCCGCGAGTGGCGAGCTGCTTTACCGGCGAGCGACGTTTTTGCTGGACCTGGAGGGGCAGCTCATTGCCTCGCCACTGTTCAACCTGGTGGACGATGCCACGCTCGTTTCGCGCCAGGGCACACAGCCGTTCGATGGCGAAGGGCTGGTTGGCCGCCACAACGACATCTTCCGGCAGGGGCAGTTCGTGCAATTCCTGCTCGACACATACACCGCACGGAAAACGGGCAGGGCCAGCACCCACAATGCCGCGCGCGGCACCGGCGGCCCGCCCACCGTTGGCACCACCAACCTGCTGCTGCTGCCGGGCGAGTCCAGCCCGGAGGAAATCGTCGCCTCCGTGGACGATGGCTTCTATCTCACCGAGCTGCTCGGCTTTGGCGACAACATCACCACCGGCGACTTCTCACGCGGCGCGGGCGGGCTGTGGATCGAGCACGGGCAGCTCACCTTCCCGGTGGCGGAGGTGAACGTTTCCGGCAACCTCAAGGACATGATCCGCACCCTGGAGATGGTGGGCGACGACGTGGACTACCGCTCCGCGACGGTGGCGCCCACCGTGAAAATCGGCCGGATGATGGTGAGCGGCCTGTAGTCGCGCGAGAGCGCCCCTGGCGGGCTGGGCTACCATGCGAAGCGCCGGCCATCGGTATCCATGGGCCAGGCGGCAGCCGCTTCTTCGGGAAACTCGGAGCCATAAAACCGAAGAAGTCCCGCCAGGCGCCTTGCTGTCCGAGTTGCGGCATTGCCTCGCGGCTGGGGCGGCCGCCAATCAGCTGTTGGACCCAGCGGTCGGCGCTCACCCAGTGGCAAGCAACATCGGTGCCGTGCCTCAAGCAGCGCAACACCTGGCAGATCCGCGCTCAGGGGTTCACGATCAGCTTGCCAAAGTGCTCGCGGGATTCCATGGTGTGGTGGGCTTCGGGGACGCCCTCCAGACCGCAGCTGGAGTGGATTACGGGCCGCAGGCGGCCTTGGGCGACCAGTTGCAGCACGGCGGTGAGGTCGGCGCGGCTGCCGCCGTAGGAGCCGATGATGCTGATCTCCTTGGCGAACAGGCTCCACAGGTTGAGGCGGCCGTTGTCACCGGTCATGGAGCCGCAGGTGACCAGCCGGCCCATGCGCGCCAGGCAGGCCACGCTCTTCTCCCACGTTTCCTCGCCCACGTGCTCCACCACGACATCCACCCCGCGCTTGCCGGTGAGGGCCCGCACCTCCTGCACGTAGTCCTGATCGCGATAGTTGATAGTGACGTCGGCACCGAGGTCTTGCGCCTGGCGCAGCTTGTCCGCGCTGCCGGCGGTGGCAATCACACGAGCGCCGGCCAGCTTGGCCACCTGCACGGCGGCCGAGCCTACGCCGCCGCTGGCGCCGATCACCAGCACCGTCTCGCCGGGGCGCAGCTGTGCACGCTGCACCAGCATGTGCCAGGCGGTGATGGTTGCCAGCCCCACGGCTGCCGCCGCGTCGTAGCTCACCTCATCCGGCAGCGGCACCAGGGCTGACGCGGGCACGGCCACGTATTCCGCGTAGCCTCCATCACGCGCCAAACCAAGGATGTCGCCTCGCAGGCAAATCGCTTCTTCGCCCCGCAAGCAAAACTCGCACTGGTGATCGCTCAGGTAGGGCGCAATGGCCACGCGCGTGCCCACCTTGGCCGCGGGCAGGTTGCTCTCGCTGGCCTCCACCACACCTGCCGCCTCTGACCCGAGCACGTGCGGAAAGCGCGGCTTGGCCGTGCGTCCGTCGCGGATCAGGAGATCCAGCCGGTTTACCCCGCAGGCATGGACGCGCACCAGGACCTCGCCCGGCGAAATGTCCGGGCGCGGCAGCTCCGCCACGTGCACGCCGGATTCATCCAGCACAACCGCTCTCATGCGCACCATGATAGATTGCGGGCCAGGTGTGCCAGCTCCGCTTACGGCACAAAACTTGTGCGCTTTGCGTCACCTCTGCGAGCGTGCGACTCCTTCTGGAAACGGTGGTCACGGCCCTCACCCCTGCACTCTCCCATCCGCCCATGGGCGGACGGGAGAGGGGGCAGCGTAACCCGCCCGCGGGCGACGGGGCATCTTGCGCCACCAGGGCGGCTACGCGCTGGCGGCCAGCTCCTCAGCGTTGGCGGATTCCTGGGCGTATTCCAGGCCTAGGTGCGTGATCTGCTCCTCACCCATGAGCCAGCGCAGGGTGTTCTTGAGTTTGGTCTGCTGGATGAACAGGTCGTGTTCCGGGTACACCGAGGGCGGATGCTGCGGGCTCTTGAAGTAGAACGACAGCCACTCCTGGATGCCGCTCATCCCGGCGCGGTGCGCCAGGTCCATGAACAGCGCCAGGTCCAGGGCCAGCGGCGCGGCGAGGATGGAGTCGCGGCACATGAAGTCGATCTTGATCTGCATGGGATAGCCCAGCCAGCCGAAGATGTCCACGTTGTCCCAGCCCTCTTTGCTGTCGCCGCTGGGCGGATAGTAGTTGATGCGCACCTTGTGGTAGACGTCGCCGTACAGTTCGGGATACAGCGCCGGCTGCAGAATGTGCTCCAGGACGCCCAGCTTCGATTCCTCCTTGGTGCGGAAGCTCTCGGGGTCATCCAGCACTTCGCCGTCGCGGTTACCCAGGATATTGGTGGAGTACCAGCCGCGCAGCCCAAGCATACGGGCCTTGAGCATGGGCGAGATGACCGTCTTCATCAGCGTTTGGCCGGTTTTGAAGTCCTTGCCCATCACGGGCAGGCCTCTGCTCGTCGCGAGCGACACCAGCGCTGGAATGTCCACCGTCAGGTTGGGGGCGCCGTTGGCAAAGGGGACACCTTCCTGCAGCGCGGCGTACGCGTAGAGCATGGAGGGAGCGATAGCTGGATCGTCCCTGGCCAGCGCCTCCTCGAAAGCGGCCAGCGTCTGGTGCTGTGGGCCCGGCTCAAGGAAGATTTCGGTAGAGGCGCACCATACCATCACCAACCGGCTGCAGCCATTGATGTCTTGAAAGTCGCGGATGTCCTTGCGGATGCTCTCCACCTGCTCTCGCTTGGACCTGGCGGGCTTCACGTTGCTGCCGTTCAAGCGCTTCACGTAGTGCTGATCGAACACGGCGGCCATGGGTTCGATCTCCTTCAGCGCACCGCCGATGGGCTCGATGTGCTTGTGGCGGTCCAGTACCCCCGCCTTGACAGCGGCCTGGTAGGCGTTATCCGGGAAGGGGTCCCAGGCGCCGAAGACCAGCTGATCCAGCGAGGCCAGCGGCACGAAATCCTTGATGTAGGGGCTGCGCTTCTCGTCGCGCCGGCCCAGGCGAATAGTGCCCATCTGCGTGAGCGAGCCCACCGGCACACCTGTGCCCCGCCTGACGTGCTCTACCCCAGCGATGAGTGTGGACGCAACCGCGCCCAAACCTACCAGCAGCACACCCAGCCGCCCCTCAGCCGGCGCGATAGAGGGCGCCGCGGCCTCAACAAAGTCCTTGGCCTCAAGCGCAATGGCCTGCCGGCGGGCGAGTGCGATCAGTGGCTGGTGCCACTGCGCCGGAATGCGCCCGGTAGATGCCCAGTGCTGCACAGTGCTCTGGCGTTTTCCCAGCAACGTCGCCAGGGAGCTCTGCCCGCCAAAGCGGCGGATGATTCGTTCGGCAGGATTTTGCGACTGTTTCATCCTTCTAGTGTAAACGAATTTATCGTTAGCGACTGCGGCATCAGCTCTATCTACTGGATTTGGGCGATAACTGTAATTTGCGTTAATGGCGTGGCTCCGTCAGAGTAGAAGCCGTGCTTGAACTGTCGGGCACGCAGCCAGCCAGCCCGAGTGCCGGTGGCTGGGTGAACCGTTTCCGGCAGCGCCTCGCCGCCGGGCAGTTCGCGGTGAACGTGGAGCTGGTGACACCGCGCGCCGACCGGCCGCTGGCGGAGGCCCTGAAGCCTTTCCATGAGTTCGCCACCGCGATGGGCGGCGACGAGCGGATCGCCGCCGTGGCGGTGACCGATCGCGTGAAGTCCGATAGCGATCACGATCCTGTTGCCACGGCCGCCTGGGTGGCGCAGCGCTGCGGCGTGCAGCCTCTGGTGCACTGGGCGGGCAAGGATCGCACGCCGGATGATCTGGAGCGCTCGCTGGAGGCCCTGGCGACCGCGGGGCTGGAGAACCTGCTGGCCATCACTGGCGATCGCGTGGAGCGCGACCGAGGTGACCGCCAGGTGGAGTACCTGGACGCCGTGAACGTGGTGGCGCAGGCCAAGCGCGACCAGGCGGGGCTGCACGTGGGCGCCGTGGTGAGCAGCTTCAAGTACCGCGAGGAAGAGCTCTTCAACCAGTACTTCAAGATGGCCAAAAAAGTTCGCGCCGGAGCGGACTTCATCATCGCCCAGATCGGGCTGGACTTCGCCAAGCATCGCGAACTGTTGGAGGTGGCGCGTCTGCGCCTGCCGGGCGTGCCGCTGCTGGCGGCCATCCTCTCTCCCTCGCCACGGACCGCCCGCTGGATTCGCGCCGGCGGCGCACCCGGCGTGAGCCTGACGGACGATCTGCTGCGGCTGAGCGGTGAGGAGGCAGAGGCGCCCGATGGTGGGCGCGCGGCACGCCGGCGCCGCTTAGCGCTTCAGATGGTAGGCCTGGAGCTGGCTGGCTACTCCGGCGTGCAGCTCACGGGCGTGCACACGGTGGCCGGCGCGCGGGAGCTGCTGGACACCGCGGCCGAGCTGCGGGCCAGCCTGCCCGACCTGCCGAGCTGGCAGGAGGCGTGGGACGCGGCGCTGCGCTTACACGATGGCCGCGTAGCCGCCACCGCGCCAGCCGGCGGCTTCTATCTGGCCGAGGCGGGCGCGGTGCTCAGCGGACCGCGGGCGCAGGTGGATTCCACCGCGAAGGCCGGCTTCGGCGGCCAGGCCAAATTCCACTTCCTGGACGCGATCGATCGCGCCATCTTTCAGGACCGTGCGCCCGCGGCCGGCGTGATGCGCCTGCTCTCGGTGGGGCACATCCCCGTGCTGGACCGCGCCCTGCTGCGCTTGGAGCAAACCACCAAAGAGCCCCTGGTCGGCTGCCGCAGCTGCGGCTTCTGCCGCCTGCCCTACACCCAGTACGTATGCCCGGAAACGTGCCCCAAGGGGCTGGCCAACGGCCCCTGCGGCGGCACCAGCAACAACCGCTGCGAGTTCGGCGACCGCGAGTGCATCCACAACCAGCGCTACCGCCTCAGCAAAGCCCTCAGCAGCACGGCCGAGCTGGAGGCGCTGCTCGTGCCGCCGGTGCCCGGCACCCGCGGCACCTGCTCCTGGACCAACCACTTCCGCGGCCAGGACCCGCGCGTCATCGCGCTGCCCGAGCACCCAGCCAGCCGCCCCCTGACCCCGCGAACAACGGAGAACCCGCGCGAGGGGCCAAGCTGAGAAGGCTGGCCAGCCCTCACCAGGCAACGAAATCCGGCGGCGTCATCCCTGTGAAGGCGAGACAATGGTTTGCCTGGGGCGGCCTACAGCCTTACCGGCACGCCGATCACCACTCCGCCTTCGGCGACGAAGCGCTCTTTGACGCGATCATCCACTAGGGTGCGGTTCTTGCCATCCACCGTGATATCCGTACCGGAGTGGACAGTGCCGTAGACCGAAACGCCCGAGGCTGCAGAGGCGACCTTCATCCACGTGGTGCGCCGGTTCTCCAGCGCGTGCAGGGTGAGCCGCTCAGCCTCACTGGTGAGGCGCAGCTTCTCCAGCATCAGCCGCTGCTCGGGCGTGAGGTCGGCCTGGCCTCGCTCCATCAGCATGCTCATGCCCGTTTGAAGCTTTTCCAGCTGAGTCTTGCGGTCCTGAATCTCGTGCTCCAGCGAATGCAGCTTGCGCGGCAGCAGCCAGTCGTAGCCCACTCGCAGCTTGGTGGTTTGCCCGCCTGAGGACCCCACGTTGTACACGGCGATTTCCTGCGCGGCGCGGATGCTGCCACCCATCACCGCGCCTTTGCTCGGGGGATTGCCGCCGACGACCACCCGCCCCTCCGCTTCGATGTCGCAGTTGAGCGCCTCCTGCCCCAGCACCACATCGTGCCCGGCGCGCAACACGGCGTTGTTCGCGAAGCGCGCCAGAATGTCCTGCGCGGCCTGCACGGGCGTGGTGGACCCGCCCAGGATGCCACCCTGCACGACGACGCTGCCCTGGGCAATGATGGTGGCCTCTTCAACAGCGCCCTTCACCTCGATGTCGCCCGTTGCTTTCACCACGAAGCCGCGCTTGATGTCGCCCTGGATGACCACGCTGCCCACAAAGTCAACGTTGCCACTTGCAAGGTCGACGTCGCCTTTGACCACGTAGGTGTTATCCACCGTCACTCGGCCCGTGGAGTCCACTCGAATCGCGCCGGACACAGCCGCCAGCACGGTGTTGGGATCGTCCGGGGCCAAGACCGTGCCGGGACCCAGTGCCACTCGAACGTCCCTTGGCGGCTTGGCGTTCAGTGGCTGGCCACGCACATTGGTGCCCGGCGTTCCCGGCTGGGCTGGGTGCTTGCGCGCTACGGCGCTGCCCTCCTGCACCGATGTCACCAGGTTCAGCTCGCGCCAGTCCACGCGGCCGGCGCGTTCCTTCAGCTGACCGGAGCTGGTATCGAACAGGTACTCAATGCGCGCGTCAATCCCTGGCGTGGGCGGCGTCGCGTGTGCCACGGGCACCATTTCGCCGCCCAGATTCTTGGCCAGCAGCAGCGACAGCTGCGGCCAATCCACGCCGTGAGCCACGCCGGCAGCTTCCAGGAGCTGCTTGATGGCCTCGTCCGAGAAGGGTTCCTCGGAGCGTGGCACCGTCAGAAAGGCCGTGCTGCCGTCGTTCGCGATCGTGACCTTCGGTGCGGCCTCAATAGAAGGCCGGCCGCCCTGCATCCCTTCACCAACCATGGCGCGGTTAGTGTACCCCTCGCTCGCGCTCGGCTGCCTGCTCCCAGCAGCCGGTAGGCCAAACGGGGGAACCGTATTGGCAGGCCGGCCACGGCGCGCTGGTCCTACGGCGCACTGGCCTGGCCGCATCGGTGGACTGGCAGGCGCGAGGGCACTGGAGATCTCGCCGCGATGGCGCCGCGATGGCGCCGCTACGCTTGCTGGGGCCAGCCTAAGGCCGCGCCGTATACTTCGCCCAAGGTGGATCGATCACTGCTTGATGATCTAAACCCTGAGCAGCGGCAGGCAGTGGAAACCGTCGCCGGCCCCGTGCTCATCCTGGCTGGCGCGGGCTCCGGCAAGACGCGCGTGCTCACCTATCGCATCGCCCACCTCATCCGCGATTGCGGCGTCAACCCCGGCAGCATTCTGGCGGTGACGTTCACCAATAAGGCAGCTCACGAAATGAAAGAGCGCGTGGAGCAGTTGGTGGGCGAGGTGCCGTACTCCATGAGCATCGGCACTTTCCACTCCATGGCCGCGCGGCTGCTCCGGCGCGACGTGGACAAGCTGGGCTGGGACCGCGCCTTCACCATCGCCGACGATAGCCAGCAGCACACGCTGGTGCGCGTCATCTGCCGCGAGCAGGACATCGACGAGCAGCGCATCGCGCCGGCGGCCATCCTGGCGCGCATCTCCCACGCCAAGAATGAACTTGTCGAGCCGGGCGAGCTGGCAGATCGCGCCTCAAGCTACCTGGAGAAGATCGCGGCGCAGGTCTACCAGACCTATCAGCAGCGACTTCGCCTCAACAACTCGCTCGACTTTGACGATCTGCTCACCTTTCCCGTCCGCCTCTTTCGCGAGTCGCCGGACACGCTGCGGCACTACCAGGAACGCTGGCACTACGTGCTGGTGGATGAGTACCAGGACACGAACCACGTGCAATATCTGTTCACCAAGTTGCTTGCGCGCGAGCACCACAACATCTGCGTGGTGGGTGACGACGACCAGAGCATCTACTCCTGGCGCGGCGCGGACATCCGTAACATCCTGGACTTCACCAAGGACTATCCAGAAACCAAAGTCATCAAGCTGGAGCAGAACTATCGCTCCACGCAGACCATTCTCGACGTGGCGCACTCGGTGGTGAGCCAGAACTACGCCCGCACGGACAAGCAGCTGTGGACCGCCAACGGCAAGGGCACCCGGGCGGCGGTGCACCGCATGCCCACGGACATCGAAGAGGCCAATTTCGTGGCCCGTGAGATTCGGCGGCTGGTTGGCCGGGGCCAGGCCCAAGCTCGGGATTGCGCCGTGCTGTATCGCACCAACGCGCAGTCGCGCCTGGTGGAGCGCGCCATGAGCGAGGCCGCGCTGAGGTACCAGGTGGTGGCCGGCCTCAAATTTTACGATCGGGCCGAAGTGAAGGACGTGCTCGCCTACCTGCGCCTCATCGCCAACCCCGCCGACGATGCCAGCCTGCGCAGAGTGGTGAACGTGCCCGCGCGCGGCCTGGGCGACAAGTCGATGGAGCTCCTGCAGGCCTTCGCCACCATTCGCAGCGCCACGCTGTGGCAGGCGCTGGAGCAGATCGAGGAGGTGCGCGGGCTTACCCCGCGCGCTGCCGCCAGCTTCGGCGCCTTTCGAAGGACGGTGCAGGGACTCAGGGAGGCAAGCCAGCTGCTGCCCCTCACGGCCCTACTGGAAGCTGTCTTGGACGAGACCGGCTACCGCGCCCAGCTGAACGGAGACGACTCACTGCAGGGCCAGGATCGCTGCGAGAACGTGGCCGAGCTGGAGCGGCACGCGGCGCAAACCGCTGTCGATCCGTCGCAGCCGCCGCGCGATCAGCTTGCCCGCTTCCTGGACGAGGTGACGCTCAGCTCCGATCAGGACGGCCTCGTGGACGATGGCGACCAGGTGACCCTCATCACCATGCACGCGGCTAAAGGGCTGGAGTTCCCCATTGTGTTCATCGTGGGCATGACCGAGGGCCTCTTCCCCCACCGGCGCGCGGAGGACGATCCCGCGCAAATGGAGGAGGAGCGGCGGCTGTGCTATGTCGCCATGACGCGCGCCAAGCTCCAGCTTTACCTGGTGCATGCCGAAACCCGCGCGCAGTGGGGCATGCCCCTAGAGGTAGGTGCGGACCGCACGCGCTGGCGCATGATCGACACGCACCCTTCCCGCTTTCTGGCCACCATTCCGCCGGGGTTGCTCCAGCTTTTCGGTGCGGAGCGCGGCACTGCCCCGCCGGACCAGCGCACGCGGGAGTACGGCGCGGCCGCGCGCTGGTCCGGCAGCTCACATTGGGCGCAGGGCGAGCTGCTGCGCCCCGGCGGGCACAACCAAACCGGTGCGCGCCACCACTGGGAGGTGCAGGCGGGCAGCGCGGCACCCGCGGCTGCTGCGACCGGTACGAAAAACTTTCATGCCGGCCTCAAAGTCAGCCACGCCAAGTTCGGGCAGGGCGTGGTGGTGCGCAGTGACCTGGAGAATGGCGACGAGAATGTGACGGTGGCCTTCGAGGGCCATGGCGTGAAAAAGCTGGCCGCCGCCTTCGCCCACCTCGAACGGCTTGGCTGAGGCGAACCACCGCCTCACCCCTCCTGCCGGCGTGACCAGGCGCCTGCGCGTGGCCGTGCTCTTCGGGGGGCGCTCCGGCGAACACGACGTGTCGCTGGCATCGGCCGCCAACGTGCTGGCGGCGCTCTCGCCCGATCGCTACACGGTGCTGCCCATCGGCATCGATCGCACCGGCCGGTGGCTGGCCGCGGCGGATGCGCAGGCGCAGCTGGCCGGCCGCCACGCGGGCGAGGGGCAGGAGCCGAGCCAGGCTCTCGCCTCGGCCGCGAAGGATGCGGGCGGCCCCGTCGACGTGGTCTTCCCGGTGCTGCACGGCACCTACGGCGAGGATGGTGCCCTCCAGGGTTTTCTGGAGATGGCGGGCCTGGCCTACGTGGGCTGCGGCGTGCTCAGCTCCGCGCTGGCTATGGACAAGGTGCTGTCCAAGCGAGTGTTTCGGGAGGCGGGCTTTCCCGTGGTGCCGGAGGTCACGTTCCGCGCGGTGGAGTGGAGCGCCGCCAGGGGCGCCGAGGTGGCGCGGGTGTGCGGCTTTCCCTGCTTTGTGAAACCGGCCAACCTCGGCTCCAGCGTGGGGGTGTCCAAAGTGCACCACGCGGGCGAACTCGACGGCGCGGTGCAGCTGGCGGCTCGGTACGACACCAAGCTGGTGGCGGAGTGGGCCGTTCCGGAGGCACGCGAAATCGAGTGCGCGGTGTTGGGCAACGGCCACCCGGAGGCTTCGGTGCCGGGTGAGATTATCCCCAGTCGCGAGTTCTACGACTATGCCGCCAAGTACCTGGACGGCGCGTCCGAGCTCCTCATCCCCGCGCCACTCGATGCCGATCGCACGGCCGAGATTCGCCGGCTGGCCGTGGGCGCCTTCACCGCGCTGGACTGCTCCGGCATGGCCCGGGTGGACTTTCTGCTCTCTCGCACCACCGGCAAGCTGTACCTGAACGAGGTGAACACCATCCCCGGCTTCACCTCCATCTCCATGTACGCCAAGCTGTGGCAAGCCGCCGGGCTGCCCTATGCCCAACTCATCGACCGCCTTATCGAGCTGGCTCTCGCCCGTCACCAGGAGCGCGCTCACCTGTCCACAACCTTCGAACCGCCCTCGCGCTAACCGCGCCCACGCAGGGACTCGACGTTGCCGGCGAGCGAAGGTATATGCTGGCAGCTATGAAAGCGCCGAACGGATCGACCGACACCGCGAACCTGCACCCCTCCGGGCTTGGCCATGTGGGGCTGGCCTGCGAGGACTTGCCCAAAATGCGCGACTTCTATACGAGAGTCGTTGGCATGAGCGTCACCGACGAAGCGCCCGGCATGGTTTTTCTGAGCTCACAGCCCGACTCGGAGCACCATGAGCTGCTGCTCGGCAGCGGCCGTACGGCGCCGCGTGACACGCGCCTGGTGGGCCAGATCTCCTTTCATGTGGAGAACCTGCAGGTGCTGCGGGCGTACGTCAGCCGGCTGAAGGCGGAGCAGGTGCCAATTCGCAACATCACCACGCACGGCATCGCCATCGGCTGCTATTTCTCCGACCCCGAGGACAACATCATTGAGCTCTACTGGGCCACAGGCAAGCAGTGGAAGCAGCCCTACGGCAAAAGCATCAACGTGGACCAGCCAGTGGATGCCATCCTCGCCGAGCAGGAGCGCTTGCTGGCCGGGGTCTGAAGCGCCCGGCGACTCGTAGCCTTGGAACAGGCGGAGACCTTGGCTGAAATCGAGCAGTTGCCCCTCGCGTTGACGACAATCCGGGACGGGGCGCTGATGGAGCTTCTGCAGGTGGTCTGCGTGGAAGACGTTTCGCGATTTGCCGCGAGAATTCCGGCTGCGCCGTTGCCCATTTGTCACGGAATCGCGGCGCCGAATCATCTGTGGTGCTTCGATGTTGTGCTTGTTCCGGAGCAGGTGATTCAGGCCCAGGCCTGCGCGTTGCGCGTTGCGCCTAGCTCAGGCCGAGAATGTCCGCGTAAGTGGAAAGGCGGTCGGCGGCTTGGGCGTTGCCTTGCCGAGCGGAATCCACACATTGGCGCAGCACGGTGATGGCGCGTGGGGTATCCATGTCGTCATCCAGGGCGGCGACAAAGGCATCGCCCGCGGCCAGCTGGTGTTCGGCCGGGCGGCGCAGCTGGGCGACCTGCGCGGCCAGCTCATCGTACGGCGCCATGGCGGCTTCAGCGAAGTCCCAGCCGTCGCGATAGGGGAAGCTCAGCAAGTGCAGGCGCACCGCGGCGGCCGAGTGGCGCTCCAGCAGTTCCCGTGCGAGCACCAGATTGCCCAGCGATTTACTCATCTTTTCGCCGTGCAGCCGCACCATGCCCACGTGCATCCACAGCCGCGCGAAGGGCTGCACCCCTGTGTGCAGCTCGGACTGCGCGATCTCGCTCTCGTGGTGGGGGAACACCAGGTCCGCTCCACCACCGTGAATGTCGATCGTGTCGCCCAGGTAGCGCAGCGACATGGCGCTGCACTCCAAATGCCAGCCGGGACGGCCAGTGCCCCACGGCGCGTGCCAGCGCGGCTCGTCCGGCTGGGAGGGCTGCCACAGCACAAAATCCAGCGCGTCCTGTTTGCGGGGGTCGTTGGGATCGCCACCACGCTCCGCGCCGAGGGCGATCATCTCCTGCCGCGAATAGCCCCCCAGCTGGCCGTAAGCGGGGTATGCGCCGGCGTGAAAGTACACCCAGCCATCCACCGCGTAGGCCACACCCTCGGCCAGCAGATGGGTCACAATCTCAACCATCTTGGGGATCTCTTCAGAGGCGCGTGGCCGCACGTCCGGCGGGCTGATGTTCAGGGCCTGCATATCCTGCAGGAATTGGCGCGTCTGCTGATCGCCCAGGTCGCGGTAATCCACCCCGCGCTGGCGTGCGCGCTCAAGAATGCTGTCGTCCACGTCGGTGATGTTGGAGACGTAGCGCACGCTGTGCCCGGCGAAGCGCAGGTAGCGGCTGAGCACGTCGAACACGATGTACAGAAAGGCATGGCCCACGTGCGTGGTGTCGTACGGGGTGACACCGCAGACGTAGAGGCTGATGGGCGAGCCCGCCGCTTCGAACGGCTCCACGCGCTTGCTGAGGCTGTTGTACAGGCGGAGCACCTGACAATCTTACTGTGGCGGCAGGCGGGCTGAGCTCATGTCTGGCAGCGGAGCGCTCACGCCAGCATCTCAGCCGAGGCCGGCGGCCTGGGCGGTTGGGGGAGCTGTCCCCGCCGGCAAGATCTACCTGGCCAACGTGGGCGTGAACGCGAGCCACCGGCTCCGGAGCCCCCTCCACGCCGATGGCACCTTTACGCTGGTAACGATCCCGGAGCCGGCCGGCCTGAGTGGCGCAAGTCTGCGCACCTACGGCAGCGTGCCTGATCTGGCCACCCTGGTACCCGAGCGCCGGCATGCCCAGGCCACGCACTACGATCCCGAGTTCGAGACGCGCACCTATGGCGACAACTGCAGCCGCGCTGCGCGGGCGGCAGCACTGCGCCAGGTGCGCCCTGGTGACTGCATCGTCTTCATCGCCCGGCTGCACGGCGGGGCCGGGCCGCTGTTCGCTTTGGTCGGCATCCTGGAGGTCGAAGCGATCCTGCCCAACGTGCGCGCTCGGCCCGCGCCAGAGGAGATGCGTCGCTTCGGCGCGAACGCGCACATCCGCCGCGCACTGGCCGACCCGCGCTGGTGGGACGGCTTCTGGGTATTTGCCGGTACCGTCCGATCCGGCTTGCTGCGCCGCGCCGTCCCGATCGGCCGGGCCGAAGCGCAGCTGCTTCTGCGGGATCGCGCCGGCAGCCCCTGGGCCTGGCCCTCGGCGCGCTCCGATCTGCAAACCATTGGCTCCTACACGCGCACCTGCCGCTGCGTCATCGATCCCACGAGTTCTCCGGAGCGCGCGGCCGCCCTCTGGGGGCTGATTGGGAGATTTTGGTAAGGCCAGCGTCAGCCGCCGTGGGCTTTGAATTGGTCGACGTACTGGCGGGTGAGGTTGATGTACTGGCGGCCGTACTTGGTTGTTTCCTGCACGTCTGTGCCTTCGCTGAACTCGTTCCAGGTTTCGACGGCCAGCAGGTGGCGCGCGCTGGCGACGGCCTGCTGCAGCTGATGCGTGTAGTAGGCGCCGCCCTGGCGGCCAACGTCAAAGCAGTTATCCGCGGCGCCGCCGCTGCAGTAGGCGGTGTTGCTGAAGCCGGGGCCCACCTCCGCCACGGTGAACTTGGGGTTGGGGTTGTAGCCGCTGGCCGCCGCGCCCCAGCCATACAAGCCGGCGGTTTGGATTGGCTCGGGGCGCGGCGTACCTTTGCTGACTTCCCACTGTGACTCGCGGACCACGTACGGCATGAGCCCGCCGAAGTCCTGCGCGAAGTGCTGATCGACGTAGTCGAATGTGGACTGATCGAAGCGCGACACCCACAGCGTGTCGTACAGCCACACGACGGGATGTCCGTCGATGGCGGCCCAGAACTGAGGCGGAATGCGGGAGAAGTAGTCGCGGATGTTGACGTAGAAGTAGGCCTTGCCATCGGGCGTGGTGAGGTCAGCATTGGCCAGGATGGTGGTGTCGTAGAACATGCCCATCTGCAAGTGCTGGCCCTGGGCGGCGAGGGTTTGCAGGGCCTGCACCATGGGCGGGATGCCCTCCGTACTCCAGTAGCGCGGCACGGTTTCCGCCGTGGTGCGGCCGGGGTGGCCCGGCTCGCCCCAGTACACCGGCAGCACAAAGTCGAGCCCGGCGGCGATCATGTCCCGAAACTCCCGCTCGTGCGTTTGTGGCAAGAGGAAGCTGTAGTGCGCCGGGTCTGGAGGGCTGTCGAAGTGGCCCGAGGCGAAACGCGCCCGCCGCGCCGGATTGGTGAGATCGTGCCAGTAGAAGTAGTAGGTGGTGGCCAGCCGCTGGCTGGAGTGAAAGCTGTTGAGGCGGAAGTTTGTCCACCCCGGCGCGATGTAGGGGCCGGGATGCGCCCACGCCAGCGACCCCGGACCTCGGGGTGGTCCGCCCGGCACCAGGCGCTGGCCAGCCGTGGTGGGCGTGGGAAAGCCGGGCGGCACCAGGGGCGATTGGTCGTCGAACGGCTCAGTGGAAGTGGCCGTGGGCTTGGGGACGCTGGTTGTTGTGGGTGTGGGTGTGGAGTCCCGCGGGGGCGATGCAGCCGGCGGTGGGGCGCTGGCGACGATCGCGCCGCTGGGCCTGGGAGTGCCTCGCGGGCCCGACGGTGCCGGCGCGGCTACGCGATTCGAACAGCCTGCGAGTGCCACCATGATGGCCAGCAGGGCAAGAGCGAGCGATCTGCTGGCTCGCTGCGTGTTGATCACCTGGCGTCCGGTCGCGAACCTCGGCGGCGGTTCGAGGGTTCCGCTGCGTGCGTCAGCTGGGCAGCTGGTCTGGCACAACAACACCGGCTGCCCGAAAGTCGCGAGCGTTCTTCGGAAAACCCCCGCACGCCTGCTCTTTCGCCGCCGCAGCAAGATACGCATCGACGAAACCAAGATGAGGCCGCGATCGCCAAATCGTCAAGGCAGCGATCTGAAGGTGTTTGTCCGCATCGATTCCAGGCCACTGAAGCACAGCCAGAATGTAGTCCACACTATCTTCGAGCGCCATCCCTCTGACGTAGTGCCGCAAAGCGTAGGACAGCTCGTGAACCACGAGCGGATCGAGGCGGGCGCGTATGCGCAATGTGCAAGGGCGGCTACGTTCGCACGCGCACCTCCCGTTTCGCCGGAGGAAGCGAGCTACGACAGGATGATGCTGAGGGGCTTCTCCAGGCGACCTTTGAGGTCGCGCAGGAATTCGGCGCCGGTGAAGCCATAGAACACGCGATGGTCGGCCGAGAGGGTGAGCATCATGCGCTTGCCGATGGCCAGCTGGCCATCCTGCACCACGGGCTTATCCTGCACGGCGCCCACGGCCACGATGGCACTCTGCGGCGGATTGATGATGGCGGTGAACTCGTCCACGCCGTACATCCCCAGGTTCGACACGCTGAAGGTGCCACCTTCGTAATCCGCCGGCTCCAACTTGCCATCGCGCGTTTTCTTGACCAGCGCCTTGGTGGCCAGCGCCACCTCGCGCACGTTCTTGAGGTCCACGTCGCGCACCACCGGCACCAGCAGCCCGTTGGGCACGGCAACGGCGAAGCCTACGTGCACGTGTGAGTTCTGGATGAGGTGGCCGTCCGCGTAGAAGGAGTTCACGGCGGGGAAGGCCCGCAGGCTCACCGCGCACGCTTTCAGGATCAGGTCGTTGATGGTGACCTTTTGCTCTCGCTCCAGGCCATCGTTCAGGCCATCCAGCGTGGCCAGGGCCGCCTGCATGTCCACTTCCATGGACACATAAAAGTGCGGAATGGTGGTTTTGGATTCCACCATCCGCCGGGCGATGGTCTGCTGCATGCGCGACAGCGGCACCACCTCAGCCTCGGTGCCACCATCCGTGCCGGTGGGAGCCGGCGGTGCAGCGCTGGCCGCGGCGGTGACATCGTCCTTGCGGATGCGGCCCAGTGGACCCGAACCCTGGACGGCTTGAAGTTGCACGCCCAGCTCGCGGGCCACGCGGCGTGCCATGGGCGAGGCACGCAGGGCACCTTCGCGTGCCGGGGTTACGGCGGCAGGTTTTGCCGTGGGTGGCTGACCGGCTGGGGCCGCGGCTGCCTGGGAATGTGCAACCGCCGGCTGCACAGGTGCCACCTCGGACTGTGCAGGCGCGGCCGGGGCGGCCGGGCTGGCGCCAAATTTCTCGCCGGTCAGCGCAATCTCGCCGATGACGTCGCCCACGGGGGCGGACTGCCCCTCGGGCAAAACGATACGCGCCAGGGTGCCGCTGGCGTAGGCCTCGAGCTCGATGTTCGCTTTGTCGGTCTCGATCTCTACCAGTGGCTCGCCCTTGTTCACCGCGTCGCCGGGGCGCTTGAGCCACTTGGAAACCGTGCCTTCGGTCATGGTGTCGCTCAGGCGCGGCATGATGACCTGTTCCGGCATTGCGCTCAGGCCGCCTTGCCCAGCGTCTTCTTGGCGCCGGCCACCACCTGCTCGAGGCTGGGGATGCAAGCCTTCTCCATCTTGAGGTTGTAGGGCATGGGCACCTCAACTCCGGAGATACGCACCAGTGGCGCATCCAGATAGTCGAAGGCGACATCATAGATCGTGGCGGCCACCTCGGCCGTGATGCCGTAGCTGCCCCAGCCCTCCTCCAGCACCACCGCGTGGTTGGTCTTGTGGACGGAGGCGCTGATGGTGGCGACATCCAGAGGGCGCAGGCTGCGAAGATCCACCACCTCAGCCTCAATGCCCTCCTTGGCCAGCTCGTCGGCCGCCTCGAGGGCCAGCAACACCATGCGTGAATGGGTGACGATGGATACGTCGCGCCCGTTACGCTTCACTTCGGCCTTGCCCAGCGGCGTGAGGTACTCCTCCTCAGGCACGTCGCCCTTGGTGGTGTACAGGCCCTCGTTCTCGATGAAAATCACCGGGTTGTCGTCGCGGATGGCGGCCTTGAGCAAGCCCTTCGCATCGGCCGGCACCGCGGGGGCCACCACCAGCAGGCCGGGAATATTGGCGTACCACACCTCCAGGCTCTGCGAGTGCTGGGCGCCCAGCTGATGGCCGCCGCCGCCCGGCATGCGGATGACGATGGGCACCTTGGCGTTACCGCCAAACATGTAGCGCATCTTGGCGGCCGAGTTGACAATCTGGTCCGTGGCCAGCAGCGAGAAGTTGATGGTCATGATCTCCACCACCGGCCGCAGGCCCGCCAGCGCCGCCCCAATACCCGCCCCCACGAAGCCATCCTCCGAGATGGGCGTGTCGCGCACGCGCCGCTCGCCAAACTGCTTGTACAACCCCTGCGTCACCACAAAGGAACCGCCCCACACGCCAATGTCCTCGCCCATGAGGAACACGCTCTCGTCCCGCTGCATCTCTTCGCGCAACGCCTGGTTGAGCGCGTCCCGGTAGGTGATGACGGCCAATTCAGCGCCAGCTCACGGGAATGTCACCCACGTAGGCATTGTCCAGCAGCTCTGTCGCCGGGTCGGGCTCGCGACTGGCCTCGGCAAAGTCCACCGCTTCCTGCACGATGCGTTCCACCTCGGCTTCGTGCGCGGCGAAATCCTGCTCCGAAGCCAGGGCGGCATCCCGCAGGCGCTTGCGGAAGCCTTCGATAGCATCGCGGTGGCGCCACTCCTCGATCTCTTCCTTGGTCCGATAGGTCTGCGGGTCAGCCATGGAGTGGCCGCGGTAGCGGTAGGTGACCGCTTCCAAAAAGTAGGGCGTTTTCTCATGCCGGACAAAGTCGACGGCCTTGCGCGCCGCGTCCAACGTGGCGATCACATCCATGCCGTCTACCCGCTCAGCCGGAATGTCGTAGCCAGCCGCCTTGCGGTACATCTCGCTCACGGCCGAGGCGCGGTCCACCGCGGTGCCCATGCCGTACTGGTTGTTCACGCAGACAAACACCACCGGCAGGTGCCAGACCTTGGCCAGGTTCATGGACTCGTGGAAGGTGCCATTGTTGGTGGCGCCGTCGCCAAAGAGCGACATCACAATCTCGTCCGTCCCGCGGTAGACGCAGGCCAGGCTCACGCCCACCGCCAGAGCGATGGAGCCGGCAACGATGGCATAGCCGCCCATGAAGCGCTTGTTCGCATCGAACAGGTGCATGGAGCCGCCTCGGCCCTTGCTGGTGCCATCTACCCGGCCGAACAGCTCGGCCATCACCCGGCGCGGCTCAACGCCCTGGGTGATAGCGTGGCCATGCTCGCGATAGGTGCTGAACACGTAGTCGCCCGGCTGCAGGGCGCGAATGGCGCCAACGAAGGCGCCTTCCTCACCAATGTTCAAATGCAGGAAGCCACCGATTTTCGAGCGGGTGTACATCTCACCCACTTTCTCTTCGAAGCGGCGGTTCAGCAGCATGGTGCGGTGCAGCGCCAGCAGTTCGTCGCGGCTGTGCCGCGGCAGCGCGCTGTCCGCGCTCTTGGTTTGAATTGCCATCACGTTACGGTCCTAGCTCCGCCAAGCGCAAAATGCTTACAACACTTATTCTAGGCATTCAGCATTCTCAATCGTCAATCGTAATAATCGATTATGCTCAATGGTTTGCCGGCCATATGTTGACTTGTGGCAACTCCAGAGCGAATGCGCATGCCGTGCTTCCCGAATCGTAACGCGGGGCGGGCGCGCACAGCCAGGAGCTTGCACTCGGTCCGCGGCGGCGTGATGGGCGGCCCTTTAGAACACGAACGGGGCCTCAGTCTGGCTCTGGGATGAAGGCGACGGCCTCGATCGCCACGCTCACGTCGGCTCTTGGCGGCGCGGCGATCACGGTGGTGCGAGCGGGGAAGCCATCCTTGAAGACCTCGGCATAGACCTCGTTATAGGCGGTAAAATCGGCCGCGTTCCGCAGATAACAGCTCACCTTGAGCACGCACTGCATTGAGGACCCGGCGCCCTCAAGCGCCTGACGCAGATTGCTCAGGGTGATGCGCACCTGCTGCCGCACGTCCTGCGTGGGCACTGTGCGCGTGGCCTGATCGATCGGGCCCAGGTTGGAGAAGAAGAGCAGATTGCCGTACTGGGTGGCCAGCGAGAAGGGGGAGCCGGGCGCCTCGGTGAAGCTCGCCACGGGCACTCGCCCCGCCCGAACCTGACGCCTCTGCACGGGAAGCCACGCTACCACGCCCGCGAAGCTCGCGTCAACGCCTGCTCGGCCAGCCGCCGTTCAGGCTATGTTGCTGGACGTGCCGGCCGGAGCCTTCGCTAAGCTCTATTCATGGTAGGGGTCGGGGGGCGGATCCATGCCACCACAATTGTGGCCGTCCGTGCTCGGGAAGAGGTGGCCATGGCGGGTGACGGGCAAGTAACCGTGAACGACATGGTGATGAAGCACGGCGCCAAAAAGCTGCGCCGGCTGTACCGCGGCCAGGTGCTGGCAGGGTTCGCCGGGTCCGTGGCAGATGCCCTCACCCTGTTCGACAAGTTCGAAGCCCAGCTGGAGCAGCACGGCGGCAATACCCGCCGCGCGGCTGTTGAGTTGACGCGCGAATGGCGGGGCGATCGCTTTCTGCGCAGGCTGGAAGCCATGCTGCTGGTGGCGGACGCTTCCAACTTGTTGGTGCTCTCCGGTGAAGGCGACGTCATCGAGCCGGACGATCAAGTGGCCGCCATTGGCTCCGGCGGCGGCTATGCCACAGCGGCCGCCATAGCACTGCTCGCGCATTCGTCGCTGCCGGCGAGCGAGATTGCCCGCATCGCCCTGGAAACGGCGGCTCAACTGTGCGTGTACACCAACCGCAACATTTCCATTGAGGTCCTCAACTCCCATGGCTGATAGAGCCTCGGCGGATGCTTTTACGCCTCAGCGCATAGTGGAGCAGCTGGATCGCTATGTGGTGGGCCAGTCCGAGGCTAAGCGTGCGCTGGCCGTTGCCCTGCGCAACCGCTACCGCCGCAGGCAGCTGCCGGACGAGATGGCCGGCGAGATCATGCCCAAGAACATGATCATGATCGGGCCCACCGGTGTGGGGAAAACCGAGCTGGCCCGGCGCTTGGCCAAGCTGGCCGGCGCACCCTTCCTCAAGACCGATGCCACCAAGTTCACCGAGGTGGGCTACGTGGGCCGCGATGTGGATTCCATCATCCGCGACCTCGTGGAACTGGCCGTCAACATGGTGCACGAGGCCAAGACGGCCGAGGTGCAGGACCGCGCCCAGGCGCTGGCCGAGGAGCGCATCATCACGGCGCTGCTCTCCAAGCAGCGCCAGCTCCCCGCATCCAACGCGCCGAGCGATGCCGGCGCCGCAAGCGAAGTAAACGCTGCAAATGAAGCTGGTGTGGCAACTGAAGCCGGCGCTGTCGCGATCAATGAGCCTGATCCGGTTGCCACGCCGGAAGGTCAGGCCACCAGCACGGCCAAGCGCGAGCAGGCGCGCATCCGGCGGCGCCGCCGCGCCATCTCCGCTGCGCTCAGCGCCAGCCGCCTGGAAGAGCAGATCATTGAGATCGAGACGGATTCCGATGAGGGCCTCCCGCCGGTATTCGAGTTCATATCCGGCATGACGCCCGAAGAAGTGACGGAAAACATCCAGGAGATCATGAGCCAGGTCAGCCAGGGCCGCCGCCGGGCCAAGCAGGTATCCGTGAAAGAGGCACGGCGCATCCTCACGGTGGAGGAGGCCAACAAGCTGGTGGACTGGGACGGCGTCGTGGAAAGCGCCACCCGCCGCGTAGAGGAGGACGGCATCGTCTTCATCGACGAGATCGACAAGATCGCGCGCGTAGGCCACGAGGCCAACGTGGACGTTTCGGGCGAAGGGGTGCAGCGCGACCTGCTGCCGGTGATCGAGGGTTCCACGGTGATGACGCGCTACGGGCCGGTGAAAACGGATCACATGCTGTTCATCGCCGCGGGCGCCTTCTACAACGCCAAGCCCAACGACCTCATCCCCGAGTTGCAGGGCCGCTTCCCGCTGCGGGTGGAGCTGAGCCCGCTCACTGAGGCGGACTTCCTGCGCATCCTGCGTGAGCCGGAGAATGCCCTCACGCGTCAGTACCAGGCGCTGCTCTCCGTGGAGCAGGTGACGCTGCAGTTCAGCGACGATGGTCTGGAGGAGATTGCGCACGTGGCGGTGCTGGCCAACGAGCGCCATGAGAACATCGGCGCGCGGCGACTGAACACAGTGATGGAGCGCGTGCTGGAGGAGCTGTCCTTCGGCGCCGCCAACCACGCCGACGAGACCATTGTGGTGGACCGCCCGTATGTGCAGGCGCGGCTCGCTGACCTGCTGAAGGATCAGGATCTGGGCAAGTACATTCTGTGAGGGTGCTCGTCGAGCCATTCGCCATCGGCTGGCGGCCCGTTTCTTCAGGGTGAGGAAGATCATGGCGGGAGAATTGGGTGTGTCGCGCGGGCTGGCGGCGGGGGCGCTGCGCAAGGTGCCCGAGGTGACCGCGTACTTCTGGATCGTCAAGCTGCTCACCACGGCCATGGGCGAATCCACATCCGACTACCTCGTCTATCAGATCAACCCGTACGTGGCGGTGGTGCTGGGCTGCGTAGCGCTGGCGGTGGCGCTGGCGCTGCAGCTCGCGGTACGCCGCTACGTGCCCTGGATTTACTGGCTGGCGGTAGCCATGGTCGCGGTGTTCGGCACCATGGCAGCCGACGTACTGCACGTGGTGCTGGGTGTCCCCTACTTGGCGTCGTCCATCTTTTTCGCGGCGATATTAGCGATCGTCTTCGCCATCTGGTACGCCAGCGAGAAATCGCTCTCTATCCACACCATCACCGGTGGGCGGCGCGAGCTCTTTTACTGGGCGACGGTGATGGCCACGTTCGCACTGGGCACCGCCGCGGGTGACCTTACCGCGGCCACGCTGGGCCTGGGGTACTTTCCTTCGCTGGTCCTGTTCGTGGTGCTCATTGCGCTGCCGGCGCTGGGCTTCCGCTACCTGCGCATCAACGCGGTGTTCGCGTTCTGGTGCGCCTATGTCATCACCCGCCCGCTGGGCGCCACCTTCGCGGATTGGACCGGCAAGCCATATCTGGGCGGCCTGGGCTGGGGCGACCAGCGGGTTGCTCCCGTCCTGTCGCTGCTCATTGTCGTCGCCGTCGCCTTCCTCACCATCACGCGTGTGGACGTCGCGGGGAAGCCAGCGGCCCAGCGCTATACTGCGTAGTCGAAGTACACACGCCCAACCACTGGCTGCCGGGGCGTGCCTCACGGGGTGCCGGCGCCAAGGGCGGAGGTTAAACACACAGGAGTAAGCAAACCTATGGCTATCGTCTCCATGAAGCTGCTGCTGGAAGCAGGGGTGCACTTTGGGCACCAAACCAAGCGCTGGAACCCCAAGATGAAGAGCTACATCTTCACCGAGCGCAATGGCATCCACATCATCGACCTGCAACAAACGGTGACCAAGCTCACCCAGGCCTACAACCACGTGAAGGAGCAGGCGCGCAACGGCGAGACGGTGCTCTTCGTGGGCACCAAAAAGCAGGCACAGGAGTCGGTGCAGGACGAAGCGCAACGCTGCGGCATGTTCTTCGTGAACCAGCGCTGGCTGGGTGGCATGCTCACCAATTTCCAGACCATACAGCAGCGGTTGCGGCGCCTTACCGAGCTGGAGGAGCGCAAAGCCAAGGGCGAGTTCGACTTGCTCACCAAGAAGGAAACGCTCAAGCTGCAGGACGAGATGTCCAAACTGAATCGCATCCTGGGCGGGGTGCGGCAGATGAAGCGGCTGCCGTCCATGTTGTTCGTCATCGATACGCGCAAGGAGCACATCGCCGTAAAGGAGGCGAACCGCCTCGGCATCCCGATCGTGTCGCTTCTGGATACTAACTGCGATCCGGACGAGATCCAGTGGGGCATTCCCGCCAACGACGATGCTATTCGCGCGGTGAAGCTGCTCACCTCCAAGATCGCCGACGCGGTGCTCGAAGGCCAGGCCGAAGCCGAGGCCATGCGCAAGGAGGAAGAGGCGGAGGCCGAGATCGCGGCGGCCTACGAGGAGTACCAGAATGCGGGCGAATACGTGGCCGAGCCGGGCGACGAATACGTGCCGCCGGCCGAGGGCTACGCGGAGCCAGTGGCCGCCGCTGCCGAATAGAAGCTGGAAGCCAGGCCGCCAGCTTTGAGGGCCGGGTCCGCCGTGCCCGGCCGAAAACGATGAGGAATAAAGGGGACACGTGGCTGACATTTCGGCAACGCTGATCAAGGATCTGCGGGAGGCGACCGGTGCCGGCGTGATGGACTGCCGCAAGGCGCTGCTGGAAACCTCGGGCGACCTGGAGAAGGCCAAGTCCGTCATCGTCCGCAAGGGCCTGGAGCGCGCCGACAAGCTTTCTGAGCGCGAAGCCAGCCAGGGCCTGGTGGATGCCTACGTGCATGGTGTGGGCAACATTGGCGTACTGGTGGAAGTGAACTGCGGCACGGACTTCGTGGCGCGCAACGGCGAGTTCAAGGAGTTGGTGCACGAGATTGCCCTGCAGATCGCCGCGGCCAACCCGCTGGCGGTGAGCATGGAGGACCTAGATCCTGCCTGGGTAGAGCAGCAGCGTGCACGGCTCCGAGCCGATGGCGACCTGGCCGGCAAGCCGGCGGATATCCAGGACAGGATGATCCAGGGGCGGCTCGAGAAGCAGCTCCAGGAGGTGGTGCTGCTGAAGCAGCCGCACATCAAGGATCCTTCGCGCACCATCGAGGACCTGGTCAAAGAGAAGAGCGGCAAGTTCGGCGAGCCCATCCGCATCCGGCGCTTCGCCCGGTTCGAGCTGGGGCGCTAGCGGCCGCGCCTGTGCCAAACGCTGCGCCCCGCTACCGGCGCATTCTGCTCAAGCAAGGCGGCGAGGCATTCAGGGGCAGCCACGACATCCTTGACTGGACGGCTGTTCAAATGGTGGCCGGGCAGATCAAAAACGCCAAGGCTCTAGGCATCGACATTGCCGTGGTGGTGGGTGGTGGCAACATCTGGCGCGGTCGTGCCGCGAGCGAGGTGGGCATGGACCGCTCCCAAGCGGATTACATGGGCATGCTCGCCACCGTGATGAACGCCATGGCCCTGCAGGACGCACTGGAGAAGATCGACGTGCCCACACGCGTGCAGTCCGCCATACCCATGGCCTCCGTGGCCGAGCCATACATCCGCCGGCGCGCCATCCGCCACCTGGAGCAGGGGCGGGTGGTGATCTTCGCCGCCGGCACAGGCAACCCCTTCGTGAGCACGGATACCGCCGGTGCGCTGCGGGCGCTGGAGATTGAGGCGGATGTGCTGCTGATGACCAAGTTTGGCGTGGATGGCATTTACGATGCGGACCCGCGCCGCAACGCACAGGCGAAAAAGCTCAGCCAGCTGAGCTACATTGAATTCATCAACCGCGATCTCGGGGTCATGGATAAAACGGCCATCACTCTGTGTGGCGAGCATCACCTTCCGATCATCGTGTTTGACCTGCCGGGCGATGACAACCTCCGCCGCATCGTGATGGGCGAAGCGGGCATCGGTACGCTGGTAGCGGAGGAGGCACAGCTCGTTGGATGACGTGGTCACCCGGGCCGAAGCCAAAATGCAAGCCTCCCTGGATGTGCTGCGCAAGGAGCTCTCGTCCATTCGCACCGGCCGCGCCTCACCAGGCCTGGTGGAGCACCTGCACGTAGACTACTACGGCACCGCAACCGCGCTGCGCCAGCTGGCCAACATCTCTGTCCCGGAGCCGCGCAGCGTGGTGATTCAGCCGTACGACCGCAACGCCATGGCCAGCATCGAAAAAGCCATCCTCAAGTCGGACCTGGGCATGACCCCCAACAACGATGGCCAGGTGATTCGCCTGGCGGTGCCGCGCCTCACCGAAGAGCGCCGCAAAGACCTGGTGAAGATGGTCCGCAAGCAATTGGAGGATGGCCGCGTGGCCGTGCGCAACATCCGGCGCGAAGCGAACGACCATCTCAAGGAGCTGGAGAAGGCCAAAACCCTCTCCGCCGACGATGACAAGCGTGCCCAGGAACGGCTGCAGAAGCTCACCGACCGCTGGATCAAAGACATAGACGACCTCGGCCACACCAAGGAGGCCGAGGTTATGGAGGTGTAATCGCTCCGGTGACAGCGGCGGAAACCGTAGCTCAGCGGCCGCCGGGAAGGGATGCCGGCCTGCACGTGCCGCGACATGTGGGCATCATCATGGATGGCAACGGCCGCTGGGCTCAGGCACGCGGGCTGCCGCGGGCCATGGGGCACGAGGCGGGCACCAAGAACATCCGCCCCATCTCCGAAACGGCGCACGCGTTGGGTGTGGCCGTGCTCACTATCTACGCCTTCTCCACCGAGAACTGGGCTCGCCCCGGCTGGGAAGTGCAGGCGCTCATGCGCATCTTTGGCGAGACGGTGCGCAAGGAGAGGGCCACCATCCTGGAGAACAACATCCAGCTGCACGTCATGGGCCAGATGGGCCGCGTGCCCCACCGCTTGTGGCGCGAAATCCAGGCGGTGGTGGAAGAGAGCGCCGGGAACGACGGCCTCAAGCTCAACGTCGCCTTCAATTACGGCGGCCGCGCGGAGATACTGGACGCCACCAAGCGCATGCTGCGTGACCAGGTGGATCCCAACCTGGTGACGGAAGAGCTGTTCAGCCGCTACCTCTACACGGCCGAGCTGCCCGATCCGGATCTCGTGATTCGCACGGCTGGCGAAATGCGCCTGAGCAATTTCCTCATCTGGCAAGCGGCGTACAGCGAGTACTACTCCACACCCACCTACTGGCCGGACTTCGGGAAGGAGGATTTCGAGGAGGCTATCCGCAGCTACAGCCAGCGCAACCGCAAGTTCGGCGGCCTCGCGCGCTGACCCACCGCTGCCCGCCAGCGTCCGCATGAAGCTTCGCGTCGCCACCGCCGTTGCCTGGGTGCCGTTGAATTTGGCCTTTTTGTGGCTTGGCGATTGGGAGTTCGTCCTCTGGATCGCCATTTTGGCCATTGCCGCCACCGCGGAAATCTTGAACCTGCTGCTCAAACTGGAGCGCGCGCCCCTGCCCTGGGTGGGCCCCTTCATTGTGTTCGCCTTCCTGGTGGGGGCGGACTGGATGCCCACGCAGCAGTATTTCCTGCTCGTGGGGCCCGTGCTGGCGCTGTCGCTCCTGCTGCTGCTGGTGAACCACCGCCAGGCCGCCGCCTTCGAGCGCTGGGCGCTCACCACCTCTGCCGCGCTGTACAGCGGCTTTCTGCTCGGCTACACCATCCTGCTGCGGCAGGGCCCCAACGGCCTCCAGTGGATGGGTGCCGCGCTTATCGGCACCTGGGTGTTTGACACCGGCGCCTATCTCGTGGGCCGCGCCTGGGGCCGGCACCGCCTGTTTCCCGCGGTGAGCCCGGGTAAGACGTGGGAGGGCACCGCCGGCGGAGCAATCGTAGCCATGGCCGCCGCGCTCAGCCTGGTACGGCTGCTGCACCTCAGCATTCCTCTGGCATTGGGGTTAGGCCTGTTGATTGCTGTGCTGGCCCAGCTGGGCGATCTGGTGGAATCACTCATGAAACGACAGGCGCGGCTCAAGGACATGAGCAGTCTGCTGCCGGGCCACGGCGGCGTCTTGGACCGCATCGACGGACTCATCTTTTCCAGCATCGGCGTCTACTATTTCCACCTGATAGCCGGGCATTAAGCGCCCTCGGGGCCGGTGAGTGGGGTGAAAGCAGCGTGACAAATGAGGGTCTGGCCGAGGGCAAGCCCAAGCGACTGGCAATCCTTGGCAGCACCGGCTCCATCGGCACGCAGACGCTGGATGTGGTGAGCCAGTTTCCCGACCAATTCCAGGTTGTGGGGCTGGCGGCGTCACGCTTCTCGGCGCTGTTGGAGCAGCAGACTCAGCGCTTTCGGCCGGCCGTGGTGGCTACGTCTGCCGAGGAGCTGAAGGCTCTGGCTCAGCGCGACGACCTGGACCTGGTGGTGGTAGGCACTTCGGGCAAGGTGGGGTTCGAGCCCACGCTGGCCGCGCTGGCCCACGGCACGGATGTGGCGCTCGCCAACAAGGAAACGCTGATCATGGCCGGCGACCTGGTGATGCGGCAGGCCAAGGCCACCGGCGCACGCGTGTACCCCATCGATAGCGAGCACAGCGCCATCTGGCAGTGCCTGGCTGGCGAGAGCTCCGAGAGCGTCCAACGGCTGCTGCTCACCGCCTCGGGCGGGCCCTTCCGCACCCTGCCGATTGAGCGCTTCGCCGGCGTGACCCCGGCCGAAGCGCTCAAGCACCCCAACTGGGTGATGGGCCGCAAGATCACGATTGATTCCGCCACGCTCATGAACAAGGGGCTGGAGCTGCTGGAGGCGCGCCACCTGTTCGACCTGCCCCTCTCGCGCGTGGATGCCGTGATTCATCCGCAGTCCATCGTGCACTCCATGGTGGAGTTTGTGGACGGGTCCATCAAGGCGCAGCTGGGCGTGCCTGACATGCGCGTGCCCATTGCCTACGCCATTGCCTATCCGCGGCGGCTGCCGCTCAGCAGTCCGCGCCTGGAGGTAGCCGCGCGCGACCTCACGTTCGAGGAGGTGGATGCCGGCCGCTTCCCTTGCCTGCGCCTGGCCAAGGAGGCCGGCACCCGCGGCGGAACCTACCCCACAGTGCTGGCGGCGGCGGATGAAGAGGCGGTGCAGCTGTTCCTGGAGGAGCAGATCGGCTTTCTGGACATCCCGCGCCTGGTGGAGGAGCTGCTCACCGAGCATGAAAGCCTGCCCAGCCCAACCCTGGGCGACATCCTTGAGGTGGATCTGTGGGCGCGCCGCCGCCTGCACGAGCGTGCCCGGCCTGTGGGCATCTCGCGCCCCAGCTGAAGGTCTTCACTGCGCAGAGGTTTTGGCCGGCTCCGGCTCCGCGTAGCGCGTTGCTTCGAAGCGGTAGAGGGCGACATTGGTGGGATTGGTGATGCCCGCCTTCTGCAGGCAGGCGAGGTACTGCGCATCCACTGTCGTGATCTCCGCCAGCTCCGGCAACAGCAGGCCGACGCGCTCCTCCTGCACCACGATCAGGCCGAAGCGCTGAGGGTCCAGTGCATCCATCGAGGTGATGGGTTCAGGAGGAGTGAGCACGTCCACCGAACAGCTCAGCCCGCGCAGCTCGGAGGCGTGCAGCGGCAGAAAGCGCGGGTCCCGTGAGGCGGCTCCAATCGCATTCTCGACGATCTCGGCGGCGAGGCTGCGCTGCACCGGGAGGATGGTGCCCACGCAGCCACGCAGCTGGCCCCGCGAGCGCAGTGTGACGAAGCAGGCCCCGGCTTCCGCGAGCGCAGCGGGCAGGGCGTTCGGGAGCTGCAACCGATCTCTCCGCGCGGTGTACGCCGCGAGCGTCGCGCGCACCAGGGCCAGCATCTGCTCGCCCGGCGTGCCCTCGGGGAACACGAAGCCGCCGCTGCCAGCGGGCTCGGTTTGGTTGAGGGGTTCCATGGTGCCGGCCGCACCCCGGGTGACGCCGGGCCGCGGCGCTACTGGGACCATCTCGGCCACGGCGTAGCCCACCCCGTAGGTGCCCTGGTAGCTCAGCACGTGACTGCTGGCCGGCGCCTCGCCCAGGGCGGCGCTCAGCGTGAGCAGCGAAAGATACCCGCACACGCCAGCGGCCTCCACGAGCTCCTCCGGGATGCTCGCCAGCGCCTCCCAGTCGCCCGCCGACACGGCAGCCAGCACAGCATCGTCAAACACCTGGCCACGCGGGTCGTACCCGGCTGGCGCGGCCGGCGTGAGGCGGTGCGAGAGATCGCCGCTGGCCACGAACACCACCCGCTTGCTGCTGGCCTCGCAAACATCCCGAATGCGCTGGCCAAAGGCGCGATGCGTGGCCCGTGGCAGCGCGGAAAAACCCAGGAGCACCACCGGCACGCGGCCCATCAGCGGCTGCAGAATGTGCAGCGGAACGGCCGCTCCGTGGTCCAGGCGGTACACGCCCGGTTCACGGGGCGGGCCAGTGAGGGCATCAACCGCGGCGAGCGGAAGCGCCGAACGAGCACAGGCCGCCTGAAGTGCCTCGGCCAGGGCAACGTCGCACTCCGCGGACAGCTGCACCTGGGGAGCAGCGAAGCTGGCGAAGTCGCCCCTGGCGGCCGGGCTGAGGCCAATGCCCATGCGGTCGGCCAGCAGCGGGCCATGCGGGCTGAGCACAATCACTACATCCGGCTCGTGGGCGGCGATGCGGCGCCCCACCTGGCGCATGGCGTCCACAGTGGGTTGTACCGGCCTCGCCATGGCGCCGCCTACCTCCGGCAGCAGCACCGGTGGGTGTGGCAGCAAACAGCCGAGCACCAGGCCGGTGGGCATGCCGCGGCCCTACTTCCCGATGATCTTCGCCAGAACGATGGCCAGCAGGTACAGCGCGCTCAGAATGACGCCCAGCACCACGGGCGACACCAGGTCCGCGCCCGGCGTGATGATGGTGGACACGATGAAGATGATGATGATGGCGAACTTCAGCTTCTTGAGCAGCCAGCCAGAGCTGATGACGTTGATGCTGCACAGGAAAAGCAGCACCATGGGCAGCTCAAAGGACACACCGAAGATGAGCGCCACGATGGCCACGAAGCCGACGTACTGATCCGCCACCAGCATGGGCCGCAGGTTGGCGTCCGTGAAGCTGAGGAGGAAGTTCACTGCCAGTGGCACGATGCGGTACCCGGTGTACACGCCCGCCACGAACAGCACCGTGCCCAGGACGATGAAGGGCAGGCTGTGCCGGCGCTCCCGGCGAGTGAGGCCGGGCGCAACGAAGGCCCAGATCTGCGAAAACAGCACCGGGAAGGCGAAGCATACGGCCAGCGTCGCCCCCACCTTGAGCCGCAGTGTGAACATGCCGGTCACGCCCAGCACGTTCAACGGGCCCAGCTCAGCAATCGGTTGCCGGAGCAGGCTGATGACGCCGTCCGACAGAAACCAGCCGGGAATCATGCCCAGCAAAATGGCGATGACCGAGATGGTGAGGCGGAAGCGCAGCTCCTCGAGGTGCTCGAGGATGGTCATCGTCTTCTCCGGTTCATCCTCCCCGGCAGGGGATGAATGGCCCGTCACGGCATCGACAACGCTCACATGGCCCTCAGCAGCGGATTATAGCGACGCTTATTGAGCCTGCTTGCTATGCGAGGCAACGGGGACGAATGGCACATCCGCGGTAACAGGGGGCGTTTCCATGGATTCCACGCGCGGCGGGGGGCTATCGGGCGGCGGTGGGTTGAGGCCCAGCCTGTTACGAATCTCCTCGGCATCCACAGACTCGTGCTCCAGCAGCAGCGCGGCCAGTTGGTGCAGCCGCTCCACATTCTCCTTGAGCATGGCGCGGGTGTAGGCCAGTCGCTCCTTGATGATCTCCTGCATGGCCGAGTCAACCTGTTTCGCCAGATACTCGCTGGTGTCCTTGCTGCCCAGCAGGCCCAGCTCCTCGCCTTGATGGTCGGCCTGGACAAGCAGGCCCACGCGTTCGCTCATTCCCCAGCGGGTGACCATCTGCTTCACGATGCGCGACACCATGTCCAGGTCGTTCTCGGCGCCAGTGGTGACCTGGTTGAAGATGGTCTCCTCCGCCACGCGGCCACCCAGCGCCACGGAGATGCGCGTCATCAGGTAATCCTTGCTGTAGTTGTAGCGGTCATCCATGGGCAGCTGCAGCGTCACGCCCAGGGCGTGCCCGCGGGGCAATATGGTGACGCGGTTCAGGGGATCGGCGTTGGGCGAGAGGAGCGCCACCAGCGCATGCCCGCTTTCATGGTAGGCCACAATGCGGCGATCCTCCTGGCTCAGCACCAGTGGCCGCTCGGCACCCAGCTGGATCTTTTCCAACGCCTCCCAGAAGCATTGCTGCGACACCTTATCAGCGCTGTTGCGCGCCGCCAGCAGCGCGGCCTCGTTCACCAGGTTGGCCAGATCCGCGCCCACCATGCCGGGTGTTCCGCGAGCTATGGCGCGTAGGTCCACATCGGCGTGCAACGGCACGCGCTGTGCGTGCACCCGGAGGATGGCCTCGCGGCCCGTCCTATCCGGCCGGTCTACCGTCACCTGCCGGTCGAACCGGCCGGGGCGCAGCAGCGCCGGGTCCAGCACGTCGGCCCGGTTGGTCGCGGCGAGCACAATCACTGTGTGCGTTGCGTCGAAGCCATCCATCTCAACCAGGATCTGGTTCAGGGTCTGCTCGCGCTCCTCGTTGCTGCCCAGGCCGTGACCCGCGCCACGGCGGCGGCCAATGGCATCGATCTCATCGATGAAGATAATCGCTGGCCCTTCCTTCTTGGCTGTCTCGAACAGGTCACGCACGCGTGATGCACCCACGCCCACCAGCACCTCCACGAACTCCGGGCCGCTGATGCTGAAGAAGGGCACGTTGGCCTCGCCCGCGGTCGCTCGCGCCAGCAGCGTTTTGCCGGTGCCGGGCTGGCCCACGAGCAGCACGCCGTGCGGCACCCGGCCACCCAAGCGGGTGTACTTTTTGGGGAAACGCAGGTAATCGATGATGTCCATCAGGTCGGCCTTGGACTCAGCCACGCCGGCCACGTCGTCAAAAGTGATGCGTTGCTCGCCGTGCTGGTAACGCCGTGCCTTGCTCTTGCCGAAGCTGAAAATGCCCTGCTGCGCCGCCCCCGCCTTGCGCGTCATGAAGAAGAACAGGCCGATGAGCAGCAGCCAGGGGAGCACGTTCTCCAGCACGAGCAGCCAGGCGGACTGGTTTGACGGCGGGTTGACCTTAATCTGCACGTTCTGCGCCTCCAGCTTGGGCAGCAGGTTGGGATCGCCAAAGCTGGGCAGCAGCGTCTGGAAGCGATCGGACTGCTGGTTCGGCTTCGGGCTGCTCGAGCTCGCCGCGGCGGACGCCGCCGGGCTGGCGCTCGCCGAGGCCGATGGCTTGGCCGAGGCCGAGGGGCTCGTTGCCGCGCCGGGGCCGGCCACAACAGCGCTGCTGGAGGGGTTGTAGGTGACGACCTGCTTCAACCGCCCGCTCACGTCGTTGCCCTGAAACGACACGGAGGATACGTTGCCGCCGTTGAGTTGGTGGAGGAAGACGCTGTAGGGCAGATTCAGCACCGGATTCGTGGTGGGTTTGCTGCTCACCAGGCTGCTGAAGTTCCAGATGAGGATGCCCAATGCCACGACCCACCACAGGTTGAACCACCAGCCGCGGCGTGGTGGCGGCTGGGGCGCATTGGGTCGCTGGCCGCCAGCCGGATCCTGTGCTCTCATCCAGGGATGCATGTCGCGCTGAGGTGTTGGCGCAGGCCCACGACTCAGTTTAGTCGGCCACCGCGTTGCGGCCCGGATGACATCCATGAACCACCCCCGGCGGGATGCGGGCGCGGGATCGACATCCATCTCAAGAAAGAGTAGTGCAACCTTCGTGCCAAACCTAGTGCCCGCTCGGCACTCCTTCAAGCGGCGGCTATGGCCCGCCGCTTGCAGGAAAGCCACACGATGGCTGTTTCGTTTGGCACGGGCTCGGACCGTGAGGCGGGGCAGGCCTGGCTGGCCGCGTGGCTGGCCTGGATTGCCGGGGCCACGGACAGTGTCGTTTACCTCACCATGTTCCACGTCTTCAGCGGTCACCAGAGTGGCAACAGCATCAGGCTGGGCTTTCATCTCGGGCAGGGGGATTATGCCGCCGTGCTTCTGCGGGCCTTCCCCATCCCCCTCTTCGTGCTCGGCGTAGCACTGGGTGCGGCCTTCGGCGAGCAGGGCATTCGGCACGGGACACGGTCGCGACGTGCCGCCGTGTTCATGCTGGAAGCGGCGCTCCTGGTGGCCTTCCTCGCGCTGGGTGAAACAGCCCTGCACGGGTCCGGGCGGCCGGCGGACGGCTGGCGCTTTTACCTGCTGCTGGCTTTGCCCACGCTGGCGTTGGGCGTCCAGAATGCGACGGTTCGGCGGGTGGGGCAGCACACCGTGCGCACCACGTTCGTGACCGGGATGCTCACCGACATGGCCGAAGGGGTGGTCGAGTATGGCTACTGGCTGGTAGATCGCCTGCCTCGCCGCCGCCCAGCGGTTGGCTCGCTGCTGCGCACCTCTCTCCGGCAGCCCGCGCCGCGGCGTGCCGTGCTGTACATGGCCATGTGCCTGGCCTACGTGGGCGGCGCGGCCCTGGGTGGCTGGTCGCAGCTGCACTGGGCGCTCTTCGCGCTCTCAATTCCGCTGGCCGGCTTGGCTGTCGTGGTGGCCTACACCCTATGGCGGCCAGCAGTTCCACCCCCGACTCCTGGCTAGAAGTTTGGCCGCACAGCCATAAGTGACCCGCGCCCAACCCTCAGAAGCGGCTGCTTCCAGTCTGAACGGACGTTGCCGGGCGACTTTAGCTGACCGCGCAGCGGCCCTCCGACTAAACCTTCCGATTCTAATGAGGCGTCCACCTTCGCCGCCGCGTCTCAGACCGGACGAGATGCAGATGCCTTGGAAGGGCTTCAGCCTCGCTCATTGTCCCTTGGAGTCGCGCGGCCCAAGGCGGTAGCGCTCGACAGGATGGCTATGTTGCTCGGAACCCCACCGCGCCAATGGTTACGGCCAGTTACGCTCGCAAACGTTGACTCAGTGCACAAGTTTGCTGCCGTAAGCAGAGCTAGTCGGTGTGCTCCTGGACGTACTCCAGGGCATCGCCCACGGTGTGGATCTTCTCGGCGTCTTCGTCCGAGATTTCCAGGTTGAACTCTTCTTCCAGCGACATGATCAGCTCTACCAGGTCCAGCGAATCCGCGTTCAGATCCTCAACGAACGACGCCTGCGGCGTCACGTCCGCCTCTTCTGCCCCCAGTTGATCCACGATGATCTTCTTCATCCGGTCGTACACATCCGCGGCCATCAGTTCACCTCCCCGGCGGCCAATTCCGCCGCATTCGACGATCTTTCCAATTGAGCCATGACAGCACCCAGCACGCCGTTCACGAACTTGGGAGAGCTTCCACCGCCGAACAGGCGGGCGAGTTCAATCGCCTCAGTGATTGCTACCTTGGCCGGAGCAGAATTATCAAACATCAGCTCGTAGATTGCAAGCCTCAAGACGTTCTTGTCAACATGGGCCAGCTGGTCCACGGGCCACTGTGGCGCCGCCTCACCGATGCAGCCATCAATGGCGCCGCGGTGATCTCTTACGCCATGCACCAGCCGCTGGGCGAAGGCGCGGTTTTCGGCGCTCAGGCGGGTGACCCGCAGCCGCTCCTCCATGAGCGCGTCCTCTTCGCGCTCGTGGAAGTCCATCTCGAACAGCGCTTCCAGGGCAGCCATTCGGGCCCTGCGCCGGGGGGTCATCTGCGTGCCACCGCGCTACACCAGGCCGCCATCAACCGCCAGCACCTGGCCGGTGACGTAGGCTGCCTCGGACGACGCGAAAAAGCCGACGGCCGCCGCAACCTCCGTGGGGGTGCCCGGCCTGCCCAGCGGGATCTGCTGGAGCAGCGCCTCTTTGGCGGCGTTCGGCACGCTGTCCCACAGGGCGCTGGGGATGTAGCCGGGCGCCACGGCGTTCACGGTGATGCCCCGCGCTGCTACTTCGCGCGCCAGTGCCCGCGTGAGGCCAATGAGCCCCGCCTTGGCAGCGGAGTAATTGGCCTGGCCGGCATTGCCGGCTATGCCGGCCACTGAGCTGATGTTAATGATGCGCCCCCAGCGTTGCCGCAGCATGGGCCGCAGCGCCGCCTTGCAGCACAAGAAGGCGCCTTTGAGGTTCGTATCCAGTACGGTATCCCAGTCCGCCTCGGACATGCGCAAGGCCAGCCCATCACGCGTGACGCCGGCATTATTCACCAGGATGTCCAGCCGGCCCCAGGTGTCTGTGGCTTTCCGCAGCACGGCCTCCACGCCGTCAGCGGTGCTCACGTCACCCTGAACGGCCTCCGCCTTGCCGCCGTTGGCGGCAATGGCCGCGATACACGCCAGTGCGCCCTCAGCGTGGTGGTGGTAATTCAGCACCACGGCCGCGCCCATCGCCGCCAGGCGCAGCGCGGCCGCGGCGCCCAGCGCGCCGGACGCTCCGGTGACCACCGCCACGCGCTCAGCCAGCAAGGACACGCAGGCCCTGAATGTCCTCCAACTGGCTGATGCTCGCGGCGCTGGCCGCCGGAGCGATGCGCTTCATCAGGCCGGTCAGCACCGAACCCGGCCCGATCTCCACAAAGTGCGTAACGTCACGCTGCAGCGCCCAGGATATGGAGCGGTGCCAGCGCACGGGCGCCGCTATCTGCACCGCCAGCTCCTCACGCAGATCGTCCGGGGCGGTCAGGCCCTGCGCGCTCACGTTGCCGATCACTGGCCAGCGCGGGGCCGCCAGGGACGCCTCCGCAAGGGCCTGGCGCAACTGCCCGGCTGCCTGCCGCATGATGGGTGAATGGAAGGCGGCGCTCACGTTCAACGGCAGGACTCGCCGCGCCCCGCGCGCCTTCAAGACGGGTGTCACAGCGTCCAAGCCCGCCAGCTCACCGGATACGATAGTCTGCCCGGGGGCGTTGTAATTGGCCGCGCACACCACCAGCGGCGCAACGCTGGCGCAGGCCTCCTCAATGGCCTCATCGTCCAGCCCCAGCACCGCCAGCATGCCGCCGGGCGTGGCGGAATCCGCGCCCTGCATCAGCTCGCCCCGGCGCCGCACGAGCCGCAGGCCCTCCTCAAACCCCAAAGACCCCGCGGCGACGAGCGCGCTGAACTCGCCCACGCTGTGCCCGGCCACGAAGCTCACATCCGGCAGGGCCTCCTGGGCGCAGCGCAGCAGCGCGACGCTGGCCACAAAGATGGCTGGCTGTGCATTGTCTGTGCGGGTGAGGGACGCTTCTGGCCCCTCAAACATGAGGCGCGAGAGGTCGACGCCGAGGATGTCATCGGCTCGATCGACCACGGCCCGCGCCTCGGGTAGGGCATCGTACACGTTCCGCACCATGCCAACGAACTGGCTGCCTTGGCCGGGAAACAGCAGGGCCGTATGGGGCAAAGGGCTACTTCTCCGCGGATCTGCCCTTGATCACCTGCCGGCCTTTGTAGGTGCCACATTCCGGGCAGGCGTGGTGCGGCAGCTTCAAGGCCCGGCAGCGCGGGCAATTCACCAGATGAACCGTTGCCAGGTGCAAGTGGCTGCGGCGCTTGCCCTGCTTGGCCTTGGGGATGCGTTCTTTGGGGAGTGCGCCCATCTTTTCGTGTCCTTTCCTGCTGCGCCATGCGCGGGCGCACGAGCCTAGAGTGTACTATGCACCGCCTGGCCCGCGGGGTTGCATGGCCCTCGAAGCATCTATCCCAGGGTGAGGTTCAACTCCCGCGCAAACGCATCGTAGTGCGTATCCCACAGCGTGTTGAAGTCGCCCTCGGGCGAGTTGACGGCCATGGGAATGGTACGAAAGCGGTCGGGAAAGGTCAGCATCGCTGGCCGCTGGCCACCTTCAAGGTCACGTGCCAGCCGCATGAGGTAGCGCCGCATGAGGATGATGGCGGTGTCGCTGGTACCAAGGTGCTCCCTGCGGCGGTCGTAGATGGGGCCCATTGATTCGGTGACCGCCTGGTCCTGTGGGCGGTTGCCGGGCAGGCCGGTGTAGTTGAAGGTCCGCTGCATCTGGCGATCGATCATGTAGTCGTTGCTCTTGTTGCGCACGCGGTTGAAGGTGCCGGGAATGAGGCCCAGGGTGGCCGGATCGGCGATCGAGGTGCCGGAGAGCAGCGCACCGAAATCGGCGTCCCGCGAACCGGGAGCGCCAGCAGGCGGCCGTGGTGGGTTGATAGTGAACCACCAGCTGTGCTCGTCGTCCTGTGGCAGCACGAACAGGCCACCGCCCGCGCGGGACTGGCTGGCGATCTGGGTGAAGGTGGGCATGGTGAACGTGGTCACGCGCCAGTAGTAGCTCTGGTCCGGCTGGGGACGGCGCGCGCCGTACACGAAGCCGAACTCCGTTTCCTTGGCCACAGTCACGTCCTGCGCGCTCTGGAGGTTGCCGGAGGTGAAGACGGGATGAGCCAGCGTACGGTGCAGAATGCCCACGTGCGCGGAATCGATGTTGCCCTCAAGACCCTGCGAGTAGTTGGATTCCTGCAGCCACTTACTGGCGACGTAGGAGCTGGCATCGGGCTGGTTGAGCCACTGGTAGTTGGGGAAGGCTGGCTGCTCGGCGCTGGGGCCCATGTAAATCCAGATGAAACCACCCCGTTCCACCGCAGGGTAGGCCGTGGCCTTGATCTTCTGCTTGAAGCTGCTTTCCGCCGGCTCGTTGGGCATGTCCACGCAGGCGCCGGTCACGTCGAACTTCCAGCCGTGGTACACGCAGCGCAGGCCGCACTCCTCGTTGCGACCAAAGAACAGCGATGCCCCACGGTGCGGGCAGGCGTTAGCCAGAAAGCCCACCTGGCCGTTGGTGTCGCGAAAGGCGATGAGATCCTCCCCCAGCATGCGAAAGCGAATGGGGTCGCTGTCCGGCGCCGGCAGCTCCGAGGGCAGCAGCGCCGGCAGCCAGAACCGCCGGAACAGCTCGCCCATCGGCGTGCCCGCGTTGGTGCGCGTCAACAGCTCATTCTCTTCAGCGGTCAGCATGTTCTTGTCTCCTCGCCTGTGTCCGATGTCCGGCTGACCGGCACTCGCCCAGCCAGCCAGGGCAAGCGTACCTCGTCTCGCCAACAACTGTCAGGTGCTCAACAGGGCACCGCGCCAGGTTGCCACCGCGCGGTGGACGGCGTTCCAGCCGCGGCGCGGCTTTTCGACGGGCGGCCAGCGGCCAGGTAGAATTGCGCCGGCTTGATGCGCACGACCCGTCCGTTTCGATTTGGCATTCAGGCCGGGGCGGGGTTCGGACTCCAGGATCCAAGGACCTGGATGGAGCATGCGCGGATGGCGGAGGATATCGGCTACGCGGTGCTGCTGGCGCCGGATCACTTTGCCCCGTTTTTGAGCCCGCTGCCGGCGCTGGCGGCGGCTGCGCAGGCCACCTCGCACATCCGGCTGGGGACACTGGTGATCAACCAGGCGTGGCGGCACCCGGCCGTGCTGGCCAAGGAGGCGGCCACGGTGGATCTGCTCAGCGGCGGCCGGCTGGAGTTGGGGCTGGGAACGGGTTGGGTGCCGCGGGAGCAGGCCCAGGTGGGCATTGCTTTCGAGCCCTTCGCCGAGCGATTCGCACGCTTCGCTGAATATGTCGCCGTGGTCAAAGGCCTGCTGCGCCAGCCGAGCTTCACCTTCTCGGGCACGTACTACCAGATTCAGGAACTGGAGCAGCAGCCGCGACCAGTGCAGCCGCGCCTGCCGATCATGATCGGCGGCTACGGGCGCCGCGTGCTGGAGCTGGCGTCGCGCGAGGCCGACATCCTGAGCTTTGCCAGCGTGCCCAGCCCGCCCGGCGATCCCTATGAGGTCCTGGACGGCCGCTTGCGCTGGGTGGCTGCCTTCGCGAGCGATCACTTGGCCGACATCGAGTTGAGCCTCAATTGCGCCGGCCCCGGGCCCGTGGGAGCGACGCCGGCGAGTGGCCGGCAAACGCGGGAGCCATTCGGCGGCACCAGCAGGCGTGACACCCCGAGTGCACTAGCCGGAAGCGTGAGTGCGATTGTGGACAAGCTCATCGCACAGCGCGAGCGCTACGGCATCTCCTACATCACCTACTTTCCCAGCGGCAGCGACTACCCAGCGGCGGTGCGTGCCTTTGGCCAGGTTGTGCGGCGGCTGGCCGGTACATAAGTTCCCGAGAAGCAGTCAAAGATTGCTCGCTTTACGGCGAGTTCCCAAAGGGCTCGCCAGAGGCTTGAAGTTCGAGCCGACTCGTGCTTAAATCACGGCTCGGTTGGATACACGTCGGCGGCCCAATGGCGCCTGTGACGAGCGGGCGAAGTGCAACCGGGGGCACGGTTGATGGGCCGGCTTCCAGGGATCCGTGCCAGCGGCTGGGCGCCAGTGGCGCTCTGCCTCGCGCTCGGGGCCGTGCTGCCCGCGGCGGCGGAGGCGTGCTTTCCCTGCACGCCGACGCCAACGGCGACCAGCACAGGCCCTACCGCGACCATCCAGCTCAACAGCACACCAACATCAACGCGAACGGTCCCGCCAGCCACAGCAACCGCTCCGCCACCCACTCCGGCCACCCCGACCCCGGTGCCAGGTCAACCAGCCCCTCAGCCAACGAGTGGGCAGGGAACACCCTCTCCCACCATCAGCGCGGCGACCGCACCGACCAGCTCACCGACCTCTCCGCCAACACCAGTGGCAGCGGCCGCCGCGGCAGGGCGCCTGCTCATCAATGAAGTGCTCACGGCCGTGGTGCCGGGCAGCGCCGTGGGATCGCCATTGGGCGAGACCTGGGTGGAGCTGTTCGCCCCTGCGGGAGGGGTAGACGCTTCGGGCTGGACCATCTCCGCCGGTGGAGTGCGCGCGGTGCTGCCGCACGGAACGGCGGTGTCGAGCCACGGCTACCTGGTGCTGTACAAGCACGAGACGCTGCTGGAGCTGGCTGCCGCGCCCCTCGTCGCCCTCACGGATGCCGCGGGCAACCCGGTGGACAGCGTGCAGCCAGCACTCACCCAGCCGGGGCAGACCTATGCACGCATTCCCGACGCATCGAGCTGGACAGTCACCAACGTGCCCACGCCTGGATCACCTAACACGCTCGTGGCGCCAGCCAGCAGCGGGGCCGGCACGGTGACGAGCGGCAGGGGCGCGGATATCCAGGCCACCATCAACGCGCTGCAGACGGTGGCGGCGGCGCCCCTGCCCACCGTGCCGGCCGACCCTTCCAGCCTGGCCACGGCGATTGCTGAGGCCGCCGACCCCGATGCCTTTGAGCTCGCGGCCAGCCTCGCGCCCAAGAAGTCTCGCCAGGGCGAGCAGTTCCAGCGGCTCTCAATTGCCGCCGTCCGGCAGCTGCCCGATGGGTCCGCTGTGATCACTAGCGGCATCGTCACCTTGCCCAGTGGCGCCTACGCTGCCGCCCGCGGCTACATCCAACAAGCGGGTGCCGGCCTGTTGGTGCACCTGAGCGCCGGCGCGCTGCAGGCCGGAGAGCTGGTCACGGTGAAGGGGAGGGTGCACCACGCCTCGGGTGAACTCGAAGTGGCCACCGTGGCCGGTGGCTTGACCGTGGCCGGCAGTGGCGAGCTCAGCCCGCGAGACGTCGGTATCGCGGACATCGGCGCCACCACGGAGGCGCAGCTCGTGCGCGTGTCCGGCGTGGTGTTGGCCCGCGGCCGCGACTATGTGACCCTGGGCGATGGTGCCGGCGCGGCCGCGCGCGTGTACCTCTACCCTCGCCTGGGCATCCCCACCAGCCGCTTCACCGTGCAGCAGGCGCTGGCCGTCTCTGGTGTGGTCAACCATGGCAGCGGCGGTTGGCGACTGCTGCCCCGCGGCGAAACCGACTTCACCGGCCCGCTGGCGGCCTCCGGCACGCCGCTCTCGGCCGCGGAAAGCGCACGCACGCACAGCCAGCCCCTGGCCGATGATGTGTCCGCCTTCCTCTCCGCCACACCCTTCATCACGCCAGTCATGGATGCTGCAACGGCCGCGCCAGCGCCAACCAGCGAGCTCAGTGCCGAGCCCACGCGGGCAGCATCTCAAACCGCGCCCACAAGCCCGCGCCCGCTCATCCTGATCGGAGCCGGCTTCGCGGCCGCGGGGCTGGCTGCCGGAGCCGGCTCCAGCCTCCTATGGCGCCATCTTCGACGCTGAAGCCGCCGTTGGGGGACGCACACGCAGGGTCGCGGCGCTGCGCAGAAATGACCGGAGAACCTGGTGGACTGCTTGGCTGAGGCACAGGCGGCACCAATTGCCGCATGCTGGATGTGCATCATGACGTGGGCCACAACTGTGCCCGAAGGAGACCGGCCCGCCTGAGAGTGAGTGCTGGCCTTCTTGAGCGCCTCACGGGAGCAGCTGCACGTGGTGAGGATTCATTGGCAGCAAATACGCCCTGTGGTACACCGGCTGGCCCAACTACCCCATCATGTGGAACCAGGGGTTGGGCCAACATCGTCGCCGGGCGGCGGCCGTTGACCGACTATGACCAGGTGATCAAGACCTGGCGCAGCGGCGGCGGCGATCAAATTCGCATGGAGCTGCAAAAGGCCATCGCCGAGGCAAAATAGGCGGCACCTGCACGGCAGGTTTCCGGGCGGCCGTCATCTCACCATCTTCCTAAGGGCTGGTGCGCGCTGGAAGGCCGCTGGCGGCTTTCTGGATGGCGGAGACATCGTAGGTGGGATCGAGTTGCTTGACCTGCGCAAACTGGGCTTGCGCTTCCGCCTGCTGCCCGCCCTCTTGAGCGATGTAGCCGAGCGCATCGTGCAGGCAGGCTTTCTGGCCACCGGTCCACACGGGGCGTGTGGCGGGGAGGTTGGCTCGAGCGACGGCGGCTTTGAAGTTCGCCTGGTCCTGCGCCAGCACCGCGGGGAAACTGCCGGTTGCCACGGCGAACGTGCCTTGCTGCCACTGGTACACAGTGGACAAGCGAGGGCTGGCCACGTGGCTCTGGCAGAAGGGGGACCAGGATCGCAGCACTTCCGCGCTGCCATCGCCATTGAGGTCCTTCAGCACCACGCCGTCGGCCACGCCGTCATACACGACGGCCGCGTCGCGCAGCACCAGCAGGCCCTTGCTGTTCGCGCCGATGCCGTATGTCACGCCGGCTGCCTCCACGCCCGCCACCTTGGCGGTGCTGAGCTTCGGCTCCTGCGCAAAGCCCTTCGTCACCGCCAGGGGCAGCCGCCAGCTGATTGGCCCGCCGGTCGCGATAGCCAGGTATATGGTCATGGGCGGCGTGCCCGCAGGCATGCCTGGCGGATTGGGCAGCATCGAGAGCACCGCCAGCGTGGAGCTCTGCCGGCTGCTGTACAAGGTTGCAACCGCCTGCACGCTCGCTGGAGCAGGCAGCAGGGCTCGCGCGCCTGCTGGCAGCGTCGTCGCGGCCGAGCTCACGGAGGCACTGGCACTGGCGCCGCTGGCTGCACTTGGTGCCGCTGATGTGGCGGCTGGGGAAGGGAGCACTGCAAGGCTACTCGCCGGCGCGGCAGCGCTGCTGGGGCTTGTGGAGGACGAGGCCGCAGGCAGAGTGGCCGCCGGAGGCGCGGTTCTCGCGGAGCCGCAGCCGACCACTGCCAGCGTCAGCAGTGCGCCCCCAGTGATGCCTGAAACGCGAAGAAAGCCCTGATGGCGCATTGCTCCTGAGTCTACAGCGCAGCTTGCCTGAGCAGTGGTCCGCGGCGCCACGAGCGGCCTGCAGGCTCCGTGCCAACATACGGCCCGTTGCAGCCAACCAAGTAGCCATGCAGGCGCATGCCGGCCCGCTCCCCGCGGCGGGGGTTCGCTCCGAACTGGCAATAGAGGCGAGACCGGGCGTTAGGTGCGGGCGAACTGGCCTGCCAGGGCATCGCCCGCGGCGCGAACCGTTTCCCGCAGCGAGTGCGCGGTGAGGGCAACGGCCGTGGGCTCGTAGCCGCAGTGAGCCATGCAGTTGGCGCATTTGGGGTGCCGGCCGCGGCCATATTGTGACCAGTCCGTATCGTCCAGCAGCTCCTGGTAGCTGTGCGCGTACCCACCGTCGGCCATCAGGTAGCAGGGCCGCTGCCAGCCGAACACCGAGTAGCAGGGGATGCCCCAGGGCGTGCACTGCAGGTCCACTTTGCCTTCCAGGAAGTCCAGGAACACGGGCGAGTGGTTGAGCCGCCACTTCTGCCGCCGGCCACCGGAGAAGGCTTCGCGGAAGAGCGCGCGCGTGTTCTCCACGCCCAGGAAGTGCTCCTGGTCGGGCGCCTTCTCGTAGGCGAAGCCGGGCGAGATCTGCATCACGTCCACGTTGAGGTCGTCGTTCAAGAAGTCCAGCACGCCGCGAACGGATTCCACCGTGTCCCCATCAAAAAAGGTGGTGTTGGTGCTCACGCGGAAGCCGCGCGCCTTGGCCGCCTGCACGGCTTCTACGGCCTTGTCGAAGATGCCTTCGCGGCACACGGATTCGTCGTGCCGGTCGCGCAGGCCATCGATGTGCACGGACCAGGAGAAGTAGGGCGACGGCTCGAAGAGATCGAGCTTGCGCAGCATGAGGATGGCGTTGGTGCACAGGTACACAAAGCGCTTGCGTTTCACCAGCTCGCGCACGATCTGATCGATGTCGGCGTGGATGAGGGGTTCGCCACCGGCGATGGACACCATGGGTGCGCCGCACTCTTCCACCGCGGCCACGCACTGCTGCACGCTGAGCCGCTTGTGCAGGATAGGGTTGGGGAATTGAATCTTGCCGCAGCCGGCACACTCAAGGTTGCACTGATACAGCGGCTCCAACTGGAGCACCAGCGGGAACTTTTCACGCCTCTTGAGACGCTGGCTGGCGACATACGCGCCGACCTTAAGGGATTGTCGTAGTGGTACTGCCATCTCAAATCCAAACGTACATCAGTTCGGCAGATCTTGAAAGGCGCCTGGCGCCGTGCTGGCGGCTCTGCCGTAAGGGCTCGCCAGTGGGCCAGCAAGAAGAGGGCCGCGCCAGGCGAGCAGTCCACGCGGCACGGCGTGCCTTAGGATGGGCGGCAGCATGCCATCCCCACCGTGGGGCGCCGCACCCTCTGTTGCGCTCGTCATTCCTGTTTTGAATGAGGAGGCTGCCATCGGCTGGGTGGTTGGGCGTGTCCCGTCCGATAGTGTGCAGGAGGTGATCGTGGTCGACGGTGGCAGCCGCGACTGCACGACAGAGCGCGCCGCCGCGGCCGGGGCTCGCGTCATCGTGGAGCGCCGGCGGGGCTACGGCCGCGCCTGCGCGACAGGTGCCGCGCAGACGCGGGCGGAGATCGTCGCCTTTGTGGATGGCGATGGCGCCGACGATCCCGCCGCCCTGCCGGACCTGCTGGCGCCGATCGCGGGCGGCCGCGCGCAATTGGTGCTGGGCGCGCGCACAGTGATGGAAGCGGGCGCGCTGCCCGCGCACGCCGTACTCGCCAACCGCGCGGCCGCCTGGCTCATACGGTCGCTCTGGCACCAGCCGGTGACGGACCTGGCCAGCTTCAAAGCGCTGCGCCGGCAAACGCTGCTGGAGCTGCGCATGAGCGAAGCCACGTACGGCTGGACGCTGGAGATGATCGTGAAGGCCGCCCGCCGCCACCAGCGCATTGAGGAGTTGCCGCTGGCGTATCACCGCCGCCAGGGCGGCGCCTCCAAAGTCAGCGGCAATGTGGGCACTTCGGCGAAGGCCGCGCTATCGATGCTGGGGACCTTCAGGCGGCACGCCTTCGGCCCCCCGCGCGCGGGCACCCTCCTGCCTGAGCCGGCGCCGCGGTAGAAGTTTGGCCGGGAACAGGCGGCGGCGGCCGGGTGGGGTTGCCCAGGAACGTTCGTTCAAGTCGAAATGGCCGCTGCCGGCGGCCGGTCGAGGGCCGCTTATGGCTTTGCGGCCAAACTTCCAGGCCTAGGCCAGCGCATGAGCGGGCAGATCCGGCAGCGGGCGGTCCTCGTAATGGCCAAAGCGCCCTTTCCCGGCGAAGTGAAGACGCGCCTGGCCGAGGTCATTGGCGCCGCTGCCGCGGCGGAATTGCAGTGCGCCTTTCTGCTGGATACGCTCGCCGCGCTGGCGAGTGGGGCCTGGGCGGCCGGCGTGGCGGCCCGCGTGGGCCTGGTGACGCCCGACCGGCGGCACGCCGCGGCCCTGCGGGCGCTGGTGCCCGCCAACGTCGAGCTGGTGGTGCAGCCCCGGCCAGGGCTCATGGCCGGCATTGCGCATGCCTTCGCCTGGGCCGCGGAGCAGGGCATCGCGCTGCTGGCGGTGACGGAGGCCGATTCTCCCAGCCTGCCGGCGAGCCACGTGGCCGCGGCCTTCGAGCTGCTGGCGGAGATACGCCGGGGGATCGCGCTGGGCCCCTGCGACGACGGGGGCTACTACCTGGTGGCCGGCAGCGCCCTGGACGCCGGCAGCGCGGCGGACCTCTTTGAGGGCCAGCGCTACGACAGCAGCACCATCTGTGGGCAGACAGTGGCGCGCGCCCGGTTGCTGGGTCTCCACGCAGCGCTGGGCCCCACCTGGTACGACGTGGACACGATGGACGAGCTCGGCCGCTTGCGACGCGAGCTGGCGGGCCGGAGGGACGGCCTGGAGCACACTCGGCGCCTGCTCGCCAGCTGGCAGCCGAGCCCTGGCCCGCTCGATGCTATGCTCCCCTCACCGTGATGCAGCCGACCGGCCAAGCACCTCGCCGGCCGTCTGTGCCGCTGGGGGTGGATGCACCTCTAACGGCACCCGGCGAGCAGCTCGACAACCCACGCGAGCTGTACATTGAGGTCACCAATCGCTGCAATTCACTGTGTGAAACCTGCCCGCTCACCTTCGATCCCCAGGAGCAGGAGCACTACCTCACCCTGAACGAGTTCACCCAGCTGGTAGATCAGTTCCCACGGCTGGAGCGCGCGGTGCTGCAGGGCATTGGCGAGCCGCTGCTGAACCGCGAGCTGGCGCCAATGATCCGCTACCTCAAGGCGCGGGGCGTGCGTGTGGTGTTCAACACCAATGCCATTCTGCTGTACCCGCGGCGCCAGGTGGAGCTGGTGGAGAGCGGGCTGGACGAGCTGCGCGTCTCGTGCGACGGATCTACCCCGGAAACGTACGCGCGTTTGCGGGGTGTGAACGTGCTGCCCAAGGTGCTGCGCAACCTCGGGCAGATGGTAGAAACGCGCCGCCGACTAGGTGCTGCCAACCCGCGTATCTCGCTCTTCTTCACGGGTGTACGGCAGAACATCCACGAGCTCCCGGGCGTGCTGGAGCTGGCCGGGCAGTTGGGGGTGGACGAGCTGTATCTCACGCGCATGGTGTTCTTTGGCGCGGGGCTGGCGACCGCGGATCAGTCGATCTTCAACGGCCAGGGGAGCGTTCAGGACCAGGTGCAGGCCATTGTGGAGCAGTGCGAAGGGCGCGCGGCGGAGCTGGGTATCGCCTTCCGCGGCGCCGGCGCGGTTTCGCCGCGGGAGTACGCGGCCGGAACAGAGGGCGTAGAGTACCCCTGGCAGGGCTGCCGCCGGCCGTGGCGGCTGGGTTACATCACCGCGAATGGCAACGCGCTGCCCTGTTGCATCGCCCCCTTCACCGGTGTGCCGTATGAGGACATCATCCTGGGCAACGTGCACACGCCGGGCGGCTTCAATGCCGTGTGGAACGGGCAGCGCTACCAGGAATTCCGCGCGCGCCACCAGTCGCCCGAGCCGCCCGCCGCCTGCCGCGGTTGCGGCCTGGATTGGAGCCTGTAGCAGCGGCGGCGCCCCTCCCCAGCGAGTTCACGCGCACGCATCCCGAGGCGCCGGACCCGCGGATGCTGTTCCGGTAAGGGCGAGGACCAGCACGAAACTCAGCGGACTGGTGGCTCTGGGCCGTTCCAGACCCACCTCGGCTCGGGCCGCCTTCCTCCGCTTGACGGTGGCGGCGCTGCTGCTGGCCCTGCCCTGGGTGCTGTTCGTGGGCTTGCTGGCCACGCGCCGGCACGACAACCTGCACTCAAACGCCTTCGACCTGGGCTATGTGGCGCAGGTGCTGTGGAACACCATCCACGGGCGGCCGTTTCGCTTCAGCACGCTGGTGGGGGCGCCCTTCCAGGTAGAGGGATTGCAGGCTGCGCTCATCCGCCACCCTTCCGCCCTGTTCAGCTTCCACGTTGAACCGGCGCTGCTGGCCGTGGCGCCGCTCTATGCGCTGTGGCCGGATCCGCGCCTGCTGCTCTGGCTTCAGGCGGGCGTTCTCGGTTTGGGCGCGCTGCCGGCTGCCTGGCTGGGCCGGCGCGTGCTGGGCTCCAGCTGGGCCGGGCTGGCCGCGGCGGCCGCGTATCTCCTGGCGCCGGGGCTGGAGGGGGCCGCGCTGTCGGACTTCCATATGGTGGCCCTGGCCGCGCCGCTGCTCCTGCTGGCGCTCGACCTGTGGGAGGGCGGGCATCGCCGCGCAGCTGCCGTGCTGCTGGCATTCGTGGCGCTGTGCCGCGAAGACGCCGCCCTCACGGTGGCCTTTGTGGGGCTGGACCTGTGGCTGCTCGCCTGGCCAGCCTCTCCAGCCGGGCGTCACGGCTGGTGGCCGAAGCCGCGGCCAGGCGAAGGCGCCAGTGGCGATCGGCTCGCCCGGCGGCTGGCGCTGGCCATCGCGGCGGGGGCCGCGCTGTGGACGGGACTGTGCTTCGGCGTCATCACGCCGCTGCTCAACGGGCAGGGATCCGTATTCTGGACGCGTTACAGCTGGCTCGGCGCCACGCCGGGGCGCGCGATGCTGGGGCTGGCGCGCGACCCTGGCCTGCTGCTGCGCTGGCTGGCACAGGCAGATGTGTGGCACTACCTGTTCATTGAGCTGCTCACGGGTGGCGTGGTGGCTCTGGCCGCGCCGCTGCGCCTGCTGGCCGCGCTGCCTCTGCTGGCGGTGAACGGGCTCTCCAGCTTCTCCTGGATGCGCTCCGGTGGCGGGCACTACTCCGCGCTGCTGGCACCCCTGCTGCTGTGGGCCGGCATACACGGCGCCGGCCGTGTGGCGGGCTGGCTGCGCATCATACGCGAGCCGCGCCCTGAACGGTCAGCGCGCTCGGACATTCCCGGCAGCAAGGCCGGCGCGCGACGCAGGCTGGCCGCGCTGCCGCTGCTGGCTCTCCTGCTTTCGGCCGGGGTTGCGCAGGCTTGGATCGGTGCATCGCCCCTGCGACCCGGCTTCGCCTGGCCGGCGGCGGATGCGCGCGCCGCGGCGGTGCGCGGCGCCCTGCGGGCGGTGCCTGCGGCCGCCGCGCTGAGCGCCACCTCCGGCATCTACCCCCACCTGGCCAACCGGCGCGCGGCGTTCTGGTTCCCGGCGTACACAGCCGCGGAGTGGCTGGCGATCGATACCGTGGGCACCAGTCACCCGCTTCCCTATCCCGCCCAGCGCGATGCGGTAACCTACCTGCTGGAGAGCGGCCAGTTTCGGCTTGTGTCTGCCCGCGCCGGCCTGCTGCTGCTGCGGCGCGAGTCCGTGCCTACGCCAGGCGCCCTGCCGGCGCTGCCTTCCGCTTATCTGGACACCATTCTGCTGACTCAGCTGCCGGCCGGCGCCGCGCGCATTGGGCCAGTGCATTTCGGCACGCAGCTCGCCCTGCTGGCGTACCGTTTGCGGCGGACGCCGATCGTGGGCCTGCAGGGTGATTCTCTGACGCTGGATACCTACTGGCAGCGCCTGAATCCGGTGGCCGAGCAGCTTCGGTTCACGCTGGCTACAACCCGCGCCAGCGACGGCGCCCTCCTCGGTCTGCAGCCCGATGCCTCCGGCGCGGCCCTCTGGTACCCGCCCACGGCCTGGCCAGCTGGGGCGCTGGTGCATCTGGAAATGCCGCTCGATGGCGCCGCCGGCATCCGTGAGCTGGGCGTAGCCGTGATGAACGCCGCCGGCCAGCGCCTGCCTGTCTCCGACCTCCGCGCCACATGGGCCGGTGGCACCATCGCCCCAGTGGCGCTGGTCAGCTGAAAGCTGAACCTTCCCGGAAGTATGCCCCTTGAGCCTTTCGGCGATGTCAGCTTGGCGGTGTGAGGGTTGCTCACACCTGCCTAACGGTTGACCAGGATCTCGGTGAGGCAATCCACATGCTGCAAGTGTTCGGTCCAGCCGTGGAGCGTTCCCGACAGCGCCGCTACCTGCCTCCCAAGCTCCTGCGCAGCTTGGACAGCCGCGAACTTCTCCAGCATCCGCTCCGCAAGCGCCCGCTCCACGGCTTGCATGGCAGCGAACCTCTCCTCCATGTCGTGGCGGATGCCGGATGTTTCTGACCTGAGCATGGTCATGAGCCCGACAAGGCTCCCAAACAGAGTCGCTCTCACCCCGATAATCGCCCAGAACTCCGCGCTCGTGGCTGCATGTACTGCCCTGGTCTTGTCCCCGGCAACTGCCGCCCTGGTCTTGTCCCCGGCAACTGCCGCCCTCTTCTAGCGCCCGAAGACGTGGGGCAGCCACACCCCGAGGGCGTAGGCGATGGCGGCCGCGAGGACGCCGAAGATCATCACCTCAAAGCCGCTGCGCAGCCAGCGCCGGTGGGTAACCGCGGCCTTGGCCAGGCCGACGCCGAAGAGGGCGAGGACCGTGAGCACCACTGAAGCCACCAACGCCGGACGCGCCGGGGCGACCAGGTAAGGGATGATCGGCAGCAGTGCGCCCAGGAAGAACGAGGCGCCCATCACCAGCGCATTGCGCAGAGGGCTCTCGAACTCCTCCAGCCGCAAGCCCAGCTCCTTTTCCACGTGGGTGCGGAAGAGCAGCTCCGGGTGCTGGGCCAGCAGGCCCGCCACCGCGTCGGCCGAGTCGCGGTTCAGGCCCTCCTGTTGGAAGATCGCCCGCAGCTCGCGATGCTCCTCCGCCGGCTTCTCCTGAAGCTCCGTGCGCTCCTTCTCGATCTCGACTGTGTGCAGCTCCTGCTGCGCCCGGCTGCCTTGATACTCACCCACGCCCATGGCCAGCGCTCCGGCCACGGCTTCGGCCAGCCCAGCTACTATCACGGTGGCGCTATTGGACGTGGCGCCGACTACACTTGTCACCACGCCAAGCGTGGTGAGCAGGCCATCCTGCGTCCCAAACACAAATTCGCGAATTCGCGAGAGGTTGGCAATCCGCTGACGCTCTCGGAAGAGAGTTTCCGGGCGCTGCCGGAGCGGTTCACCGGCCGACTCTGCCAGAGCCATGGCTAAAGGATAGTTGTTGGCACAAGTCGGACCAGCACACCCGGCAGGATCAGTGAAGGCGCCAGCAGCAGCGGCGCGCCGCCAGCGCCAGCTCTTCGGTAAGCCGCTGGGCATTGGCCTCATCATCCTTCAGAAGTCCATCGCCGCGGTCTTCTTCGCACTGGTGGGGGCGGGCCTGCTCACGCTCTACTTTCACGGCGGCACCCAGCACATCTTCCGGCTGGCGTTCGAGGAGCTGCGCGAGGACCCGCGCGACCGCCTGGCGATCTTCGCCATCGACCACCTGCCCGACCTGAGCGCATCGTTCCTGCTGCGTCTGTCGCTGGGCGCCTTTCTCTACTTTCTGCTGGAGGCAGTGGAGGCGGGGGGCCTGATACTGGGCAAGTACTGGGTGGAGATCTTCATCGTGATCGAGACCGGGCTGTTCCTGCCTTTCGAGGGCTATGAGCTCTTCCGCCACGTGAGCCTGGTGAAGGTCGGCACCCTCGTCATCAACCTGCTCATCCTGGCGTATCTGATCAGGCGCTATCAGCGCAAACAGCGCGAGCGCACTCGGGCCGGACCTTCATAGACCAAGGAATTGGCCGGCCCGGTTGCCGCCCATGCCGTATGCTGTGGCGGATGAGGCGCGTCCTCTGGGCCTGCGGCCTGGCGCTGCTGCTGGCGGCCTGTGGCGGCAACAAGGCCACCCCCACCCCCACCCCGACCGCGGTTACGGTTCCGGCACCGGCTGGCAGTGCTGCTCCCGCGCCCACCTCAACCCCCGCACCGGCGCACGCCACCTACACCGTGCAAAAGGGCGACACGCTCAGCGCCATCGCCGCGCGCAACCACACCAGTGTGGCCGAGATCGCCCAGCTGAACACATTGACCGACCCCAACAAGCTCGCGGTCGGCCAGAAGCTGATCTTGCCGGCCCCAGCGCCGGTGGCGCCATCATCCAGCGGTTCGCCGGCGAGCGGGGCTCCCACCAGCGGTTCCGCGCCGCCCCCTCCATAGAGTTGGTGGCAATCCATCCTTGCCTTCTCCGAGAGCGAAAGGATGGCTGCGCAGCCTCGCGTGGCCGCGCCCCGGCCTACTTTCTCTTGCGCACTTCCTCGATGAGCTGGGGCAGCACTTTGAACACGTCGCCCACCACGCCAAAGTCGGCGCTCTTGAAGATCGGCGCGTCCGCATCGGTGTTGATGGCGATCACCGTCTTGGAGCCCTTCATGCCGGCCAGATGCTGAATGGCGCCCGAGATGCCGCAGGCGATGTACACCATGGGCTTGACCGTTTTGCCCGTTTGGCCCACCTGCAGCGAGTAGGGCACCCAGCCAGCATCGACAATGGCGCGCGTCGCGCCGGGCGCGCCACCCAGCAGTTCCGCCAGGTCTCGCACGAGCTGATAGTGCTCGCCATCCTTCAGGCCGCGGCCACCGGAGACGATGATGGTCGCATCCTCCAGTGAAGGCCCCTCCGCCTTCTGCGCCACCGTTTCCGTGACGTGGATGCGGCGCAGCTCAGTGGCCGCGGGCGCGGCCACTTCCTCCACCTCGGCTGAACCGCCACGCTGCCGCGCCTCGAACGACTTGGGCCGCACCAGCATGAGCTTGGTGCCCGCGTTCACCAGGGTGGCGCGGTTCTGATAGCTGCCGCCCAGCGCGGGAATGGTAGCCTCAAAGCCCGCCGGGGTTACGGCCAGGCCAGCCACATCGGTGAGGGCGCCGCGGTCCAGCCGTGCGCTGAGGCTGGCGGCGAGGTCGCGCCCACTGTACGTGGTGCCGAACAGCACGGCATCCGGCTGGTGCCGAGCCATGAGGCCGGCCAGCAGTTCGGCTGCCGGCAGCACCAGGTATTCGGCGAAGATGGGGTCCGTGCAGCGATACACCTTCGCGGCACCGTACGCGCCCAGCGTGGCGATGGCATCGTCCGGCGCGAGGCCAAACAGCAGCACCTCGGCGCGACCCACCTCCGCTGCACAGGTGAGCATCTCCAGGGTCAGCGGCGTGAGCCTACCGCCGCGGACCTCGGCGTACACCCAGAGCGTTGGCACGGCTAGAAGTTTGGCCGCGAAGCCACAAGCGGCTCTCGACCAGCCCCCGCGACGGCGAGCTCACATTGAATCGAAGTTCGCAGGCAACCCCAACTCGGCCGCCGAAGCATGTATCCTGCCAAAGCTCTAAATCACCTTGAGGCTGGCCAGGAACTCGGCGATGCGCACGCCGCCATCGCCCTCATCGGTCACAATCTGCCCTTGAGCGCGGGTAGGCGGCCGTGCGATCGCCAGCACCCGCTCGCGCGCCCCGGCGGCGCCTACCTCTGTGGCCGCCAGGCCGAGGTCCGCGGCAGTGTACCGCAGCACCTCCTTGCGCTTGGCGCCCATGATGCCCTTGAGCGATGGGTAGCGCGGCTCATTGATACCGCTCGTCACCGTCACCAGTGCCGGCAGCTCAGCCTGCACCACCTGGTAGCCATCCTCCGTTTGCCGGTGGATGGTGGCCGTTTTGCCTTCAACAGCGAGCTCGCGAGCAAAGGTCAGCGGGGCGAAGCCGAGCAGCGCCGCCACCTGGCCTGGCACGAGGCCCGAGTAGGTGTCCGTCGCCTCGGTAGCGCAGATCACCAGGTCGAACGATTCCTTCTTGATGGCGGCGGCGAGGACTTTGGCCGTTGCCAGCGTATCCGACCCAGCCAGCGCGTCGTCACAGATGTGGATGGCGCGCTCGGCGCCCATGGCCAGCGCCTTGCGGATGTCGTCCGCGGCGCTGGCTTTGCCCATGCAGATCACGGTCACACTGCCGCCCTGCTGCTCCGCCAGCCGCAGTCCCACCTCCAGCGCACACTCCGCGGCGGGATCGAGCTCATGCGGCACGCCATCACGCACGACACGCTGGGTATCCGGATCGATCGTGATCACGATCGAGCTGGCTGGCACGGACTTGGCACAGACGGCGATGTTCATCTGCTCACGATTGTAATTCCGCGCACTTGCCGGCCGGCCTGGCGCGCCACCAAATCTAAAGTTGACTATTTCAGTTGACAAAGTCAGGTTTCCTGCCTACCCTTTGGCCCATGAGTATGGCTATAGCCAACAGCGGCGTTCTCGAGCCCCTGCAAGCAGAGATTGACGAGTTTGCTGCCAAAGTGGCTGGCTTCCGCGGCGGCGACATCGACTTCGCCGACTTTCGCGCCTGGCGGCTTACGCGCGGCATCTACGGCCAGCGTCAGCCCGACAACCAGATGGTGCGGGTGAAGGTGCCCTTCGGCGGTCTCACCGCTGACCAGATGGACGTGCTGGCGGAAATCGCGGAAAACTTTGCTGGCAGCGGCAAGGGGCATATCACCACGCGCCAGAACATCCAATTTCACTTTGTCAAGCTGGAGCGCGTGCCGGAAGTGCTGCAACTGCTCGCCAGCGTAGGGCTCACCACCCGCGAAGCGTGCTCCAACACTGTCCGTAACGTGACCGCCTGCCCGCTGGCGGGCGTAGACCCCACCGAGCCGTTTGACGTGACGCCGTACGCCGCGGCTTTCGCCCGCTACTTCCTTCGCAAGCCTGAGAATCAGGCCCTGCCGCGCAAGTTCAAGGTGGCGTTCGCCGGTTGCGACGAGGACTGCGCCCTCACGCCCATCCACGACATCGGCTATCAGGCGGTAATCAAGGACGGCCAGCCCGGCTTCCGCGTGGTGGCCGCTGGCGGGTTGTCCACCATGCCCCGATCCGCGCCCGTGATCGCCGAGTTCGTGACCTTCGACCAGTACCTCATCCTGGCGGAGGCGATTCTGCACGTGTTCGACCGTACCGGCAACCGGCGCAACAAAGCGGCCGCACGGATGAAGTTCGTGGTGGAGAAGCAAGGCTGGGATGCGTTCAAGGCCATGGTGGACGAGGACCTGGCCCAGCCATGGGCCAAGAAGACGGTAGCCCTGGAGCCACTGCTGCGCTTGCCTGAGGAGCCGCGCCTGGAGGAGACGCCGCACGTGCAGAACCCCCTGCCCGGCTTCCCGGAATGGCGGCGAACGAACGTTGTGGCCCAGAAGCAGCAGGGGTACTTCAGCGCCTTTGTCACGGTACCAACGGGCGACCTGAACCCCGAAAAGCTGCGTGCCCTGGCCGGCATCACCCGCCGCCACAACGGCGGCTACGCGCGCACCACGATTGGCCAGAACCTGGTGCTGCGCTGGCTCAAGCAGTCGCAGCTGGCCGCCCTGCACAAGGAGCTGTCCGAGATCGAGCTGGGCGAGCCCGGTGCCCGCACACTCACCGATGTCGTGTCTTGCCCCGGCGCCACGAGCTGCAGCCTGGCCATCACCGCTTCGCCGGAGATGGCCCACGCGCTCACCGGCACCGTGCGCGAACTGAAGGAGCGCTTCCCCGCCGCGGAGGACGTGACCATTCGCATCAGCGGCTGCCCCAACGGCTGCGGCCAGCATCACACGGGCACCATCGGCTTCTCGGGCGCGTCCATCAAGCAGAACATGCTCCAGGTGCCGGCCTATGAGATGTGGATCGGCGGCGGCAACGCGCCGGATGGCGTTCGCCTGGGCAACCACATTGGCCGCGTGGCCGCCAAGCGCGTGCCGCTGGCCATCGAGCGCACCCTGGCCGCCTTCACCGATGAGCGCAGCGACAGCGAGACGTTCTATGGCTGGTTGGATCGCGTTGGCAAGGACCGGGTGAAAGAGCTCATCGCGGACCTTCGCGAAGTGGGCCCGCTGCACAAGGACCTGGACGCCTACCACGACTGGGGCTCGGACTCGGTCTACGAAGTGGCTCGCGGCGAAGGAGAGTGCGCCGCCTGACTCCATCGACCCGGCGATGATCCGCGCCGGCGAGGCTGCTCAGCCCACGCTGGGGGGCCGCGTGGTGGCGCTGTTGGAGAGCCGGCGCGCCACCGAGCTGGCTGACCTTGTCACGCGCTACGGTGGTGTGCCCTGGTCCGTGCCAGCGCTGGGCCAGGCCCCGCCTGACGATAGCAACGAAAGCGCGCAGCGCTTGCGCCAGCTCTGCGCCCAAGGCACCGATGTGCTCATCTGCCTCACGGGCGTGGGCGCACGGGCGCTGTTCGAGCTGGCCGCCGAGCTGGGGCTGGAACCGCGCTTGCGGGAGGTGCTGGCCGGCGCGCTGGTTGCCGTGCGTGGCCCCAAGCCGCGGGCCGTGCTGCGCGAGCTGGGCATCCGCATCGATCGCCAGGCAGCCGAACCGAGCACCTCACGCGAAGTGCTCACTGCGCTGGCTGAGGATCGCTTCGAGCACGCGACCATCCAGCTGTACGGCGGGCCTGATGTGCATCTGGCCGATGGACTGCGGGCGCGGGGCGTGCAGGTGCTGGAGCTGCCCCTCTATCGCTGGGCCCTGCCCCAGGACGTGAGCCCGATGATCGAGCTCATCGACCATCTGGAACGCGCCTGGGCGCTGGCCGTCACCAGCGCCGGCCAGCTGGGCAGCCTCTTCGCCGTGGCCGCCAGCACGGGCCGGGAGGCGCAGCTGCTCACCGGCCTGGGCCACCTGAAGCTGGGCGCCGTAGGCCCGGTTGCCGCGCGCGCTTTGCAGGAACGCGGCCTCACCGTGGCCGTCGAACCAGCGCACTCGTCCATGGGCGCGCTGATCCGCGACCTTGCCCGCCTGGCCGATGGCGCCTGACTGCCGGATCGCTCCGGCGAGCGACCTGAAGCTCGTTCGCGAGCTGTTTCGCGAGTATGCCGCGGACATCCAGGTGGACCTGTGCTTCCAGGGGTTCAAAGAGGAGCTGGCAGCCCTGCCTGGCGCCTATGCGCCACCGCGGGGCGCCCTGCTGCTGGCGTTCTTTGGGGCGGAGGTGGCAGGCTGCGTTGCGTTGCGGCCGCTGGACGGCCGCGTCTGCGAAATGAAGCGCCTCTACGTGCGGCCAGCCTTTCGTGGCCTGGGCGTAGGGCGGGAACTGGCCTCTGCCATCATCGCCGCCGCGCGCCGTGCGGCCTATCGAGCCATGCGGCTGGATACCCTGCCCCAGCAGATGCCGGCGGCCATGGCCCTGTATCGTGGCCTGGGCTTCCTCCCCATTCCGCCCTACAACGACAACCCGTTGGAGGGTGTGCAACACCTGGAGCTTACGCTTTAGGGCGAGGCGCGCAACGCTGAGGCCTAGACGTGTAGGCCGAAAGCCATAAGCGGCCGTCGGCCAATCCCCTGCAACCGCCCTTGCCGAGCTTAACCCGCGCTGCGCGGGGGGATCCGCCCCGGCCACCGCGGCATGTTACCGCGCCAGGCCTCTCTCGGTTGCCTTAAAGCAAAGCCAATGGCTATCTCACTGCACGTCCAGCGCTCATCAAGCGGCGACCAGGCGGGATAACACAAGGGCTAAAACCGAGTTGGGGCTTGGCATTGCGCGAGGATTAAACGTATACTCGGCAACAATGAAGCTCATTGATTCGCTGGAGACATTTCCTCCGAAGAAGCCGCTCAAGGGCTTGCCGTTAGAGGCGTACACCATGCTGCAAAGCGCCGATAAACGCAAGCCGGTGCTGCGGCTGCATCTGGAGGGTCAAAACGGGCCCGCCGTGAAGCGTGCTTTCGCGGCTGCCGCCAAGGCGCTGGGTGGGTCGGTGGAGACGCGCGACGGCGAAGGCGGCACCATCCTGGTGCGCTGGTACCGCGGGCCGGGCGCCGCGCGTGGTCGCGGCACGGCAGCTCCAGCCGCTGCCCAGCACTCCGAGGCAGCTGTAGCAGCCGAAGTCGCCCGCCTGTGGCGCGAGAAAGGCCCCTCCGCCGGCCCTATTGAACAGCTGGACGAAATAACGCGGCGCCGGCTGAACATTTCCGCCAAACGCAACCTCTCCCGGCGCGTCAACAAGCTGGGCTAGAAGGCCAGGGCATGGACCAGGACACGCCGCTGTATGACCTCTATGCCATTCGTTATGCGCGCCGAGATGCCCTCCAGCAGGAGCATTTTTATGAGCACGACGCCTGCGGCGATGATGACATGCCTATGGATTACTTCACCTGGCTGGCTGTATGCGGAGAAACCGTCATTGGCATTGACGCCGGCTTCAAACAAGCGGTTGGCGAGCGGCGCGGGCGCCAGTATATAGCCCCACCCATGGACACCATGCGCCGCCTGGGCGTTGAGCCGGCGCAGGTGCAGCAGCTGATCCTCACTCACCTGCACTATGACCACTGCGGCAACGTGGATGCCTTCCCCCAGGCGCGCGTGGTGCTGCAGGAACAGGAAATGGCGTTCTGGACCGGGCGCTGGGCCGGCCGCGGCCAGTTCGCCCACCTCACCGAGCCGGAGGACCTCAGCCATCTCATCCACCTGAACGCGGAGGGCCGCATCCGGTGGGTAGACGGCGACCTGGAAGTAGCGCCCGGGCTGAGCGTGCATCGGGTGGGCGGCCACACCCCGGGCATGCAGATCGTGCGCGTGAACACGCGGCGCGGCGCGGTGGTGATCGCCTCGGACGCCAGCCACTACTACGGCAACATCGAGGCGGACCGGCCCTTCCGCATCCTGCATACCGTACCGCTGATGTACGCCGCCTTCGACCGTATCAAGGAGCTGGCCAGCGGGCCGGAGTGCATCGTGGCCGGGCACGATCCGGAAGTGCTGCGCCGTTTCCCTGCCGCCAGCCCCGAGCTGGCTGGCCTGGTCGTCAAGCTGGCCTGAGCGCCAGCGAACGTATCATCTGGATCAATGCTTTCGCCGCGGCGCGAGCGCCAGCCGGCTGGCGCCGAACACGCCGCGCTCATCCGCCGGCACTTCGACCGCTACGCCCCAGAGCGTGAGCTTTGGGAACGGCGCAACCGTGCTTACTACGAGGACCTGCAGCACTGGTTCGCGGCCGCGGTGCCACCGGGCATGCGCGTGCTCGAAGTCGGCTGTGGCATGGGCAACCTGCTGGCCAGCCTGCGGCCAAGCCGCGGCCTGGGGGTGGACATCAGCGGCGAGCTGCTCCAGCGGGCGCGCGGTCGGCACCCCCAGCTCACGTTCGTGGAAATGGCCGCCGAGGAGCTGGAGTTGGACGAGACGTTCGACTACGTCGTCCTGGCCGGCACCGTGGGCTTGCTCACGGATGTGCAACAGGCGCTGCAGCGGCTGCGCAGCGTGTGCACGCCACGCACCCGGCTGCTGATCAGCTTTCACAACTTCCTGTGGGAGCCGGTGCTGCGCTTTGGCGAGGCCGTCGGCCAGCGCATGCCGTTGCCCACACACAACTGGCTGTCGGAGGCCGATATCACCAACCTGCTGGGGCTGAGCGGCTTTCGTGTGGTGAAGCAGAGCCGGCGCTTGCTGCTGCCACGCCATCTGCCGCTCGTGTCCGGCTGGCTCAACCGCTACGCTTCCCAGCTGCCCGGCGTGAACGCTCTGTGCCTGACCGGCTGCCTGGTGGCGCGCCTGGACCAAGCCGAGCCCAGGCAAGCGGCAGACTTCAGCTGCAGCGTCATCATCCCCGCGCGCAACGAGCGGGCAAACATCGAACCGGCCGTGCAGCGCCTGCCACGAATGGGCCGCCACACCGAGATCATCTTCGTAGAGGGACACTCCGCCGATGGCACGCTGGCGGAGATCGAACGCGTGGCGGCGGCCTACGGCGCGGAGCGGGACATCAGCCTGCTGCGCCAGCATGGGCGGGGCAAAGGCGACGCGGTGCGCCAAGCCTTCGCCGCCGCCCGGGGCGACGTGCTCATCATTCTGGACGCGGACCTGACCGTGCAGCCGGAGGAGCTGCCCAAGTTCTTCGACGTCATCACCAGCGGGCGCGCCGAGTTCGCTAACGGCTGCAGGCTGGTGTACCCCACCAGCCGCGACGCGATGCCGCTGCGCAACGTGTTCGCCAACAAGCTCTTTGGCCTCGCCTTCAGCTGGCTGCTGGGGCAGCGCTTCAAGGACACGCTGTGCGGCACCAAGGCGCTGTGGCGGCGCGATTACGAGCGCATCGCCGCGGGGCGCGCCTTCTTTGGCGACTTCGATCCCTTTGGCGACTTCGACCTGCTGTTCGGTGCCTCCAAACTCAACCTGCACATCGCCGACGTGCCCGTGCGCTACGTGGAACGCGCCTATGGCCGCTCCAACATCCAGCACCTCCGTGCCGGGCTCACGCTGCTGCGCATGTGCCTCTTCGCCAGCCGCAAGATCAAGTTCACCTGAAGCCCCTCGGGCGGGGATTTCCGCGGGGCAAGGCCTTACTTGGCCAGCAGGTGCGCCGGAAAGGGCAGGTTCAGCACTACCCCGCCGGGCGGGTTCACGCCGCTCACTCGCACAGCACCGTCCGGCGCGATGGTGATGCTGGCGTTGCCCCAGCGCGTAGGCGCGTTGGCAATGGAGATGGCCTGGCCCGCCCAGCTGGCCGGTACGCCGGCACCCACAACCAGCTGGCTGCCGTGGCTGTACAGGACCATGTCCCGCACGAGATTGGCCAGCTCAGCGGCGGCCCAGCCGTGTGGCATGTCGCCCTCGCCAAACCCGCCGGTGGCCGCATCCACACCCTCCGCCCAGGCGTACAGGCCAGGCGCGGTTTGGTGGGCCAGCGTATACCGCAGCACCTGGTCCAGCGGTTGGCGCATGCCTAGGAAGAGAAAGTCGTGCGCCAGCTCAAGGCCGCCATAGGGCCACCACTGCCCATACAGGTGGTGATAGGCGCCTCCGAAGGGCTGGATGAACGCCGCGTCGTAGTGAGCGAACGAGGCGCTCACGAGCGGGGAGCTTGGGTCCAGCACTTGCAGCGGCCAGAGCGCTGGGCTGGAACCGCGAGCCATGGCAGAGCTGGTGGTGTCCACGGCATTGTTGGGGATGTAGCCGGCTCCCGTGGCGGCGATGGCCGCCAGCAGGGCCCGCCGCAGCTCATCTTCGGCTGCCGCCAGCTTGGCGACATCTCCCGGATGATCGAGTCGCGCGGCGGCCCACTGGCCCTCCCGCAGGCCGGTGAGCAGCCACAGGTCATCCCAGTAGTGCTGCTGGCTGGCCGGGCCCAGGTCTTCCGCGCTCAGGTTGGGCGGCAGCAGCCCATCAGCACCGCGCTGTCCCAGCGCTGCAGTGAGCGCCAGCATGAGGGGATGGTACGCGCGCCGCAGAAACGCATCGTCGCCCGAGAAACGCGCGTACCCAGCCAACGAAAAGGCAGCCTCGCCCGGTGCATCCAACTCGAGGGCCGCTTCGGGCTGGCCATTCGCCGCGGTTACCGCGGTCACGCGCCCATCGGGCTGGATGGCCGCCAGCGTGGCCTCCGCGCTGCCGCGAACGTACTGCACCAGGCCGGCGCGCTCCAGCGCGTAGCCGATCATGGCGGCGTCACGCACCCAGAAAGCGTTGTGGACTAAGGGCCCGGGGTGAATCTGGTTGCCTCGCTGCTCCACCAGCATATAGGCCAGCGAGCTGTAGTAGGCCGCCTGAAGCTGCGTATCCGGCAGGTGAAGCTGCACGGCGTGCGTGGTCAGCTGCCACTGCCG